>NZ_JBVIWC010000032.1:13479-88286 GCF_055594965.1 Kitasatospora sp. NPDC040550 | reverse complement strand
GGAGGGAGTCCATGCGGTGGGGGCACCTCCCGGCCGAAGGCTGGGGGCCATCGGCGACTGACGACAACGCGGCGAGGTGCGTGCCCCGGCGTCGCACGCCCGGCGGGAATTGTCAGACACGCCCTAGGCTGACGGGCCTGACGATCATCGACCACGACGGGACGGATGCGTGATGGGTACGCGGGGGCTGGCGGAGATCCTGGCGGACGCGGCGGGCGGCGTGTTCCCGCCGCCGGACGGCTCGGTGACGGTGGTGCCCCAACCCTCGCCGCGCGAGGCCGGGGTGGTCTCCTTCGCCGCGCACGCCGTGGTCTTCACCGACCAGGACCCGGACTGGGTGCGCGCCGCCCTCGCCGCCGCCCCGGGCGACCCGCTGTCCGTCCCGCTCTGCCCGCCCTTCCTCACCGCCTTCGCCGGGCGAACCGGGCGGATCGTCAACAACATCGACCTGCTCACCGTCGCCGACCGTCTCCCGGGCGGGCCACCGCTGCCGCTCAGCCCGGTCGAGGACCGCGAACACCCGCGCGTGGTACGGGCGTTGCGCTACCGCGAGGACGTCCGGGTGTACGAGGCCGACGGCGGCGTGCTCATCCTGGGCCGGGGCGTGGCCGGCCGCTGGGAGTCCGCCGTCGAGGTCGACCCGCACGCCCAGGGCCGGGGCCTGGGCCGCGCTCTCGCCACCGCCGCCCGCCACCTGTTGCCGGAGGGCGAGGTCGTCTGGGCCCAGCAGGCCCCCGGCAACGCCCCCAGCGTCCGCGCCTTCCAGGCCGCCGGCTACCGCCCGGTCGGTGCGGAGGCCCTGTTGGTCCTCGGGCAGCCGTAGCGCGCGAGTCCGCCACCGCGGTGTCCGCGACGCCCTCGCCGGGCAGCCGGCCGTCCCGCCCCGGATCGAGCAGCCCCCGGCGTGGCCCTCCCGGCGCGGCGGCTCAGCCGTCCACCCGCTCCGCGCGCATCGACACGACCCGGTCGGCCCCGGGGTCGTACCCGATCATCGGGCAGTCGTCGTAGCCGCCCTCGGCGTACATCACCACCGGCTTGCCCAGCCGCCGCCCGATCGCGGTCAGGAACGCGCAGAGGACGTCCAGGCGCTCCTGTCCCTGGATCTCCCGGAGCGAGACGTCGAAGTCGATCGCCTCGGCCGCGTAGAACCGGAAGATCGCACACACCTGCGCGGTCGGCCGCACCACCAGGCTCGGGCAGTCCGCGTCGTCCGGGCGCGCCAGCACCGTCCCGGCCGCCGGGAGCGGCCGGACGGTGTCGCCATCGTGGTACTCGTGTGCCCAGCCCCGTTCCCGGACGAGGTCGAGCAGCGCCTGCCAGTCGGCCGCCGTGGTGCCGTCGATGACCACGTCCGGCAGCGTCCCCCCGTCGCTCGGGTCGAACATGTACGCCACGTCGTCCCAGCTCAGATCGGCCATCCCGCCCTCCTGCCCGCTGTCGCCCCCGGCCGCCGAGCGGTCATGCGCTCCGGGCTCCCGCCGGGGCCAGGTCGGCGATGGTGCGGACGGCGTCGGCGATCTGCTGGTCCGTGAGGTCCCCGCGGGCGGTCAGGCGCAGGCGGGAGATGCCGTCCGGGACGGACGGGGGCCGGAAGCAGCCCACGGCGAGGCCCGCGCGCAGGCAGTCGGCGGCCCAGGCGACCGCGGCCTCCGGGCCCGGGGCGCGGACCGAGACCACGGCCGCGTCGGGTGCGCAGGCGTGCAGGCCGGCGGCGGTGAGGCGGGCGGAGAGCGTGCGGGCGACCTCGCGGGCGCGGTCGGCGCGCTCCGGTTCGGCGCGCAGCAGGCGCAGCGCGGCGAGGGCGGCGCCGGCGGCGGCCGGGGCGAGGCCGGTGTCGAAGATGAAGGTGCGGGCCGTCTCGGTCAGGTGCCGGATGACCCGGCGCGGGCCGAGGACGGCGCCGCCCTGGGAGCCGAGCGACTTCGACAGGGTGACGGTGGCGACGGTGTCCGGCTGCCCGGCCAGTCCGGCGGCCGCCAGTGCGCCGCGCCCGCCGGGGCCGAGCACCCCCAGCCCGTGGGCGTCGTCCACCAGCAGCGCGGCCCCGCCGGCCCGGGCGGCCTCGGACAGTGCGCGCAGCGGCGCCGCGTCGCCGTCCACCGAGAACACCGAGTCGCTGACCACGAGGGCCCGCCGCTGTTCCCGCGCAGCCAACACCTCGGCGACCGCCGCCGGGTCGCTGTGCGGGGCCCGGTGGACGTCGGCGCGGGCCAGCCGGCAGCCGTCGATCAGCGAGGCGTGGTTGTAGGCGTCGGAGACGATCAGGGTGTCCGGGTCGGTCAGCGCGGTGAGGGCGGCGAGGTTGGCCGTGTACCCGGAGGAGAACACCAGCGCGGCCTCGACCCCGCAGAACTCGGCGAGCTCCCGCTCCAGTTCGGTGTGCAGCGCGGTCGTCCCGGTCACCAGCCGGGACCCGGTCGCCCCTCCGCCCCACCGCCGCGCGGCCTCCGCCGCGGCCCCGGTCACCGCCGGGTGCCTGGTCAGCCCCAGGTAGTCGTTGCCCGCGAGGTCCAGCACCGCGTCCTCCGCGCGCCGGCTGCGCAGCGTGCGGGTCAGCCCGGCGTCGGCGCGCAGTGCGGCGGCCTCGTCGAGCCAGTCGAAGACGTGTGCGGGGGCGGGCCCGGCGGCGGGGCGGGGCTGGGAGGCGAGGGGGTGGGCCATGCCCGGCACTCTGGCACGGGCGGCGAGAGCGGGGCAATGTGCGACTCCGCACAGCTTGGACGGTGTTTCTTGTCGCCGTCCATGCGGTGTTCACCGGGGGTGAATAGCGAAAATGCCGAATCGCCCGTTCCGTATTCTCATTCGACCGTTTCCACCGGATTCGCCGACGGAGCTTCGATGATTTCGGTACGCTCCGTGCCTATCCACTTGGAGGGACCGCCCTGTGGCGAACTTCGAATTCGATCGTCGAATGAATCCCGAACTCTTAGCCGGACCGGGCGATTCACCCGGGGCAACGAATCGACTATTCCCGGCCCGGGCCCTGGCAACCCCGATACGGACGGAAAACTGAACATGCCCGACGTCCCGTACTTCGTTCCGAATCCGCTCGACGCCCCGCGCCCGCCCCAGCGGCGCTGGGTGCCCTGGTCGGCGGGGGTCCTCGGGGTGGCCCTCATCGCCGGGAGCGTGCTCTGGGTGTGGCGGCCGTGGCGGTCGCTGGAGATCCCGCGCAGCGCCTGCTGGTCGACGCTCTCCGGGACCGACCTGAGGCCGCTCACCGGCGCGTACGGAAAGGTGTCGGAGGTCGGGCCACACCCCCGGCTCCAGACGCCGACCTCCCCGGAGGAGACCGAGATCCGCAGCAACGCGTGCCGCCTCTCCTGGCAGGGCGACGACGGCCGCCAGGGCAAGTTGCTGGCCGTGCGGGTGGATCCGGCGTGGAGCGGCATCGACGCCGATCGCGCCCAGGACGCCTCGCGCAACCGCCGGGCCACCCCGCTCGACGGCGGGCCCGGCGCCGCGTGGCTGGCCACGGCCGACGGGAGCCACCGGGTCCGACTGTACGTGCGGTGCGACTTCCAGGTCCCCGCCGCGAGCGACCCCGCCAAGCGCAAGGCGCCCCCGTACTTCCGGGTCGACGTGGGGAGCGACGGGGTCTACGCCGACCCGGCGGCGAAGGGCCGTCAGGCGTACGGCGACATCGCGTTGAAGGTCGCCCGGGCCGCCGCCGCCGAGTACCGGTGCAGCAACCGGGTCCAACTGCCCGACGCCGCGCCCGCGATGCCCGATCTGGTGCAGGGGAAGGAGAAGGCCGATGGCTGAGCGCTCGCACCGACGCGTGCTCCCGGTCGCCCTCGGCACGGCGGTGCTGGCCGCCGGTCTCGGCGGCGGGTTCTGGTGGTGGCGGTCCACGCTGGCGGTCGACGTCCCGCAGGGCGCCTGCTGGAGCGCCTTCACCCACGAGGACCTCGCGGCGCTGTCCGGCGAGGGTCACCGGGCGGTGGTCTGGGAGGGCAGCGAGCAGCTCGGCGCCCGGGACGCCCAGGCCGATCCGGTCTGCGCGGTGGACTGGGCGGGCGACGACGCCCGGAGCCACTGGGTCGCGAAGATCGAGGTCGCGCACGCGGACGAACGGTTCCTCCGGGCGAAGAGCGACGCGGAGGCCTCCGGCTGGGAGCCGGACCGCCCCGCGCAGCTGGAGTTCGGCGCCGGCGCGCAGGGCTGGCTCTTCCACGACGGCACGGTGCAGCTGCTGCTCCGCTGCGATCCCCCCGCCGCCGCTGCCCCCACGGCCACTGCCGCCCCCGCCGCACCCACTCCCACTGCCGCCCCCGCCGCACCCACTCCCGCCCCCGCCGGCAAGCCCGGCAGCGCCCCGCTCCCGTACCGCAAGATCACGATCACCGGCGACCGCGGCTCCGCCCGGACGCCCGCCGCCAGGGTCCACCAGATCCGGGTGGACGCCGCGCTGCGCACCGCGCGGGAACTGGTCCGTGCCCAGGGCTGCGCGAACGACCCCCGGCTGTCCGGGCAGTCCCCCACCGCGCCGTTCTGACCCCGGCGGCCCGCACCGAGCCCGGCGCCCCGCCGCCGGGCTTTGCCGGGGGTGGCGGCGAGCAGGCAAGATAGCCCGGTGACCCTCCTTGATCTGATGCCGAAGCCCGCCACTCCCGATGCGCTGTACGAGACCTTCGCGGCCTGGGCGGAGGAGCGCGGGATCACGCTGTACCCGGCGCAGGAGGAGGCGCTGATCGAGCTGGTCTCCGGGAACAACGTCATCCTGGCGACGCCGACGGGCTCGGGAAAGAGCCTGGTGGCGGCGGGTGCGCACTTCGCGGCGCTGGCGGAGGGGCAGCGGACCTTCTACACGGCGCCGATCAAGGCGCTGGTGTCGGAGAAGTTCTTCGACCTGGTGAAGATGTTCGGCACCGAGCAGGTCGGCATGATGACGGGTGACGCCAGCGTCAACCCGACCGCGCCGATCATCTGCTGCACGGCCGAGGTGCTGGCGCAGATCGCGCTGCGCGACGGTACCCGGGCCGACATCGGCCAGGTCGTCATGGACGAGTTCCACTTCTACGCCGAGCCGGACCGCGGCTGGGCCTGGCAGATCCCGCTGCTGGAGCTGCCGCAGGCGCAGTTCCTGCTGATGTCGGCGACGCTGGGCGACGTGCGCCGGTTCGAGGAGGACCTGACCCGCCGCACCGGCCGGCCGACCACGGTGGTGCGCAACGCGACCCGCCCGGTGCCGCTGTTCTACGAGTACCGCCGCACCACCATGCACGACACCCTGGAGGAGCTGCTGCAGACCGGCCAGGCACCGGTCTACGTCGTGCACTTCACCCAGAAGGAAGCGGTGGAGCGGGCCCAGTCGCTGATGAGCATCAACATGTGCTCGAAGGCGGAGAAGGAGGCCATCGCCGACCTGATCGGCGGCTTCCGCTTCACCACCAAGTTCGGCCGCAACCTGTCGCGTTTCGTCCGCCACGGCATCGGCGTGCACCACGCGGGCATGCTGCCGAAGTACCGCCGACTGGTCGAACGCCTCGCCCAGGCGGGCCTGTTGAAGGTGATCTGCGGGACGGACACGCTCGGCGTCGGCGTCAACGTGCCGATCCGCACGGTGCTGTTCACCGCCCTGTCCAAGTACGACGGCCAGCGCGTGCGCATCCTGCGCGCCCGCGAGTTCCACCAGATCGCCGGGCGCGCGGGCCGGGCCGGCTTCGACACCGTGGGCCAGGTCGTGGCCCAGGCGCCGGAGCACGTGATCGAGAACGACAAGGCGATCGCCAAGGCCGGGGACGACCCGAAGAAGAAGCGCAAGGTGGTGCGGAAGAAGGCGCCGGAGGGCTTCGTCGGCTGGACGGAGGAGACCTTCGACAAGCTGATCGGCGCCGACCCGGAGCCGCTGGTCTCCCGGTTCAAGGTGAGCCACGCCATGCTGCTGTCGGTGATCGGCCGCCCGGGCAACGCCTTCGAGGCGATGCGCAAGCTGCTCACCGACAACCACGAGGACAAGGCGGCCCAGCGCCGCCACATCCGCACCGCGATCGCCATCTACCGCTCGCTGCTGGAGGGCGGCGTGGTGGAACGGCTGCCGGAGCCGGACGCCGAGGGCCGGATCGTCCGCCTGACCCTGGACCTCCAGGAGAACTTCGCGCTCAACCAGCCGCTGTCCACCTTCGCACTGGCCTCCTTCGAACTGCTCGACCCGACCTCCCCCGCGTACGCGATGGACGTCATCTCGGTGGTCGAGGCGACCCTCGACGACCCGCGCCAGATCCTCGCCGCCCAGCAGAACAAGGCGCGCGGCGAGGCCGTCGGCGAGATGAAGCGGGACGGCATCGAGTACGAGGAGCGGATGGAGCGGCTCCAGGAGATCACCTACCCGAAGCCGCTGGAGGAGCTGCTCACCCACGCGTACGAGGTGTACCGCCGGGCGCACCCGTGGATCGGCGACCACCAGCTCCAGCCGAAGTCCGTGGTGCGCGACCTGTACGAGCGGGCGATGACCTTCTCGGACTACGTCGGCTTCTACGAACTGGCCCGCACCGAGGGCATCGTGCTGCGCTACCTGGCCGGTGCGTACAAGGCGCTGGAGCAGACCGTCCCCGAGGACGTGAAGACCGACGACCTCAAGGACGTCATCGCCTGGCTCGGCGAGCTGGTCCGCCAGGTCGACTCCAGCCTGCTGGACGAGTGGGAGCAGCTGGCCAACCCGACCGAGGCGGCCACCGCCGAGGTCACCCTGGACGACAAGCCGGCGCCGGTGACGGCGAACGCCCGGGCGTTCCGGGTGCTGGTGCGCAACGAGATGTTCCGCCGGGTGGAGCTGTGCGCCCTGGAGCACTGGAACGAACTCGGCGAGCTGGACGGCGAGTACGGCTGGGACGCGGACCGCTGGGCGGACGCCATGGACGGCTACTGGGACGAGTACGACGACCTGGGCACCGGTCCGAACGCGCGCGGCCCGAAGATGCTGATCATCGAGGAGGAGGACTCCGCCTGGAAGGTCCGGCAGATCTTCGACGACCCGGAGGGCGACCACGACTGGGGCATCAGCGCCGAGGTCGACCTGTACGGCTCGGACGAGGAGGGCCGGGCCGTGGTGCGGGTGACGGCGGTGGACCGGCTCGGCGGCTGACCTCGGCGGCTGACCTCGGCGGGTGATGTCGGAACGGCCAGGGGCCCGGCGCGCAGTCCGCGCCGGGCCCCTGGCCGTTCGTCACACCGCTGCGGCTACATCCAGACGAACGGCTGCCCCGCCACGTAGGACAGCGCGCGGGTGGCCTCGTCCAGGTTCGGTTCGCCGCCGGTGCCCGAGGCGCCGGGCGCCGGGGTGGTCGTCGCGGGGGCGCCCGGGGCGGGGGTGCCGGCCGGACGGGCGTCGCCGGCGCGGGAGCTGGTGACGGTCACGTAGTGGCCGACGGCCTCGATCCGCGGTTCGCCGCCCGGCTTGGCACCGCCGGACTGCGCGGGCGCGATGTTGGTGTCGGCGAGCATGAAGGCGACCACGCCGGGCTTGCCGCGCAGAGTGTCGGCGGCCCTGGCGGCGGCGGCCTGGTCGGCGAAACGCAGCAGGGTGACGCTGCTGCGCACCGGGCGGTCGACGCCGGTAAAGCTGACGATCAGGTAGGCCTGGCAGCCGCTGTCCTTGAGCAGCTCCTGGGTACGGTCCTGGAGCACCTCGTCGCACTTCTCACCCTGCCGGATGCCGCCGCGCCGGGCCTTGTAGCCGGCGACCTCGACCGGGCGCTGGGCGGGGAAGAGGTTGTCGGCGTTGAGGCCCTCGGGGTCGGTGGTGGGCGGTGGGGAGCCCACGACGGGGGGCGTGCGGGCGGAGTCCGCCTTGGACGGGCCCAGGCCGGGTATGTAGTCGCCGGGCGTCGGGCTGGTGATGATCCATCCGCCGGCCGCGACCACGCCGACCATCACGACCCAGCCGACCGCCCGGCGGGCGGTGAGCCGCCGGCCGCGCCTGCGGTCCGCCGCCGCGGCGACCGCGGTGCCCCCGGTGCCGACGGCCTCGCCGGCTCCCCCGCCGGTCCGCTGTCCTGCCCGGCCGTCCTGGCCCTCTCCCGGAGTCGGGGTGCGCTCCCCCTGCGTGGTCATGGCGCAGATTCTAAGCACCCGCCGAGTGGCGCTGGTCACGGGGTCGGGGGCTTGTCGATCTTCGCCCGCCCCGCCTCCGACCTACCCGCCGGTAACCGCCCTGCGGCGCCGCCGTCAAGCGCGTGACCAGCGCCGACGCCGTGAGCTTCGACACTGTGGCAATCGGCACATCCTTCCGGGGATCTTCTGGTGGGTTTGCTCTGGCGCCATTCGAGCGCCAGCAGGCAGGATCGGCCCCATGGATCTGCTCGATACCCTCACCGCCAAGGGCCTGCGCGGCGAAGTCCCGACCCGCGAGGAGGCCCTGGCCGTCCTCGCCACCACCGACGACGAGCTGCTCGACGTGGTCGCCGCGGCCGGCAAGGTGCGCCGCCGCTGGTTCGGCCGCCGGGTCAAGCTCAACTACCTGGTGAACCTCAAGAGCGGGCTCTGCCCCGAGGACTGCTCCTACTGCTCCCAGCGGCTCGGGTCCAAGGCCGAGATCCTCAAGTACACCTGGCTCAAGCCGGACCAGGCCGCCGACGCCGCCCGCGCCGGGGTGGCCGGCGGCGCCAAGCGGGTCTGCCTGGTCGCCAGCGGCCGCGGCCCGACGGACCGTGACATCGACCGGGTCACCGACACCATGGCCGCCATCAAGGACGCCGACCCCGAGGTCGAGATCTGCGTCTGCCTCGGCCTGCTGTCGGACAACCAGGCCGAGCGGCTCAAGGCGGCCGGCGCCGACGCCTACAACCACAACCTCAACACCTCCGAGAACACCTACGGGACCATCACCAAGACCCACACCTACGCGGACCGGGTCGACACGGTGCAGAAGGCGCACGGCGCCGGCCTGTCCGCCTGCTCCGGCCTGATCGCCGGCATGGGCGAGACCGACGAGGACCTGGTCGACGTGGTGTTCGCGCTGCGCGAGCTCGGCTCGGACTCCGTCCCGGTCAACTTCCTCATCCCCTTCGAGGGCACCCCGCTCGCCAAGGAGTGGAACCTCACCCCGCAGCGCTGCCTGCGCATCCTGGCGATGGTCCGCTTCGTCAACCCCGACACCGAGGTGCGGATCGCCGGCGGCCGCGAGGTCCACCTGCGCACCATGCAGCCGCTCGGCCTGCACATCGCCAACTCGATCTTCCTCGGCGACTACCTGACCAGCGAGGGCCAGGCCGGGCAGGCCGACCTCGACATGATCAAGGACGCGGGCTTCGAGGTCGAGGGCGCCGGCGAGGCCACCCTGCCCCGCCACCGCGCCGACGTGGCCGCTGCCGCGGCCTCCGGCTCGGGGTGCGGCACCGCGGCCTCGGCCTGCGGCAGCGGCGGCGGCTGCGGGCCGTGCGGCGGGCACGAGCACCCGCCCCTCGGCGGGACCGCCCCGGTCGGCGAGAGCGCTCCGGCCGCCCCGGAGAGCCCGAACGACGAGCTGCGCGACGACCTGGTCAAGGTCCGCCGCCGCGGCGCCGGCACCGAACTCGCGCCCAACGCCTGACCCTCCAGCACACCCCGGAGAGACCCCACCATGACCCAGCTGTCCGCGGACACGCTGCTCGCCCTCGACCGGGCGCACGTCTGGCACCCGTACGGGCCGATGCCCGGCACCGTCACCCCGTACGTGGTCGAATCCGCCTCGGGCGTCCGCCTGCGCCTGGCGGAGCCCGTCGCGGGCGGGCGGCGCGAACTGGTCGACGGCATGTCCTCCTGGTGGGCGGCGATCCACGGCTACCGGCACCCGGTGCTGGACGAGGCGGTGCGCGAGCAGCTGGGGCGGATGAGCCATGTGATGTTCGGCGGGCTCACCCACGAGCCCGCCGTCCGGCTGGCCGCCCGCCTGGTCGAGATCACCCCGGAGCCGCTCCAGCACGTCTTCCTCGCCGACTCCGGCTCGGTCGCGGTCGAGGTCGCGATGAAGATGTGTCTCCAGTACTGGCAGTCCACCGGGCGGCCCGAGAAGCGCCGACTGCTGACCTGGCGCGGCGGCTACCACGGCGACACCTTCCACCCGATGTCGGTCTGCGACCCCGACGGCGGGATGCACCACCTGTGGGGCGGGGTGCTGCCCGGGCAGCTCTTCGCCCCCCAGCCCCCGGCCGGCCTCGACGCCCCGCTCGACCCCGAATACGCCGCGCAGTTCGAGGAGTTGATGGTCCGTCACGCCGACGAGCTGGCCGCCGTCATCGTCGAACCGGTGGTCCAGGGTGCGGGCGGGATGCGGTTCCACTCCCCCGCCTACCTGCGGATGCTGCGCGAACTCTGCGACCGGCACGGCGTGCTGCTGGTCTTCGACGAGATCGCCACCGGCTTCGGCCGCAGCGGCGCCCTGTTCGCCGCCGACCACGCGGGCGTCTCCCCGGACGTGATGTGCCTCGGCAAGGCGCTCACCGGCGGCTACCTCACGCTGGCCGCCGCGCTGTGCACCGGCGAGATCGCCGACGGCATCAGCCGCGGCGAGATGCCCGTCCTCGCCCACGGCCCGACCTTCATGGGCAACCCGCTGGCCTGTGCGGCCGCCAACGCCTCGCTGGACCTGCTGCTCGGGCAGGACTGGGCAGTCGAGGTCAAGCGCATCGAGGGCGGGCTGCGGGACGGCCTCGCGGCGGCGGCCCAGGTGCCGGGCGTGAGCGACGTGCGGGTCCAAGGGGCCATCGGCGTCGTGCAGTTGGACCATCCGGTGGACGTCCCGGCGGCCACCGAGGCGGCGGCCCGCGAGGGCGTCTGGCTGCGCCCCTTCCGGGACCTGATCTACACCATGCCCCCCTACGTGACGGAGGACCAGGACGTGGCACGCATCGCTGCCGCAGTGACCGCCGCGGCGGTGGCCGGATGACCGCGCGCATCCTGTTCGTGACCGGCACCAACACGGACGTCGGCAAGACCGTCGCCACCGCGGCCCTCGCCTCGGCCGCGCTGCACGACGGCCGGAAGGTCGCCGTGCTCAAGCCCGGACAGACCGGCGTCGCGCCGGGCGAGCCCGGCGACGCCGCCGAAGTGCGGCGCCTGGCAGGCGAACTGACGATCCGTGAGCTGGTGCGCTACCCCGAGCCGCTGGCCCCCGACACCGCCGCCCGGCGGGCCGGGATGCCCTACCTCTCCCCCGCCGAGGTGGTCGCGTCCGTACGGGACCTCGCCGCCACCCATGACCTGGTGCTGGTCGAGGGCGCGGGCGGGCTGCTGGTCCGCTACGACGGCCAGGGCCGCACGCTCGCCGATCAGGCCCGGGCCGTCCTGGACGCCGGACTCCCGGCCGAAGTCCTCCTCATCGCGTCCGCCGGACTCGGCACCCTCAACATCGTCTCGCTCACCGCCGAGGCCCTGGCCGCCCGCGCACTCCCGCTCACCGGCGTCGTCGTCGGCTCCTGGCCCGCCGAGCCCGGCCTCGCCGAACGCTGCAACCTCGCCGACCTGCCCCGCTCCGCCGGCGCCCCGCTGCTCGGCGCCCTACCGGAACGGGCGGGCGCCGCCGAGGACTTCGCGGCCCTCGCCGTCGCCTCCCTGGCCCCCGAGCTGGGCGGCCGCTGGAACGCGGAGCACTTCGCACACGTCCACCGGCCGGAACGGCCCTGACTTCGCTCGATGGAGTGATCCTGGTGCCCGAATTGCAGATTCGGGCACCGGATGCTCAATAGCGTTGCCCGCATGACAGACGGGCTGAGCATGGACGAGGCCCTCCGGGCCTTGGCCGCCCTGGAGGCGGCCTGGAAGGACGACGACGAGGCGCTGGTCGCCCTCGCGACGGGCGCGACCGGGGAACGGTCGCTGCCGGCGCTGGTCGCCGCGTACGGCGAGCACGCGATGGACACGCTGATGGCCCTGGCCTTCGGGCTGCGCTCCAGCATGAGCGACGAGGAGATCGCCGAGCTCTCGGACGCCGTCAGCGCCAACATCGGCGCCCGGATGAGCGCCCTGCTCACCCAGACCCTCAAGGCCTGGGGCACGGTCACCGCCGCCGACGACCTCACCGTCACCAAGGTCATCGCCCACACCGTCATCGACGCGATGCGGGCCGTGACCGAGGACCCCAACAAGACCGAGGTGCTGCCCCTGCTGGCCACCTTCCGCAACTACGCCCTCAACGGCGTCTGAGGAGGCGAAAGGCGGTGCGGCTTCGAGACCCTCGAATCCGCGCCGCCTCGCGAAAGCACTCGAGAAGCGTTCGAGACCGTGACACCATGGGCCGCATGACAACGAACCGAAAGGTCCATGCCGCGTAACCGGCCGGGACACGTTCGGGCCGGCCTCCCGCGCCGGCACCCGGAGCAGACGACCGCGCCCGTCATCAACGGGCTGTCCCCGCGCATGCTGTCCGAGATCTCTCGCCTTGAACGCACCCGCAACTACCTCGATCACCTCTCGTTCCCACCACCACCAGCCCGACCATGAAGAACGGGCTCAGCGGTGCTCGGTGGCAGGGCCGAAGCAGGCGACCAGGAAGCACAGCACCGCGACGACCGCGGCGACGATCGGGCCCGCCTGCATGGAAGGGGCGAACGCCCCGGCGTCCTGCAGCACCTTGTGGAACTGCACCAGCGAGCCGATCGCGGCACCGGCCACCCCGGCCGCCAGGAGCAACCCCAGACCGGCCAGGCGGACTTCCCGCGTGAGCAGGCGCAGCACGGACAAGGCGACCAGGGCCAGGCCGATCCACTGCAAGGCACCCATCCAGATGTCGGCGCCGTTGGTCAACTCCCCGACCCACCGAGGGCTGTTCAGGAAGTCGAAGCCGGACCACTCCAGGCTGCCGCTCTCCCCGCCGTAAGAGGCCCACGGCAGCGCCAGCGAGCCGACGGCCCCACCCGCGAGCAGCAACACCGCCACGGCATTGGCCCGGGAACCACCGGAACGAGAGTGCGCAGGCGCGGTCATGCCACCGAGGATCCGCCGACCACCGTAGACGGTCAAGGCTTTGAGCGCGGGCTCCGAGCAGCACTCGAAGCCCGCGCCGCTGGTACTCCAGCAGGAACCTTCGCATGTGTCCTGGCCAATGACGGGGGACCGCTTGTGCCGATCGTGCTTCACGACCACGTGTCGCTCTGCGAGGATCTGTCACCGGTGGTGGGTCCTTGACGGGAGAGTAGGGAGCAGATGAAGCCGCTACGGGAGGGGGATCCGCGTTCTGCGGGCCCGTACCGGTTGGAGGGACGGCTCGGCACGGGCGGGATGGGGGAGGTGTTTCTCGGTCGCTCGCGCGGGGGCCGGCCGGTTGCGGTCAAGCTCGTACATGCGGACCTGGCCCAGGACGAGGAGTTCCGCCGACGGTTGAGGCTGGAGGTCGAAGCCGCCCAGAGGGTCGGTGGGTTCTACACGGCGCAGGTTGTCGGGGCCGATCCCGATGCAGACCCGCCGTGGATGGCCACCGCCTACATTGCGGGGCCCTCTCTGAGGGAGGCCCTGCGGGCACACGGCCCCCTGCCTGTCCCGGTCGTCGGTGCGATCGGCGCGGGGCTGGCCGAGGGACTTGCCGCCATCCACAGCGTTCAGCTGGTGCACCGTGATCTCACCCCAGCGAACGTGATCCTTGCCGAGGACGGCCCGAGGATCATCGACTTCGGCATCGTCCGCGCGCTCGACGCGGCTGGAGCGGTCCTGAGCACCCGGCCCATCGGGACTCCGGGGTTCATGTCTCCCGAGCAGGTGACCGGCGCCCGGATCGGCCCGGCCAGTGACGTGTTCTCCCTGGGTGCGGTACTGGCGTTCGCGGCCACTGGCCGAGGGCCGTTCGGCACTGGGCAATTGGAGGCAGTGATCTATCGCGTCGTGCACGGTGAGCCCGATCTGGCCGGCGTCCCTTGGCAGTTGGCTGGTCTGGTCGCCGCGTGTCTGGCCAGGAACCCGGCGGACCGGCCTGCCATCGCCGAGATCCTCGACCAACTCGCCGCACCCGCCCTCCCGACCGGTCACTGGCTCCCACCGGACGTCACCGCGCTGATCGACAGGCATCGGGCGACCGTTCCGGACCCGGACCCCCGACCGGCGCCGCTCGCACCCCCACCTCCGACGGTCCCCCCGCCGGCCAGGGACGCCGCACGGCGACAGCCTCGATTCAGCGCCGCCGTCCGCAAGTTGGCCGACGAGCACCAGGTGAACCTGAGGGCCGTCCAAGGCACCGGACCTGACGGAATGATCCGCGAGCAGGACGTCGTCGCTGCCGTGAGGGCGAAGCACGGTGTCTACGCCACCGTCGCGGCCCGGGACTTCGCGCGGAAGCACAACATCGACCTGACCAAGGTCGCGGGAACCGGCAAGCACGGACTGATCCTCGTCCAGGACGCGCATGGCGCTGTCCAGCGCACGAGCAGCCGACCGAACAACAGCGGCGGCGGAGGCTGCGCACTGCTGTTGACGCTGCCGATGATGCTGCTGATCGGCATGCTCCTATCGCGGACGGTTCAGTGACCCCACCCAGGCGATGGCGCCGGCGGCGACTACGGTCGCATACCCCTGCGGAGGCCGACGACCCAGCCGCTCCTCTCTGTTGCCAACTCCACACCAGAAGCAGCCAATTGTGCCTGGCATCGGAAGAGGTTCACGAAGAGCAGCACCTTGATCGGCGGGTTCCCCGCCTACATCGAGCACGAGCGCAAACCCACCGCGCTCCGGATCCACGAGCTGAACGTCATCCCTGGATTCGGGGAGCCTGGATGGTCTCCCTCGAACCGTCCAACGGGGCAATGTGGAGCGCGATGACGAAACCAAGATCCGCTCTCTCTCGAGGACTTACGATTGGTTGCAGGTCCAGGCGCTCTCCTGCACGGACTCGCTCGCCCATATCCGCAACCGCCTCGAGGAGTTGCACACCATGATCCCCGCCGCGACCGTCAAGCCCCGTTCCGGCTCCGTCTGATTCCGTCGTCCCACAAGGGGAACGCCATGCGGCCAGGTGCCGATCCAGCTCCGTTGGAGTTCGCCTTACTCGGTGCGTTGCGGGTGCAGCGCGCCGGTACGACCATCGAGCTGGGGGCGCCTCGGCAGCGGGCGGTGCTGGTCGCGCTCCTCCTGCGGCCGAACTCCGTCGTGGCGATCGACCAACTGACCGACGACTTATGGGGCGACGAACCGCCCGGATCTCCCGTCGTCGCCCTCCGCTCGTACATCTCGCAACTGCGCAAACTCCTTGAGCCAGTCCGCGAGAAGCCTTCCCTCCTGCTCTCGCAGTCCGGTGGCTACCGGATCGCGGTCGATCCGGACTGCATCGACCTCTGGCGCGCCAGGCAGCTCCACGAACTCGCCGGGAAGCACCCGCAGCAGGCCCAGGCCCACCTCTCCGCAGCCCTCTCCCTCTGGCGCGGCGAGCCGCTCGCCGACCTCCCCGGCCCCCTCATGGAACGCGAACGCCAGCGCCTCTCCGAGCTCCGCCTCACGCTCCAGGAGGAGCGTTTCGCCCTCGACCACTCCCCCGGCCGGCTGCCGGAGTTGGAGGCGCTCGCCGCTGAACACCCCTTCCGTGAAGGCCTCCAGGCCCTCCTCATCCGCAACCTCCACCGCAGCGGCCGCACCGCCGAGGCCCGCGCCGTCCACGACGCCCTCCACGCCCGCCTGGTCGAGCACCTCGGGATCGAGCCCGGGCCCGAGATCACCACCCTGCGCCACGAGCTGGACCCGGACCAGCTCCCCTCCTCCCCCGCCCACTTCACCGGCCGACAGGCCCACGTCGCCGACATCGCCCGTGCCCTGACCGACCGCACCGCCACCCGCACCGGCCTGCGCCTGGTCACCGTCACCGGCATGGCCGGCGTCGGCAAGACCGCCCTCGCCGTGCGCGCCGCCCACGCCCTGCGCCCGGACTTCCCCGACGGCCGTCTCCACGCCGACCTCCGGGGTGCGGACCTCGTCCCCGCGAGCGCCTCCGACGTCCTCGCCGACTTCCTGACCACCCTGGGCATCCGCCCGTCCGCCGTGCCCCAGGACCTCGCGGGCCGGTCCGCCCTCTTCCGCACCGTCACCACGGGCAAGCGGCTGCTCATCCTGCTCGACAACGCCCGTGACGACGCCCAGCTCCAGCCCCTGCTGCCCGGCTCCTCCGACTGCGCCGTGCTCGTCACCAGCCGTACCGCGCTGCCCGGCATCCCCTCCGTCCTGCGCATCGCCCTGGACGTGTTCAGCGGGCAGGAGGCGGTCGACCTGCTCGACTCCGTCATCGGCACCGTCCGCCGGTCGGCCCAGCGCGACCAGTCCGAGCTGCTGGTCGAGGCCTGCGGCCGACTGCCCCTGGCCGTACGGATCGCCGCGGCCCGGCTGGCCGCCACTCCCGACCAGCCGATCGCCGAGCTGGTCCGGCTCCTCGCCGAGGACCGCGAGGGCATCCCCGCCATCGAGCAGGTCTTCCAGCTCAGTTACCGGCTCCTGCCACCGCCCCTGGCCACGGCCTTCCGGCTGCTGTCCTGGGTGGAGCCGGACATCGGCCTGGCCTCGGCGGCCGCCGTCCTCGACCTTCCCGAGCACCGGGCGGAGCACCTCGCGGAGGCCCTGGTGGACCAGGCGCTGCTGGAGTCGACGGGCCCCGGCCGCTACCGCTTCCACGACCTGGTACGGGCCTTCGCCCGCCGGACGTCCCTGCACCTCGACCCGACCGAACGCAGCACCGCCCACCAGCGCCTGCTGGCCCTGCTCCTCGCCCACGCCCGTACGGCCTTCGCGCTGGCCGTCCCCGGGGATCCGGTCGCCGACGTCTTCGGTGCACCGGCTCCCCATCCGGTCTTCGCGGACCTGCCGGCGGCCCGCCGCTGGGCCCGGTCCGAGACGCCCGCCGCCGTCGCGCTCGCCGCAGCCCTCGCCACCCTCAACCCGGACTCAGCGACCCTGCGGTCGGCCGTCGACGTGCTGATCGCCCTCTCGCCCCTCGGCCTGGGTGCCTTCGCCGGGCGGGCGGAGGAGGCGGCCCGCCTCCTCGTCGCCGTCGCGCTCCAGAGCGGCGACCGCGCCGCCGAGGGCCGTGCCCGGTTCCTCCTCGGCACCGTCCTGCTGGGCCGGGCCCGCCTCGACGAGGCCGCCGAGCAGGCCCGCCGCGCGGCCCTGGCCTGCCAGGAGGTGGACGACCCGGCCGTACTCCGGCAGGCCCTCAACGACCTGGGCCTGATCGCCCAGGCCCAGGCCCGGCACGAGGAGGCGATCGCCGCCTTCGACGAGGCCGCGGCCCTCGCCCGCCGTCTCGGCCACCGTTCGGGCGCGGTGGCGAGCACCGCGAACGCGGCGCTGTCCCGGGTCCGCAGCGGTCACGCCGACGAGGCCGCGAACACCTGCCGCCGGCTGCTGTCCGAACCGGGCGACGCCGACGCCGCGATGACCGCCTACGTGCACTACGTCCTCGGCCTCGCCCACCAGGAGCTGGGCCAACTCGACCACGCCGCCACCCAGTTGCGTTCCTGCGTCGACCACGCGGGCCACGCCGGGGACCAGGACCGCGAGTCGGCGGCCCGGAGCCGGCTGGCCGAGGTGCTGCGCCTGCTCGGGCGGGTCGAGGAGGCCGTCGCCGAGGCGACCCGGGCCCTCCGGCTCGCCACGCTCGGTGGGCGACAGCGCGAACGCGCTCTCGCCCACCTGGTGTTGGCCCATGCGGTGACCGCCCGCGGCGACCACCCCGGCGCCCGCACTCACGCGGCTGAGGCGCACCGACTGCTCAGCGGCCTGGGTGCCCCGGAGTCGGCCGACGCCCGGTCGCTGCTGACGGCCCTGGCCACCGCCGCCGGATCGGTCACCCCCGCCGGATCGGTCACCTCTGCCAGATGATCAGCCCCGTCCCGTTCCAGGCGACCCTGCTCGCCAGGCACTGCACGTCCGCCGACCCCCCGCAGGCCGACGGCGGTGCGGCCGGCGAGCCGTGCCGTACGGGATCCCCCGCCGTCACGGCGAACAGCCCGGACACCCCCGCCAACACCACCACACCGACAACCGCGGTACGGGCCACCATGGTTCGCAACACTTCCCGGCTCCTTGCTCACGTGGGACTCAAGCGCCCGCACGTTCGCAGCAACCGGTAGACAGCCGGTCAACACCCCGCCCCCACGGCCTCCGGACGGACGTTGGCAGTCCGTCTACCGCCCGCCGTGATCATTGAGCCCGGCACCGGGCCGCACCCGAGGCGTCAGGGATTCCCCGCCCTGACGCCTCAGCGGCCCGCTCCCAGCCGCCTGCTCTGGACGGCCTCCGCCCAGCGACCTCCGCTCAGTGGCCTCCGCTCAGTGGCCTTCCTCGACCGGGAACGCCCCGGTGGCCCAGTGCAGCCGTGCCGGTCCGCTGCTCGGCCGGTCGTGGTGCAGGTGGCGGCGGCCCTCGCCGAGCGTGCCGAGGTCGAGCGGGGCCAGGGTGCCGACGGCCAGGGCGGTGGACTCCTGGCCGGTCAGCGGCACGACCGTCAGGTAGGAGGCGTCGTCACCGCCCGACCAGTCGGTGAACTCGGTGCGGATCCAGCCGAACCGCTGCGCGCAGGCCAGGCAGCGGCGGATGGACACCGAGAAGTGCGGGTCGGCCACCACCGCCGCCTCGTACGCGAAGCCCTCCCGCTGACGCGCCCACACCGCCTCCGGGTCCTCGCCGTAGCACTCCGCGCAGCCGAACCCTCCGCTCACCCCGGTCCTTCCGCTCACCCCGGCCGTTCCGCTCACCCCGGCACCCTTCTCTCGTCGCGCTGCTCGGTACGGGCCTGGCCGGTGCTGGCCGGCCGGGCCCGCCGTCCAGCCTACAAACGCTCAGCCCCAGTTGCCGACCACCGGGAGGTCGCCGGTGTTGCCGAAGCGGTATGTGCTGGTGGTGCCGTCGACCTTGGACAGTACGAAGGTGGACGTCGCCCGGTGGTAGACGCCGATGGTGTCGGTGCCGGGGCCGTTCCAGTGGCCGGTCAGCGGGACGTCGTCCGGGTCGGTGAACGGCGGGGAGGTGCCGGAGCGGTCGGCACCGGGTCCGGGCCGCCGCAGGGGCGAGCGGCCCGGGCGTGCGCGCACAGCGGTCCTCCCCCCGCCGGGATGGTAGGCGATGTATGCGAACGGCCTTGGCCGGTTGCCGGATTCGGCACCGGCCCCTTCTCTTCGGACGCCGTTCGATATACGGTACACAACGCTTGTTACGCACCCGCGTACCAGGCAGGTCGGCGCGACGAGGCGCCGCATCTCCCCGCCCCCTCTGGAGAGTCCGCCGTGACCGAGCCCACCGAGCCCACCGAAGCCACCGAGACCATCAAGTACCGCAAGAACGGCCTCACACGCGGGGTGACCGAGGAGCTCGCCGAGAGCATGAAGCGCGGCTGGGCCGACACCGAGCGCCACGCCCTCGAAGCGATCCCGCAGGCCGCCCACACCGAGCGCCGCCGGGCCGCGCTGTCCGCCGCCTTCCCCGGCGAGCTGCTGGTGGTCCCGTCCGGCAACCCCAAGGTGCGGGCCAACGACACCGACTACCCGTTCCGCCCCTCCTCCGACTACGTCTACCTGACCGGCGACCAGTCCCAGGACGCCGTCCTGGTCCTGGAGCCCACCGGCGCGAGCGGCCACCGCGCGGTGCTCTACCTGCGCAACCGCTCCGACATCGAGAGCGGCGAGTTCTGGCTCGACAACCACGGCGAACTGTGGGACGGCCGCCGCAACAGCCTCGCCGAGAGCGAGAAGCTGTTCGGCCTGCCCTGCCGGGACGTCCGCACCGCGCACGCCGACCTGGCCGCGACCACCGCCCCGGTCCGGGTGCTGCGCCGGCACGACGCCGGGGTCGAAGCCGTCGTCGGCGGCCGCGCGAACCCCGAGTGGGACGCCGAGTTCGAGGTCTTCCTCTCCGGCATGCGGCTGGTGAAGGACGAGTTCGAGATCGCCCAGCTGCGCCACGCCTGCCGGGCCACCGCCCGCGGCTTCGAGGACGTGGTGCGCGTCCTGGGCACGGATGCCGCGACGCCGGAGCGCCTGATCGAGGGCACCTTCTTCGTCCGCGCCCGCCTGGAGGGCAACGACGTCGGCTACAGCACCATCGCCGCCGCCGGGCCGCACGCCACCACCCTGCACTGGGTGCGCAACAACGGCCAGGCCCGCCCCGGCGACCTGCTGCTGCTCGACGCCGGCGTGGAGACCGACGAGCTCTACACCGCCGACGTGACCCGCACCCTGCCGGTCTCCGGCCGCTTCACCGACATCCAGCGCAAGGTCTACGACGCGGTGCACGCCGCCCAGGAGGCCGGCATCGCCGCCGTGCGGCCGGGCGCGGACTTCCGCGACTTCCACCGCGCCGCCCAGCGTGAACTGGCCGAACACCTCACCGCCTGGGGCCTGTTCGGGGACCTCACCGCCGACAAGGTGTACGAGCTGGGCCTGCACCGCCGCTTCACCCTGGCCGGCACGGGCCACATGCTCGGCCTCGACGTCCACGACTGCGCCCACTCCCGCACCGAGGAGCACGTCGACGGCACGCTGCTGCCGGGCATGGTGCTCACCGTCGAGCCGGGCCTCTACTTCCAGCAGAACGATCTGACGGTGCCGGAGGAGTACCGGGGCATCGGGGTCCGGATCGAGGACGACATCCTGGTCACCGAGGGCGGCAACGAGAACCTTTCCGCCGACCTCCCCCGCGGCTCCGCCGAGGTCGAGGCCTGGCTGGCCGACCTGCGCGGCTGACGGCGCCGCGGCTGACGGCTCCACGACCGACGGCCGGGGTGGCCCGGGCCGGGGCACCACCGGGCCACCCCTGCGGCGGGCGCTGCCCCTAACCCGCCGCGCCCGCCAGGGGCTTGACCCAGCGGCTCCACTGCGGTTCGGGGTGGTAGCCGGCGGCCTGCCAGGTGCGGTGGCCGAGGGCGTTGTCGTCCAGCACCATCGCGTCGGCGCGCCGGCCGCCGAGCGCGGCGAAGCGCTCCTCCGCGGCGGCCAGCAGGGCGGCGCCGATGCCCCGGCGGCGGTGGTCCGGGTCGACGGCGAGGCGGTACAGGTGGCACCGCCAGCCGTCCCAGCCGGCGATGACGGTGCCGAGCGGGGTGGCCGGGTCGTCGGCCGCGGCGGCGACGATCAGGCACTCCCGGTCCCGGGCGAGCAGCGCGGCGACGCCCGCCTCGTCGTCGGTGATGCTGGCGCCCTTGGCGGCCCGGGCCCAGAGGGCGAGCAGGGCGGGGATCTCCTCGGGCAGGGCGGGGCGCAGCAGGATCTGTTCGGTCATGCCGGTCTGTCTAGGGCCCGTCTTCAAACCCCCGTCGTCCGCCCGGAGGGCGGGCGGGGCGGCGTTGGGGTGCGTGCATCGCAAGGCGGAGGAGGGAGTCCATGCGGAGCATCGGCGACCGACGACAACGCGGCGAGGTGCGTGCCCCGGCGTCGGCCCGCAGGCGGGGGTTTGAAGACGGGCCCTAGCAGGGAGTCCGGCCGGGCCGCCCGGAATTCCGGGTCGTGGACGGCTCCCGTGGGAGCGGCCGACGGTCAGCCGAGGCGCCACACCGTGGTGGTCTTGACCGAGGCGTCCTCCAGGTCCGCCACCACCGGCACCTGGTAGGCGGCCACCGCGGTGAACCGGTCCCGGGGCAGGTAGGCCCGGCCCGGGTCGCCGACGATGACGGTGGCGCCGCGGGCGGCGGCGCGTTCCAGGAAGGGCAGGAAGCGGGCGGCCATCTCCCGTTCGTAGAACACGTCGCCGGCCAGCACCACCTCGGCCGGGGCGCCGTCCCCGTCCACCAGGTCGACCAGTGCGCCGTCCACCCGCACGCCGTTGGCCTCGCCGTTCAGGCCGATGGCGGCGACCGCGTAGGCGTCGATCTCGGCGGCCCGCACCGGTGTCGCGCCGCGCAGCGCGGCCGCCACGCCGACCAGCCCGGAGCCGGCCGCGATGTCCAGCACGGCCCGCCCGTGGACCAGTTCGGGGTGGTCCAGCACGTAGCGCGCGACCGCGACCCCGCCGGCCCAGGCGAAGGCCCAGAACGGCGGCGGCAGTCCGGCCCGGCCGCGCTCGCGCTCGGTGGTCTCCCACAGCGCGATGGCGTCCTGCGCCATGTGCAGGTGGATCTCGGGCACGAAGGGGACGGGCGTCAGCTCGGTCTCCCGCAGGATGAACGCCTGATCGGTGTCCGGTCGATGAACTCGCAGCTCACTCGGCATGCCCGCAGCATAGGGCCCGCCGGGCCCCGCTCACGCCCGCCCGGCGGCCCGCTGGGTACGCCGGGCCAGCGAGTCGACCACGACGGCGGCCAGCAGCACCGCGCCGGTGATCATGAACTGGATGGCGTTGCTCAGGCCCTGGATGTTCATCCCGGACTGGATCGAGCCGATCACCAGCGCGCCCAGCAGTGCCGACCAGGTCTTGCCGCGCCCGCCGAACAGGCTGGTGCCGCCGATGACGGCCGCCGCGATGGCGTTCATCAGCAGGTTGCCACCGCCGGAGGTCTGGCTGGCGGACTGGATCTGCGCGGCCAGGAACAGGCCGCCGATCCCGGCCATGGTGGAGCAGATCGCGAAGACGCTGATCCGGATCCACGAGACGTTGATGCCGGCCCGGCGGGCGCCCTCGATGTTGCCGCCGAGCGCGAACACCTGGCGGCCGTACGTGGTGCGGCGCAGCACGAAGTCCAGCACCACGATGAAGATCAGGAAGATCAGCAGGGCCAGCGGCAGCCCCTTGTACTGGTTGAGGGTGTAGGCGGCGAGGAAGGCGATCACCGCCAGCAGCACGGTCCGCAGCACGATGTCGGCGACCGGCCGGGACGGCACGCCCGCGGCCTGCCGTCGTCGGGCGTCGACCAGCGACGCGAACAGGAACAGCAGCACGCCGACGGCCGCCGCGCCGTACGCGGCGATCTGCTGGCCGTAGATGGTGCTGTAGAGCCGGGAGACGATGTCCTTGCCGGAGAGGTTGACGGTGCCGCTGGCGCCGAGCACCTGGAGCATCAGGCCGTTCCAGCCGAGGTTGCCGGCCAGGGTGACGACGAAGGCCGGCACGCCGATCTTGGCGAAGAAGAAGCCGTGGATCGTGCCGACGATCGCCCCGCCGACGATCGCGGTGATCAGGGCGACCCACTGGTTGACGCCGTTGCTGACGTTCAGGACGGCGAAGATCGCCGCACACAGGCCGCTGACCGAGCCGACCGAGAGGTCGATCTCGCCGAGCAGCAGCACGAAGACCACGCCGATCGCGATCATGCCGGTGCCGACGATCTGCTGGGACAGGTTGGAGAGGTTCTGCGCGGACAGGAAGCTGCTGTTGAGGCTGCCGAACACCGCCCAGATCACGATCAGGGCCAGCACGACGGGCAGCGAGCCCAGTTCGCCGCTGCTCATCCGGCGGCGGAACTCGCCCAGGTAGCCCTTGACGCCCTCCTGGCGGACGATCAGCCGGGGGTCGACCGCCGGGGTGGCCTCGGGGGCGACCGGGACGGGTGCGTTGACGCCGCCGGTGGGCATGGAATCCTCGGGCAGCCGGGGGCGGTGGCGTCCGGGTTCGTCGCCGGGGGTGTTCCCGGGGGTGTGGTCGCTCACTGGGAACCCTCCTGGCCACGGGCCCTGCGCCGGGTCACGGCGTTGTCCGTGGCGCCGGTGATGGCCGAGATGATCTCTTCCTGGTTGGTGCTGCGCCGGTCGAAGACGCCGTTGTTGCGGCCGAGGCGCAGCACCGCGACGGTGTCCGCGACGGCCATCACGTCCGCCATGTTGTGGCTGATCAGGATGACGCCGTGGTCCTGCTCGCGCAGCCGCTCGACCAGGTCGAGGACCTGGGCGGTCTGCTCGACGCCGAGGGCGGCGGTCGGCTCGTCCAGCATCACGACCTTGGGCGAGCCGATCAGGGCGCGGGCGATGGCGACGACCTGGCGCTGGCCGCCGGAGAGCGAGGCGACCGGGATCCGCACGCTGGGGATGCGGATGGAGAGGGTGTCCAGCAGCGTCCGGGAGCGCTTCTCCATGGCGACCTCGTCGAGGATGCCGAAGCGCCGGATCTCGCGGCCGAGGAAGAGGTTCCCGACCACGTCGAGGTTGTCGCACAGAGCGAGGTCCTGGTAGACCGTGGCGATGCCCAACTGCTGGGCGTCCTGGGGCCGGTGGATGCTCACCGGTCGGCCCTGCCACTCGATGGCGCCGTCGTCGGGCTGGTGCACCCCGGCGATCGACTTGACCAGGGTGGACTTCCCGGCGCCGTTGTCGCCGACCAGGGCCAGCACCTCGCCGGTGCGCACCTCGAGTTCGATGTCGGTGAGCGCCTGGACGGCGCCGAACCGTTTGGAGACCCCGCGCAGGGCCAGTACGGTCTCACCTGGCACAGTGACCAACTCCCTTGCCCCGCCTCCGTGGTGGAGGCGGGGCGGTTCGGATTCCGGGCCGCCTACTACTGGAGGCCGGCGCTCTTGCAGGCGTCGGCGTAGTCCGGGGTGCAGATCTGGGCGACGGTGTAGAGGCCGTCCTGGACCACGGTGGTCTTGATGTTGTCCTTGGTGACGACGACCGGGGTGATCAGGTTGGCGGGCACCTTGTTGCCGCTGCCGTTGGTCACGGTGGTCGGGACGAGGCTGGCGTCCAGCGCCTTGCCGGCGGCCAGTGCGACGGCCATCTGGCCGGCGATGTCGGTCTCCGGCTTGAACGGCTTGTAGATCGTCATGGTCTGGGACCCGGCCACGATCCGCTGGATGCCGTCGAGTTGGGCGTCCTGCCCGGTGAGCGGGACGCTCAGGCCGGCCGCCTTGAGCGCGGTCGCGACACCCGCGGCCATGCCGTCGTTGGCCGAGTAGGCGCCGACCACGTTCGGCCCGCCGATCGCGGTGATCGCGGCGGCGGCCTCCTGGTTGGCGGTGTTCGGGTCCCACTGGGGGGTGTCGTACTCCTTGCCGACCTTGAGCTTGCCGTCGATGGCGCTGTGCGCGCCGGCCTTGAAGTCGGCCGCGTTGGGGTCGGTCGGCGAGCCGTTGATCATGAAGATCTCGCCCGCGTTCGCCTTGCCGCCGACCGCCGCGACCAGGGCCTGGCCCTGGAGCTCACCGACCTTGTGGTTGTCGAAGGACACGTACGCGTCGGCCGGGCCCTGGGCCAGCCGGTCGTAGGCGAGCACCTTGACGCCCGCGTCGTGGGCCTTCTGGACGGAGGACTGGATCGACTTGGCGTCCACCGCGTCCAGGATCAGCACCTTGTCGCCCTTGGTGAGGGCGGTGTCCACCTGGGTCTGCTGGAGGGTCGCGTCCTGGTTGGCGTTGTAGTAGTCGATCTGCGCGTCCGGCGCCAGTTCCTTGATCTTCTTCTCGATCAGCGGGCGGTCGAACTGCTCGTAGCGGGTGGTCTTGGTCTCCGGCAGCAGCAGACCGATCCGCACCGCGCCGACCGCGACCGTACCGCCTCCGCTCGCGGCGGCGGAGCCCGACGAACCGCCGCCCGACGAGGACTGCTTGGCGCTGCCGCAGGACGCCGCGCCGAGGCCGAGGGAAACCACTGCGGTCACCGCGAGGACGCGGCGGAGCCTGATGCTCATCGGGAAGCCTCTCCGATCGAATCCGCCCCCCTGCCCTCCGAGTCTGGGAAGCCATCAGCTCCTCCACGACCCAGGTGCGCCAAACGGGCGTGCCCGGGGCCGTCGGGCCGTGGCTCGTCGGCGCCCGGCGCGGTCGCTACACCCCCGCCAGCGGCAGCGCGGCGGTGAGCCGGGCACCGGCCTCCGTCGGGGTGACGGTGAGGGTGCCCCGGTGGTGGCGGGCGATGTCGCGGGCGATCGGCAGGCCCAGGCCGCTGCCGCCGTGGTCGCGGGAGCGGGCGTCGTCGAGGCGGGTGAAGCGTTCGAAGACCCGCTCCCGGTCGGCGGGCGGGATGCCGGGGCCGTCGTCCTCGACGTCCAGCAGGGCGAGGCCGCGCTCGGGGTCGGCGGCCAGCCGGACGTGCACGGTGGTGGAGGCGTGGCGCTCGGCGTTGTCCAGCAGGTTGGTGAGCAGCCGGCCGAGCCAGAGCGGGATGCCGTCGACGGCGATCCCGGGGGCGAGGTCGGTGGTGCGGCGGTGCGGGCCGGGCGGGCGGGCCAGCACGGTGGTGGCGACCAGTTCGGTGAGGTCGGTCCGCCGGCGCGGGCGGTCGTCGGTGCCGCCGGCGTCGAGGCGGGCGAGCAGCAGCAGGTCGGTGGCGAGGTTCTGCAGCCGGTCGGTGTCCTCCAGGGCGCCGTGCACCAGCTCGGCGCGGACCGCCGGGTCCGGGTGGGTGTCGGCGACCTCCAGCTGGGTGCGCAGCACGGCGAGCGGGCTGCGCAGTTCGTGCGAGGCGTCCGCGATGAACTCGCGCTGGCGGCGGCCGGAGGCCTCCAGCCGGTCGAGCATCGCGTTCATGGTGGCGGCGAGTCGGGCGATCTCGTCGGCGGTGCCCGGTTCGGGGACGCGGCGGTGCAGGTCCTGGCCGGTGATGGCGTCGACCTCGGCGCGGATCGCCTCCACCGGCCGCAGCGCCTGCCCGGTGACCTTCCAGGTGACCACCACCCCGGTGAGCAGCAGCAGCGGGCAGGCGACGGCGAGGCCGGCCTGGGTGATGTCCATGGCCTCGTCGGCGGCGCGCAGCGAGGCGCCCGCGTACACGGTGACCGGGCCGGTCGGGGTGTCGGCGGTGACGGCGGCGAGCCGCTGGCGGTGGTGCTCGTACAGCGGGTCGACGTCGTCGGTGGTGTGCGAGCCGGTCCGCCCGGCGGCGGGGAGGGCGGGGCGGCCGGCCAGGTTGGGGCTGGCCGCGAGGACGCCGCCGCGGGCGTCGACGACCTGGAGGAAGTCGGTGCCGTGCGCGGCGTGCAGGACGGGTGTCAGCCGTCCCTGGGCGGCGAGTTGGGCGACCGAGTCGGCCTGCTGCCGGGTGGCGGAGGTGGCGGAGGCGACCAGGTCGGCGCGGACGGCGGCGAGCAGTCCGGCCCCGGCCAGGACGAGGGCCGCGGCCAGCACCGTACCGGCGGCCGCGGTGGCCCGGGCACGCACCGTCCGGGGGACGAACCGGCGGAGCTGGGAAGGCAGTCGGCGGAGCCTGCGCACCTCAGCCGCCGGCCGGGTCGAGCCGGTAGCCGGCGCCGCGCATGGTCTGCAGGGCGGCCCGGCCGAAGGGCGCGTCGATCTTGCGCCGCAGGGCGTGGACGTGCACCTCGACGATGCTCGGGTCGGCGTCGTGGTGGGCGTCCCAGACGTGGTCGAGGATCTCGCGCTTGGAGACCACCGTGCCGGCCCGGGCGGCCAGGTGCTCCAGGATGGCGAACTCCCGGGCGGTCAGGTGGGTCGGGGTGCCGGCCCGGGTGCAGGTGCGGGCGTTGGCGTCCAGTACGAGGTCGCCGAGGGTGTGCAGCCGGGGGCGCTGCTGGTCGATCCGGCGGTGCAGGGCGCGCAGCCGGGCGAGCAGGACGACGAAGGAGAACGGCTTGGCGAGGTAGTCGTCAGCACCGGTGTCCAGGGCCTCGGCCTCGTCCCACTCGCCGTCCTTGGCGGTGAGCATCAGGATCCCGGCCCGGCAGCCGGCCGCGCGCAGCCGGGCGCAGACCCGGTAGCCGTTGAGGCCGGGCAGCATGATGTCGAGGACGATCACGTCGTAGGGGTGGCGCTCGGCGAGGGCGAGGCCCTCGGGGCCGTTGTGGGCGGTGTCCACGGTGTGGCCGTCGGCCTCCAGGCCGCGCCGCAGCGCGGTGGCCATCCGCTGTTCGTCCTCCACGACGAGTATGTGCATCCGTTCAGGGTGCCAGGCGGCCCGGAGCGATCTTGCGGCGGCTTAAGCGTGGGTTCAGGAACGGTCCGCCATGATCGCCGGGCGCGGAGCGCAGCGCCGCACTTCCCAGGCAAGGAGCACACCCGATGACCGATCCCCAGTCGTCCTTCACCCCGTCGTCCGGCGAGGAGCCGGAGGTCCCCGAACTGCCGCCGCTGTCGCCCCGGCGCCGTCGCGCGCAGCGGCTGCGCGCCTGGGCGGGCGGCAAGGAGCGCCGGCTCGCCGCCGGGGTGGTGACGGTGGCGCTGCTCGGCGCGGGCGGGCTGGCGGTCGCGGCGGCGGCCCACGAGGGGCACGGCGAGGGTGGCCGCGGGCACCACGAGGCGGCGGCCTCGGCCGAGGACGGCGCCGGGCACGGGGCCGGGCAGGGGCAGGAGCAGGGGCGCGGCCGTGGGCACGGGCACGGCAAGCAGCACGGCGGCGAGGGGCAGGGCCAGGGCCGGGAGAGCGGGCCGGGCCGGGAGCAGGGTCAGGGCCGGGCGCAGGGCCAGGCGCCCGCCCCACTGCCCTCGGTCGGTGCCTCCGCCGCCCTGGAGAAGGCCCAGGCCGCGGTGCCGGGCGGCCGCGCCGAGTCGCTGCGCCGGATCACCGAGCAGGGCGGCGGCGCCGCCTGGGCCGTGTCGGTCGTCGGCCAGGACGGCGTGCGCCACCTGGTGACGGTGGACGGCACCAGCGGTGAGCTGACCTCCAACACCACCGGCGGCACCGCCGGGAACACCGTCGCCGGGCGCGCCGGCGCCGACGACGGCGCCGAGGGCTGACATGGCCCACACCGCGACGACCCGACCCGCCGCCGGCCGCCCCGCCCCGGGCCGCCCGGCCCCCGGCCGCCCCGCGCGCTCCGGCGCCAGCAAGGTGCCCGCCGTGGACGGCTGGTTCTGGCTGGTGAAGGTGCTGACCACCGGCATGGGCGAGACGCTCTCCGACTTCCTCGCCAAGACCTTCGACCCGGTCCTGGCGGTGGCCGCCGCCGGGCTGCTGCTCGCCGTCGCCCTGCTGGTGCAGCTGCGGACCCGGCGTTGCGTGCCCGGGCTGTACTGGGCGGTGGTCGTCCTGGTCAGCGTGTTCGGCACGATGGTCGCCGACGTGGCGCACGTCGCGCTCGGCGTCCCGTACGCCTTGTCGGCTGGCTCGCTGGCGGTGGCGCTGGCGGTGCTGTTCCTGCTCTGGCACCGGCTGGAGGGCTCGCTGGCGATCGACCGGGTGACCGGGCTGCGCCGGGAGCTGTTCTACTGGGCGGCCGTGCTGGTGACCTTCGCCCTGGGCACCGCGCTGGGCGACCTGACGGCCGCCACCCTGCACCTCGGCTACCTGGTGGCCGGGCTGGGCTTCGCGCTGCTGATCGCGATCCCGGCGGTGGCGGCCCGGTCCGGCTGGGTGGGCCCGGTGGCCGGGTTCTGGTGGGCGTACGTGCTGACCCGTCCGCTGGGTGCCTCCTTCGCGGACTGGCTGGGCGTGGGCGCCGACCGCGGCGGCATCGGCCTGGGCACCGGCCCGGTCAGCCTCGCCCTGGCGGTGCTGATGGCGGTGTCGCTGGCGCTCGCCGCGCGGGCGCACCGTCGGGCGGCGGCTGGACTCTCCACCCACTGAGCGTCTACATTGCTGTAGACGTCGGAGGCGCACGGCATCACCCCCCGGACAGCCGTGCGCCTCCGGCCTCCCCGCAGGACCCGCAGGACCCGCAGGGCTCCACAGGGCGCCGCGCAGAACCCCGCAGAACCCCGCAGGGCGCCGAAGAACCCCGCAGGCCCCCGCCCCGCCACCCGCGCTACCCGCGCTCGTCGACCACCCGCTTGATCTTCCCGACCGAGCGTTCCAGCGTGTACGGGTCCACCACCTCGACCGCGACCGTCACGCCCACGCCGTCCTTGACCGACCGGACGATCTCCGCCCGCGCCGCCTCCCGCAGCCCGGCATCCGCCTCCGGGCGGGCCTCCACACGGACGGTCAGCCGGTCCAGCCGCTCCTGCCTGGTCAGCCGCAGCTGGAAGTGCGGCGCGACGCCCGGGGTGCGCAGCAGGATCTCCTCGATCTGGGTCGGGAAGAGGTTCACCCCGCGCAGGATGATCATGTCGTCGCTGCGCCCGGTGACCCGCTCCATCCGCCGGAAGGCCGGCCGCGCGGTGCCCGGCAGCAGCCGGCTGAGGTCGCGGGTGCGGTAGCGGACGATCGGCAGCGCCTCCTTGGTGAGCGAGGTGAAGACCAGCTCGCCGCCCTCCCCCTGCGGGAGCACCTCGTCGCCGAGCGGGTCCACCACCTCCGGGTAGAAGTGGTCCTCCCAGATGTGCAGGCCGTCCTTGGTCTCCACGCACTCCTGGGCGATCCCGGGGCCGATCACCTCGGAGATGCCGTAGATGTCGACGGCGTGCAGGTCGAGCCGCTCCTCGATCTCGCGCCGCATCTCCTCCGTCCAGGGCTCGGCCCCGAAGATGCCCACCCGCAGCGAGCTGGCGCGCGGGTCCAGGCCCTGCCGGTCGAACTCGTCCAGCAGGGTGAGCAGGTAGGACGGGGTCACCATGATGATCTCGGGGCGGAAGTCCTGGATCAGCTGGACCTGCCGGGCGGTCATCCCGCCGGAGGCCGGGATGACGGTGCAGCCGGCCCGCTCGGCGCCGTAGTGCGCGCCCAGGCCGCCGGTGAACAGCCCGTAGCCGTACGCGATGTGCACCTTGTGCCCGGGCCGGCCGCCGGCCGCGCGGATCGAGCGGGCCACCACGTCGGCCCACACGGAGAGGTCGTGCTCGGTGTAGCCGACGACGGTCGGGCGCCCGGTGGTGCCGCTGGAGGCGTGGATCCGGCGGACCTGCTCCATCGGGACGGCGAACATCCCGAAGGGGTAGCCCTCGCGCAGGTCGGCCTTGGTGGTGAAGGGGAAACGGGCGAGGTCGTCCAGGGTGCGGCAGTCCTCGGGGCGCACCCCGGCGGCGTCGAACTTGCGGCGGTAGAGCTCGACGTGGTCGTAGGCGTGCCGCAGGGTGGCCCGGAGCCGGTCGAGCTGGTGGGCGCGCAGTTCGTCGACGCCCATCCGCTCGCCGGCATCCAGGAGCCCTGGCGGAATCGGCTCCCCCAGGCGTCGGTCGGGGTCGGACGCACGGCCGGTCATCGTCGCTCCTTCGCAGGTCGGACGGGACGGGGAGCCCTACCGATCGTTCGGTCAGGACAAGCCCAGGCCAAGTAATCCAGCACCCGAACCACCTGTCAAGGGATCGCACGGCGTTCCCGGAATGTGCAGTTCCGGTGCGTTCGTCCCGGGTTCGCCTCCGCCGCTTGATTGGCTGATATGAAAATCATTACGGAACTATTACCCGTCGGCCCCGCCCATCGGCCCGCACCCATGGTTCAGTGGTGCGGCTTCTCCCCCGCACCCCGGAGTGATCACCTTGGCCTCGACCCCTGCGCTGGTCAGCGCGCTGCGCGAGCTCGGCGACCGGCCCGCCGTCGTCGCCGACGGACGCGCGATCAGCGGCATCGGCCTGCTGCTCGGCGTCTCCCCGCCCGGCGGCCTGCCCCGGGCCCTCGCCGAACGCGTCGCCGCACACGCCGCCCTGCCGCCCTCCACCGCCCGCGCCGCCGAGGAACGCCTCCGGCACTGGGCCGGCGTCCTCGGCCCGGCGCCCATCCGGCACACCGTGCTGCACCCGGTCACCGACCTCGCCGTCGAACTCGCCCTCGCCACCCTGCTGGCCGGCGGCACCGTGCACTGCCCCGACCCCGCCCTGCACCCCGAGGAGCAGCTCACCGCCCTCGCCGCCAGCGGCGCCACCCACCTCAGCCTGCCCTCCGCCCTGCTCTGGCGGCTCAGCCGGCACCCCGGCCTCGCCGACCACGACCTCGGCGCGCTCCGGCTCGTCCTCCACGTCGGCCCCGAACCCCGGCAGGACGACGTCTACGCCGCCGTCGACGCCCTCGGGGCCGTCCTCGCCCACGTCCGCGCCCCGCACAGCCAGGCCGAAGCCGCCGACCGCCGCCTGCACGCCGACGCCCGGACCGCCACCGCCGCCGCCTGGAAGCACAGCATCGGCGTCACCGCCGAACAGGTCGGCGCCTTCGGCGCCCACCTCGACCGGGCCGTGCTCACCACCCTGCTGCACACCCTCCAGCAGGCCGGGATCCTCATCTCACCCGTGCCGGCGCCCGACCCGGCGCCCGGCCTGGGCCCGGACGCGGGCCCGGACGCGGACCTGGACCTGGACGCGGACGCGGACGCGGACGCGGACGCGGACCGAGGCTCCATCCCGGCCCCGGACCGAGGCTCCATCCCGGGCCCGGCCCCGGAGCCGGCCCGCTCCGAGGCCGAACTCCTCGCCACCGCCCTCGTCATCCCCGCCCAGCGCCCCCGGGTCGGCCGCTGGCTCGACGCCCTCGCCCGGCACGGCCTGATCACCCACCAGGACGGCGGCGCCCAGGGCCCGCTCTACCACGGCGCCCCCGAACTCGCCCCCGCCGCGGTCCGGGAGGCCTGGCGGCCCGCTGTCGACACCTGGGCCGACGGCCTCGGCAGCGCCGCCGTCCTCGACCGGGTCAGACGCGGCGCGCTGCGCCTGCCCAAGCTCCTCACCGGCGACGAGGCCCCCCGCCCCGCCGCCACCCCCGTCCGCTGGGCCGCCGCCCGCGGCTACCTCGGCACCGCCCTCGGCGCCCTCGTCCGCGCCACCGCCGAGGCCCACACCGGGCCGCAGCCGCTGCGCGTCCTCGAACTCGACCGCGACGGCACCGAGACCGCCGTCGCCCGCGCCCTCGCCGCCCGCCCCCGGCAGAACGCCGACCACCACCTCACCCCCGACGGCGGGCGCTACGACGTCGTCGTCGCCACCCCCGACGGACGGCCCGAGGAGGAGGTCCCGGCCCTCGTCGACCTGCTCGCCCCCGGCGGCCGGCTGCTGCTGCTCGCCCCCGTCGCCGAACAGCTCGACCTGCTGATCACCGGCGACCCGCGCGGCCTCACCGCCCACCCGGCCGAGCACTGGCAGTCCGCCCTCACCGCCGCCGGCTGCCCCACCGTCCTCACCCTCCCGGAGGCCGGGCACCCGATGGGGCTGCTCGGGCAGGGGCTGTTCGTCGCCCGGGTCGACTGACGCAACGGCCGTTACGATCGGGCGCATGGCCGCTTCCGCTTCGGTTTCCGCTCCGGTTCCCGCTTCCGTCTCCGCTTCCGTGCGCTCGATCCGCTCCCGGGCCTCCCTCGGCTCGATCGGCTCCATCGGTTCCATCGGCTCGCTGCTGTCGATCGGCTCCGTCGGGTCCGTGCTCTCCATCGGCTCCGTCGGCAGCGTGCTGTCCATCGGCTCGGCCGGTTCCGTGGGCAGCGCGTTCTCCGCCTGCTCCTGGCTGAGCGTCGGCTCGCTGCTGTCGGTGCGCTCCCGGTGGTCCGTGCGGGGCCGACGCCCGGGGCGGGGACCGGGACACTGACCTGGGCACGGGCCCGTCCGGCGCCCGGGGCGGGGGGCCGGGCGGGGGCCGGGCACGGACCGTCCGTGGCCGACCGGTGAAGCACGGGTCACGTACCGCCACCCGATCCGTACCATTTCGATACCGAAGCCCAGGTGAGCTGCGGGAATCCTCGCCGCCCGGGGCGCTCCCCCGGTAGGCTCCGGCCAGGGCGCGCCCGGCGGGAACTGTCGGACACGTCCCAGCCCTCCGGGCCTCCGTACGGGCGGCGCCGCGCCGCCCGTTCCGCGTTCCGGGGGCAGACCCCCGTGGGCCGTTCGGTGGGCTCCGCGGACTCGACACCGCGCGCCAGGGCAGTCGCGCGAACGGCGAAGGGCATCGCATTGGCGGATCGGCTCACCGGAGGAGACTCCTCGCTGCTGCGGCGGATCAACGCCGCGGTCACGCTACGGGCGCTGCGGACCGGCCACTCCGTGACCCTCACCCAACTCGTCGGCGAGACCGGGCTCTCCCGGCCCACCGTCGAGGGCGTCATCGAGGGCCTGGTCGAGACCGGCCTGGTCGCCGAGGTCGAACAACCCCGGGAGGACGGCCAGTCCGGCACCGGCCGCCGCGGCCGCCCCGCCCGCTGGTTCCGCTTCCGGGCCGAGGCCGGACACATCCTCGGCATCGAGATCGGCGTCCACGACATCCGGGTCATCCTCGCCGACCTCACCGGCGAAGTGGTGGGCAGTCACTTCAAGCCCGTCGACGAGACCCTCGACGCCGAGGAACGGCTCACCGCCGTCCGCACCGCCGTCGCCGAGGTCCTGCGCAAGGCGGGCATCTCCCGCGACAACCTGTGGTCCGTCGGCATCGGCACCCCCGGCATCGTCGACCGCGAGGGCACCATCCGGCTCGGCACCGCCATGCCCGGCTGGACCGGCCTCGACCTCGGCGCCCGACTCCGGCGCTCCTTCCGCTGCCCCGTCCTGATCGAGAACGACGCCAACCTCGCCGCCATCGCCGAACACTGGCAGGGCGCCGCCGTCGGCGCCGACGACGTCGTCTTCGTCATGGCCGGCCTCAGCCCCGGCGCCGGCTCCCTCATCAACGGCAGACTCCACCGCGGCTACGGCGGCGCCGCCGGCGAGATCGGCGCCCTCCACCTGCTCGGCCAGGAGGTCACCCCCGAGAAGCTCCTCTCCACCACCGGCAAGCCCCTCAACCCCCTGGACGAGGCCGCCGTCGCCCGCGTCCTGCGGCTCGCCCGCGAGGGCGACGAGGTCGCCAAGGTCGCCATGGACCGCTTCCTCACCAGACTGGTCCAGGGCGTCGCCGCCCTGGTGCTCGCCATCGACCCGCAACTGGTCGTCATCGGCGGCTGGGCCGCGGGCCTGGACGGCGTCCTGGAGCCGCTGCGCGAACGCCTCGCCCAGTTCACCCTCCGCGCACCGGAAGTGGCCCTGGCCGCCCTCGGGTCGGAGGTCGTCTCGATGGGCGCCCTCCGGGTCGCCCTCGACCACGTCGAGGACCAGCTCTTCGCGGTCGACCCGCCGAGGGTGTGACGGTCAGGGACCGCCGGCCGGACTCAGGGGGCGGCGTAGGCCCCAACGGCCGCGACCCGGGCGCCAGTTCGGCGGCCGGGTCGCGGTCTGAGGGTGTCGGAGAGTGGTTCAGGAGGCGGTGCGGACCTCGGGGGTCGCACCGACCGGGGTGACCTCGACCAGGCCGGTCTCGCCGAAGGTCAGCTTGCAGGTGTCCGCGCGGTAGGTGGCGACGGCGAGGGCCACCAGGCGGCCGGCGGCCGCGTACTGGGTGGTCATGACCAGCACCGGGGTGCCCGGGGGGCGCTCCAGCAGCGCGGCCTCGTCGGCCTCGGCGACACCGAGCTCCACGGCCCGGGACTCGCCGTCGACCTCCAGCCGCTCCAACTGGCGCAGCACCGAACGGGCGCGGTCGCTCTCGGCGCGGAAGCCGGGCAGGTGCGGCAGGGCGGAGGCCGGGACGTGCAGCGACTCGGTGGCCATCGCGCGGCCCTCGACCAGGCGCACCCGGCGGACGGTGTGCACGGTGGCGCCCTCGGCGATGCCGAGGTCCTTCGCCAACTGCGCGGAGGCGGGGGCGGTGCTGCAGTCCACCGTGCGCCAGGACTGGCTGCGGCCGGCACTGGGCCAGCCCTCCTCCTGCCGGTTCACCGGGACGCCGACCCGCGGGGCGGCGATCAGCGTGCCGATCCCCCGGCGGCGGACCAGACGGCCCTCCAGCTCCAGCTGGTCCAGGGCCTGGCGCAGCGTGGCGCGGGCCACACCGAAGCGGGCGGCGAGCTCGCGCTCGTTCGGGAGGACCTGGCCGGTGGAGAACTCCGAGTCGATGGCCCGCAGCAGCACCGTGCGCAGGTGCCAGTACTTCGGTTCCGGCACCGCCGAAAGCTGTCCTGTCGTCCCCACCGTGTCCTCCACCTGGTCTTGTCCGCCCTACGACAAGGAGGGCGGATCCCGGGCCCGCTGCCCGCTGTTGCGGCAGGTGGGAGAGCGGGCCTTTATCCGTCCTTCTTTATTAAAGGTCCTTGCAGTAAGTGACCCTAGGTGCTCCCTCCGGAGATGGTCAAGACCAATGGCAGGGCTTGATGGGACCGTCGCGAACATTCATGCCACGTTCACGACAGCCCGCCCCGACCGGCCCGCGACCGAGCCGCGACCGGGCCCCCGAGGGACCGCGAGCGAGCCCCCGGCGGGCCGCGAGCGGGCCGCGGCAGCGCGTCACGCTTCGGTGCGTGCGCGCCCAATGGGTAGGCTGCCCGGGTGATCGTGGTGACGAGTGTGAACGTGAACGGAATCCGGGCGGCGGCCAAGAAGGGCTTCGTCGAATGGCTGGCCGGAACGGAGGCGGACGTGATCTGCCTCCAGGAGGTGCGCTCCGAACCCGGGCAACTGCCCGTCGAACTGCGCGACCTGGACGGCTGGCACGCGATCTGGGCCCCGTCGGTCGCCAAGGGCCGGGCCGGCGTGGCGATCCTCTCCCGCCGGGAGCCGCAGCGCAGCGTGATCGGATTCGGCTCGGAGGAATTCGACAATTCGGGCAGGTACGTCGAAATCGACCTCCCGGGCCTCACCGTCGCCAGCCTCTACCTGCCCTCCGGCGAGGTCGGCACCGAGCGCCAGGACGAGAAGGAACGCTTCATGGCGGAATTCCTCGTCCACCTCACCGCCCTGCGCACCCGCGCCGCCGCCGACGGCCGCGAGGTCGTGGTCTGCGGCGACTGGAACATCGCCCACCGCCCCGAGGACCTCAAGAACTGGAAGGCCAACCAGAAGTCCGCCGGCTTCCTCCCCGAGGAACGCGCCTGGCTCTCCCGCGTCTACGACGAGGCCGGCTACGTCGACGTCGTCCGCGCCCTCCACCCCGACCGCACCGGCCCCTACTCCTGGTGGTCCTACCGCGGCCGCGCCTTCGACAACGACTCCGGCTGGCGCATCGACCTCCAGGTCGCCACCCCGGGCCTCGCCGCCCGCGCCACCGACGGCCGCGTGGAACGCGCCGACACCCACGCCGAACGCTGGTCCGACCACGCCCCGGTCACGGTGGCCTACGACCTGGACAACTGACCGGCACGCGGCCGCAGTTGATCTGCAACCCTCAGAGGCAGCCCCAACCTACGTTGCCCCCGGCCCAGCCGCACGAGGTCGCGATCCCGCCCAGCCGATCCGTCGCGGCGCCCCTCCCCACGGGCGCCGCGACCGTCCACCACCGGGACGACCTTGTGCCACCAACTCGGGATCAGCCGAGTTGGCTCGTCGTCTCCGTTGGCCAGCCCCTCCTAGCCCGGCGAGGCGTAGAGCGCCACAGCGCAACCCCGCCAACCCGGGGGCGGTCGGCCGACTGCCCGCAGCCCTCATCCATCGCCCGACCTCCACGTGCGGCTACGCTTCGAGAGCGCAGGACACGGCATTGACAACTCGCCTCGGAGGATAGAGAGATGACGACAATGCGCCGCCTCCCCTACAGGCTGCCACACGATCGAACTGAATCAACCCGCCCCCTCTGACACCAATCGCCGCAGGTCAGCAAGCATCGACCCCGCGCTCGCGGGGGTTGCTCCCGGTACTGACGGGCCGGACGGCGCTCACCGGAATCGACCCCGCGCTCGCGGGGGTTGCTCCCCGTCCGCCACCTGCTCGTCGGCCCACTCCGGATCGACCCCGCGCTCGCGGGGGTTGCTCCCAGACCTGCCACACCGCGGCCGTCGGGCGCCGATCGACCCCGCGCTCGCGGGGGTTGCTCCGCCCCGTGCCGCTCGTGCTTGGACTCCATGAGATCGACCCCGCGCTCGCGGGGGTTGCTCCAATGTGCGTGGAGTGCGTCAGGACTTCTTGAGATCGACCCCGCGCTCGCGGGGGTTGCTCCCTGGCTGGTCATGGGCGTGGGGTGCCCCGGCGATCGACCCCGCGCTCGCGGGGGTTGCTCCTGCTTCGCGCCGAGGTCGGGCTGTCCAGTCGAATCGACCCCGCGCTCGCGGGGGTTGCTCCGGCGGCGAGCGCCGGAGGGCCCGCCGCGAGGAATCGACCCCGCGCTCGCGGGGGTTGCTCGGAAGATGTGGGCGGACGACGTTCCGGTGCAGAATCGACCCCGCGCTCGCGGGGGTTGCTCAGCACCCCGGCCTGACCCAGGAGGTCATCATGCATCGACCCCGCGCTCGCGGGGGTTGCTCCATGTACGAGACGTACCGCAACCCTGGGATCTGATCGACCCCGCGCTCGCGGGGGTTGCTCGCTCTCCGGGTCTCGGGTGTCCAGCAGCAGGGCATCGACCCCGCGCTCGCGGGGGGTTGCTCCCCCATGGCCATGGACGACAAGAGCCATACCACATCGACCCCGCGCTCGCGGGGGTTGCTCCGGCGGGGACGGCCCAGGTTGGTGTACCGGGGGATCGACCCCGCGCTCGCGGGGGTTGCTCCTCGGCCGCGCTCATGGTGGTGCCGTCCCGCACATCGACCCCGCGCTCGCGGGGGTTGCTCCTTCCCCAAGTTCAAGAACCCGGACACCGAGTTATCGACCCCGCGCTCGCGGGGTTGCTCCTCCTTCTTCTCGTCGCGGCCCATCGGCGGCAGATCGACCCCACGCTCGCGGGGGTTGCTCTACCGAAGTGCACCTTGCCCGCCCGGACGTTGGATCGACCCCGCGCTCGCAGGGGTTGCTCCCCGGTGCAGCAAGCTATCGCGTCGGGCTGCCCATCGGCCCCGCGCTCGCGGGAGTTGCTCCCGCGGTCCCCAGCGCCGGGTGGTGTCCATGTGGTCGGGCCCGCACTCGCGGGTTGCTCTCCAGCCTGACGAACCGAGGCCCTGCAGCAGCGGTCGGCCCCGGTGGCGTCCGCCTCGCGGATGGAGCAATCCCCGCGCGTGCGGGGCCGACGACATCAGGGCATCCCGCAGCGTCCCCTTACCGGAGCAATCCCCGCGCGTGCGGGGCCGACACTTCGTGACCTCCGGGTTTAGCGGCGATTGCGGGCCGAGAGAATCAGTCCGTCGAAGTCGACAGGCTTCCAGCGGTCCTTGCCGGCGGTGCGGACGGTCCAGCCTTGTTCGTTGGTGGCAGGTTCGACGAGGACGGCTTGGCCGTCGCCGATTCGGGTGGCGAGGAGGTCCCAGAGGCGGTCTCGGATGCGACGGCTGGGGGTGCCGACGAAGACGCCGGCGTTGACCTCGACCATCCATCGGGTGAGGTGGCCGCGCAGGCCTTCGGGAGCTGCGATGAGGATGATGACGGTCACGGGTTGCTCGTGTCCTGGGTGAACTCCGGGCCGATGATGGCCAGGTGTTCGTCGCCCATACCGGGGTCGGATACGGAGGGCGTCGGTGTGCCCTCGGTGCCCGACCAGTTGACACCGCCTTGTACTGCGCCCACGCGTTCATCCCAGAGTTCGTTGACCTCGACGTCGGGCATGTCGGTGCCGTCCGGACTGAGGAGGGTCTTGACGTCGTGGACGATACGTCCGAGCAGCTTGTCCTGGGCGATGCGGTCGCGCAGGCCGAGACGGGCGTCGCGTTCCTCGGTGTGGCCCTGCTGGGCGAGGTCAAAGGCAAGGGGGATGGTGTACTCGGCCTTGTAGAGGTCGGCGATGTCGAGGACGAACGACGTCGCCAGTCCGGTGTGGACGAAGCCGAGGCCGGGGCTGACCCCCAAGCCGGTGATGACCGCGTGGCAGATCCCGTAGAGCGCGGCGTTGGCCGCCGACAGAAGGCGGTTGAGGTCGTCGCCCGCAGCGTAGGCGTCACCGGCCTTGTAGACGCGGCCGTTCCAGGGGACGCCGGTTCGCCGTGATTCGGCCTGGTAGAGCTTGCGGATACGGGCACCCTCACGGCCACGCAGCTGTTGCATGGTGGCGGTGCCGACGTCCTCGCCGGGGAACCGCATGCGGTACATGTTCCGAGCGACGGCCAGGCGTTCCTTGGTACGGCTGACCAGCCACGCCTGACGGTTGAGGAGGCCCGCGCCGCGACTTGGGCCGAGCCCGGCGGCGTACATACGCACGCCTTGCTCGCCGACCCAGCACACGGTGGTGCCGGAGTCGGCGAGGAGGTTGACGGCGCCGTGGGTGATGCGGGTCCCGGGGCCGAGGAGCATGACCGCGACCATGGCAGCGGGGACGCGGACGGTCTCGCGTTTGTTGATGACGACGACGGCGTTCTCGTCGCGGTCGATGTGGCTGCGCTCGACGTAGACGCTGGAGACGCGGTCTGCGAGGCGGTGCAGGTCGTGCGGGTGGGCCTTCCACCAGATGTCGGCCATCGGTCAGCGGGCTCCGGTCGGGAGCGGGGCGAGGGTGAGCAGGCCGCAGCCGTAGGCCTTGGAGGGGCCGATACCGCCCAGGAGTGCCGCCTGCAGGAGGCCGGGGTCGGTGATGCGCAGGTGGCCTTCAAAGGTGGCGGTGGTGAGGGTGACGGGGGTGCGGGTGCCGGGCTTGGTGAAGGTGCTGCGGCTGCGGTCGGTGATCCTCGCCTCCCGGGCGGGCGGCGCGCCGACCGGGGTATCTGCGGTAGATGGTTCGAGGCCCGGTGCGGGGTGGTCGGTCCGGGCCTCGGGGATGGTGAAGCCCCACCGGGCGGTGCGGTCCAGGAACCAGGTGAGCTGCTGGGCAGCAGTGCGGTGGGCCATGCGGTACGAGCGGTGGTGGAGCTCCGCAGCGGTCTTGGTGCGGTGCGGGCTCGCCTTGTCGGGCTTGGAGGTGTTCTGGACGGGGCTGGCCTTGAGCCGGAAGGCGAACTCGCGGCCGACGGCGAGCTGGGCGATCAGCGGGCTGTAGTCGCGGATCGCGTAGTGCTCGCCTTCGGCGTCGGGCCACCCGGCCTGTTCGACGATGTGGGTCCAGTCCGGCTTGGAGGGGGTGAGAACGAGCAGCATGGGGCGACGCGGGTGGTCGGCGTCCAGGCGCCACAGGATCCGGTCGCCGGGGGCGGTGTCAGGGATGCCCGCCATCACGGCGCCGTGCAGGGCCCGGGGGTTGGCGAGCAGGTTGCGGCTGGCGGCGCGCAGGGGGTTGATGCGGACACGTGAGAGGTAGGTCATCTGGTCACCAGCCCAGCAGGGCGAACGGGTCGTGGCTGCCGGCTGCGGCGGCCGGTTGCGTAGTTGCGGCGGACGAGTCGAGACCGGTGGGGACGTTGAGCCAGGTGTGGCGGATGCGCCGGGTGGAGAAGGCGCGTTCGCGGGGCGAGAAGGAGCGCGGGACGTCCTGCAGGGTGTCGTCACCCGAGGGGTCGTCGAAGGTCGCGGCGAGGTCGATCCGGTGCGGGGAGAACGGCTCCGGACCCCGCTGCGCGTGCCGGCGGTAGGCGTTCCTCGCGGCTTCGCCCGCCTGCCACGGCTCCTCTGCCAGGACGTCCTCCAGGGTGGCGTCGCGCACCTCGCCGAGGGCGATCGGCTGGGTAGGGACGCAGGATCTCCGGCCGAGGGCCAGCGGGAAGGCGGGGCGGCGGATCGCCTCGGCCAGCGTCGTGACGAGAGCGGCTGGGCCCTGGACCGCGGCGGTGAACACCGCGTCCTGCAGGTAGTACCGGTGGGTGACGTGGGTGTCCTTGGCCGGGGAGGTCGACTTCTGGACGCCCTTGGCGTTGACGCCGGCCTGCGGCAGTGGCCGACCCCGGTAGTCGCTGACGGTGTGGTAGTCGCGCAGCAACGTTCCGGGCTGGTCGATGCGCACACCCAGGCGCAGCCCGACCAAGTCGGTGAGGTCCGCCTCCCGCGGGTATCCCGCCGCGGCGGCGAGCAGTCCGACAACTCCGGACTTGGTCGGCTGGGGCGGCGTGTCACGGCGGTTGAAGGCGCTGCGCTCGCCCCAGGACTGGAGCGGAGCGGCCAGGCGCAGTACGAGGACCGCCTGCTCCGGGGCCGGTGCGTGGGTGGGGTCGGCGGACATCAGTTGTCGTTCACCCGCTCGGTGAGCACGGTTCGCAGGCCGTCGCGCAGATCGGTGAAGGTGCGGTTGGTGCCGAACGCCTCCGCCAGCTTCTGCCCGGTCTGGTCGGCGTCCGTGTCGGTGCCGAGGGTGTGGCAGATGCCGACGTACAGCGGGGTGTCGCCCCACTGCTCGGTGGCGGTGGCGAACTCCACGGCAAGGCGGCGCGCGGACTCGGCGACGATGCCCCGGCCGGCCGGGACGGCGTTCTCGTACGCGGAGACGAGGTTCACGGGCTGGTCGGCGCGGACGACGACGGCCACGAGGCTGGGGCGGGTGCGGTGGGCGAAGGAGTTGCCGTAGCCGGTGGGCATGGAGCGGGCGAAGGAGTCGACGAACAGGTCGACGGCGTCGACCGCGGCCTTGTCGTCGCCGAGGTTGCTGCGCAGCTGGTGCAGGCCGACGGTGGCGTAGCGGTACAGCGTGGCGGAGTTGAAGCCGATGGTGCCGATCATGCCGGCGCCGGTCTCCTCGGCGGTGTTCTCGTCGTCGACTGCCGTGTAGTAGTCGAACTCGAGTTCGGCGGCGTGGGTGGAGATGGCGTGGGCAACCTGGGTGGCGGCGTCGACATTCAGGCCGGGGATGTCGGCGACCATGCGGCCGAAGAGCGCGACATCGGCGGGGTGTCCGGTCTGCAACTGGTCCTTGACCGGCAAAGCCTTGACGGCCTCGTCGAGGGCCTTGACGTCGAGGGTGGCGAGGTCGGTGGCGGTGTCGGCGACCAGGTCGACGATGCCGTCCAGTTGGCGGCGCCCGTAGAAGAGGAGGTAGGCGGTGTCGCCATCCTTCTTGCCGGCGGAGATCCCGGTCGACTTGATCAGGGCGTCGGCGATCCGCTGGGCGTCCTCGACCGCGACGCCGGTGCGCTCGGCGATGCCCTTGGCCAGTTGGGCGGCGATCCGCTTGGTTCGGGTGGCGAGATCCTGCGGGTCGCGGCTCTCGGCGAAGTGGATGCGGGTGGCGCGCTTCCAAGCCTGGGACGAGACGCGGGAGCGGCGCTTTCCGCCGAAGTAGGCCTCCTTGGGGTTGCCGCTGTCGTCGCGGTTGAGGTTGGCCGGGGGGACGGTCTGCAGGATGTGCACGTCTACATAGAGCCGGTCGGTCATGCGCTTCTCCTCGAAGGATGGTGGTGCCGGTGGTGATGGATGTGCCGGAGTGCGGATCACACGGCAGGTGCCTGGTCCTTCCACGACTGATAACCGATCGCCCACTTGAGGCGGACCTGCGGGCGCCGGTCGGTGTGGTGCCAGGCCAGGATGTCGGCCATCAGGTGGTTGTAGTCCAACGGCTGCCCGACGGAGCGGAGTTGGGTGATCAGGCCACGCAGGTGGACCAGCAGCGCGGACACGCTGGTGGCATTGGCGAGTTGGGCGACTCGGGTGTCGAGTGCCTCCTCGCTGAACTTGCCACTGCGGCGCAGGGCTCGAAGCGCTTGACCCAGTTTGACGCCGCGGCGGTGCATCGGCGCGGACTGGCTCTGCTGGTGCAGGCCATAGAGGGCCAGGGCGGCGTGCTCGGCCTTCTGCTCGTCGGAGACCTCGTCGCGAAGCGCGAGGAAGTCGTTGACCTCGCAGCTGTAGAGCGGCCACATCTTGGGACTGTCCATGACGGGGCGCCCGAGGCCGGAGCGCAGCGCCGCGAGGTCCTCTCCGGACGGTCGGCGTGGTTGCTTGGTGCGGGGGTCGATGCGCCAGGTGTGGTCGTGGGCGGTGAACTGGTCCCAGTACCGGCGCGGTTGGGCGGCGATGGAGTGTTCAGTAGTCAAAGTCCGCTCCAAGGGCGGGGTCGGAGTCGTTGGAGGGTCCCGTCTCGGCTGCCCGGGCGGCAGCGGCTTCCCGTACGGCGTCGGCGTGGCGGGGCAGGATCTCCTTGACCGTTCGTCGGAAGTTGGCGCCGGCCGTGCCGAGCCGGTAGGTCTGTGTCTTGCCCGCCTTTCCAGGCTGGTCGAGGGTGCGGCCGCCGAACGTGGTGGCGGGTGCGGCCAGGAGGAGCGCGTTCGCCACGTTCCACGCGTGGCGGTGGGCGAGTTGCTCCCAGGCGAGCCGGCCTTTCCCCAGGACGTCGTCGTCGGTGCCGGCGTCGCGTACGCCGGCGAGCAGGCGGCGCACCAAGGGGTCGAGGGCGTGCAGGAGGAATTCGCCGGGGCGCTGGCCCTTGTCCCAGGGGATGGGGTCGGTTCCGGCGGCCCGACGCAGGTCGGCGGAGAGGTTGTTGACGGCCTGGGCGAGCCGTTCCGCCTGCTCGGCGACGTCCAGGAGCAGCTGGTGGGCTTCGCTTTCCTGGTGGAGAGCGAGCAGTGGCAGGGGGATGGCGTCGTGGATGACGTCCTCGACGACGGAGGACTGGGTGCCGTAGACCATCCCGAAGATCTCGACCTGCAGCGGGTAGTCGGCGGGGAGTTGGTCGTCCTCTTGCAGGGCGCTGACCTCGTCGAGCAGGATGCTGGTCTCGAAGGCGCCGTCGGAGCTCCGGCGGGTGGGTGCGAGGAGGGCTTCCAGGCCGCGCCAGGCAGCCTTGCCCTGGCTGTGACGGCGGGGCCTGCGCTCGGGAAGGGCTGAGGCGGACTTCTTGACGGGCTTCTTCGCCGGCGCGGCGAAGGTCCAGGCGGTGTGAGGCTCCCTCTCGGGCACGGACGTCAGGCGGTCGCCGGCGCTGATCACCACCCGGGCGACCCTCAGCTGCCCGCTCTCGTCCCGGTGCGGGATGAGCCTGATCCGCCGGGCCTGCCACGTCCACAGGTCGAGGAGGCCGTTGGCCTTGCGGGGCTTCCACGCGGGTTGGTGCGGGCCCTGCAGCCACTGCGGGACGCCGAGGTTGTCGGGCGGGGTGAGCGGGAGGTTCAGCAGGAGGGTCTCGTACAGGGTGCGCCCCGTGGGGATGATGACACCGAGCTGGCCGAGCGGGCCGGTGGGGTTGCCGGTCGTCTTGCCCGCCTTGACCTGGTCGTCGCCGACGACCCCGGTCTTGATCGCCGCTGTGTCCCAGCAGTGGGCGTGTACGAGCCAGTGGGCAGCCTGGGCCGCCGTGAGATCGAGCGGGTCCGCGTCGGTGCGGCTGGCGAACAGCGGGACGTTGTTGCCGCTCGCTGCGGTCACCACGAGGGCGGCGGAGCCCTTCGTCTCGCCTTTGGCAGTGTGCAGCCCGGCGACCTGACCGAACGGCGCCTCGGGATCGAAGAGGTCGAACTTCGCGTGATGCTCGGCGAGGTAGGGCAGGAGCTTCTTGTCCAGCTCGTCCGTCGTGAACCCGCCTTTCCGGGCCAGCCGTTCGCCCTTCTCCTGGAGATCCTGAGGTACGCCGGTGGCGTGGGCGACGACGGGCAGCAGGACCTGGCGCAGGACGGCCGGGAGCTGGGTGGAGAACTCGACCACGACGCCCTCGAGCTCGTGGGCCCGGGCCAAGGCCTCGGCGATCCCCAGCTTCACGGGAGGCCCGCCTCCGACGGGGCGTACCGTCAGCCACGGTTCGTCGACAAGGTTGTACCCAGGCACGCGCTGTTCTCCCAACTAGCCATGTTTAGCTTGTCGCTGGTTCATCGTGGCACCGGCGGATGCCTGTTGTGGGGTGAATGCTTGAATTGCCCCTCGGTCCCGCGGGTTGGTACGCGGGGATGGCCCCTGGCCGTGTTTGACAGCCGGTCTCGGCGGCAAGTCGGCTCCGCGTTCGCGGGGGTGGGGTCGTGTGGGCGGAACGGCACTGCGTCCGTTCCGCCCATGCGCTCTACCGCTACGGGTGACCTCCGCTCACCACGAGGCCGAGCAGGTCGTCGTAGCGCAGCCGGAAGTCGCCAATGACCGCGGCGCCGTGCTCGTCGAGCTCGAGGGCCAGGCTGTGTCGTAGCCACGGATGGTCGCGCCAGCCCGACAACGGACCGAGCTCCTGCTCGGCCGCCACGGTCAGCTTGGTGGGGAGACGCACCGCCCCGGAGAGCACATCGTCCACCAGCTCGGCCGCGACCGTCCCGTTGGGGCCGAGCTGTCGGCCCGTCATCGCACGCAAAGCATCCGCGGTGCGGCCTACCAGGACGACCTCCACGCTCCGGTCCCCGTCGCGGACGAGCGCTTCGAACTGACTTTCCGTCAGGCGGCCGTGGCTTCCGTAATGAAGGCCGGCCAGGGTCTGCGATCCGTGTTCCCCGGTGCGGGTCAGCAGGTACTCGACGGCCGCGGCGCGGCGCTCGTTCTGCCGTTCCTTCCATACCTGCCGCGCATCATCCTCCGCCTCGATCCAGGAGGCAGGGACGAGGGCGTCGGTGCCGTACACGCGGGCGACCAGATCCGGCACCTCACCGGGGATCTTCCACGTTCCTTCGTCGGCCGTCGCCGCCCGCTCGACCTCGGCCGCCGTGCGCAGCAGCAGGTAGCGGCCGTAGATCCCTTCGGAGGCGGGCAGGATGTTCGGCGCACCGTCGTCACCGAGGTGGATGCCGGTGACGACAACGGTGGGCCGAGACAGCAGGCGGGGGCGCCTCACGCCGTCATGGCGGTGAAGGCGTCCGATGCGCTGCAGCAGCAGGTCCATCGGTGCGAGGTCGGTGATCAGCAGATCGGCGTCGACATCGAAGGACTGCTCCGCGAGCTGGGTCGCGACAACGATCAGTCGGTAGGGGCGCTCGGCCCCTTCGGTCGGCGGTCCGAGGAGCCTCAGCACCTCCTGCGTACGGTCGGCCCGGTGGCCCGCGTGCAGGCGGCCGTGCAGAAGCCGGACATCAGCGCCGAACTCCTCGCGGAGGGCCTCGAACGTGGACTGGGCGCGGGCCACGGTGTTGCGGATGACCAGGACGCATCCGCCGTCGACCAGGCACTCCTTCAGGTGGTCAACCACTGCGGCATCCGCCGGCCCGGCATCGTCCCCCGAGGTCAGGGAACCGGTCAGCATCGACGATTCATCGAGCACCTCGACCCGCACGTGGAGGTCATCACGCCAGGATTCGGTACTCTCGACCAACAGCGCCGGCCTCCCGCCGTGTGCCGACCAGGCCGCCGTCACGCTCGGATAACCCTGTGGCTCCGGAAGTTCCAGCTCCGCCGAAGCCTCCGCCGACTGAGTTCCCGCCAGGTAGGCGGCGACCAGACGGCGCCGCTGGTCCGGCGGCAAGGTCGCTGACAGCAGCACCACTGGAACCCCGGCCTGCCCGAGCCACCACAGGCCCTCCAGCAGGAACTGCGACATGTAGACGTCCGCGGCGTGAACCTCGTCGAGAATCACGACCTTGCCCACCAGGCCGGCCATCCGGAGCATCACATGCTTGGTGCGGGTCGCGGCGTACAGGAGCTGGTCGATGGTACCGACCGCGAACGGGCTCAGCAGGCCGCGGCGACGACCGAGGAACCACTCGGCGGGAGCCCTGCGCTCCCCGCCCTCGCAGCCGCCGAAGCAGTCGGCCCGCATTCCGAACTCGTCCTCGCCCACCGACGCGAAAGGGTCGTCGGCGTCCTGTCCCCACTCCCCCGCGCCCTCCAGCAGGGCGCGCCACTCCTTGTTGAACATCCGCTTGCCGTGCAGCAGCGCGACCTGGTCCTCCAGCCCTTCCCCGACCTCGCGCAGCCACGAACGGACCTGGGTGAACATCGGGTCTGCGGTCGCCTGGGTCGGCATGCCCAGGAACACCCCGTCCGCACCGTGACGCGCGGCCATCGACTCGGCAGCCGCCAACGCCGCCTTCGTCTTCCCCTCCCCCATCGGCGCCTCGACGATCACCAGGCCAGGCCCGCCCATCCGACGCACCACGTCCAGGACCAACTCCTGGGACGGCCGGGGTCCGTGGTCGAACCGGTCCCGGAACGCCTCGAGGCCCGGCTCCGCCAACTTTCCCCACCCGCCGCGCAGTTCCAGCCTCGACCACGCCACCGCGGCCCGCTGGCGCGCCTGGGGCATCGTCACCCTCGCCAGATCGGACTCGCCCGTGAAGTGCCGCTCGTCGCTGGCGATCCAGTCCGCCATCACCACGTACCCGGACAGCTGGAGCTGCACCGCGCGGCTGGGCAGCAACGCGGGTTCGACGGCAGCAAGCGGCGACTCGCCCTCGTAGCCGAGCTCCCGGGTGAACACCTCCACCAGCGCCGCCTGTGCGAGCTCCCAAGGCCGGCCGGATCTCTGCAACTTCTCGTTCTTCCTCGGCGGACTCAGCTGCCCCAACGTCGGGATCAACCCGTGATGGCCGGCAACCAACGGCCACACCCAGCCGACCTGCTCCTTCGACCACTTCGCCTCGGTGAGCAGCGCCCGCAGCACGCGGGCGCCTGCCTTGTCATGCCGCCAAGGCACCCCTTGCACCGCATACGTGTCCCAGGTGAGCCCCGCTTGACGGACCACGGCCGCACCGGCAGGGTCGAGCTGCTGAAACACCGGCGTGGCCTTGCCACAATCGTGGATCCCACACAACCAGGCGAACAGACGGCGTCCCTTGCCCGCACCACCCGCCAGAGCGTCCAGACGCCGCCGCGTCACCTGCGGCAGGTAGCGGTCCCAGAGCACCTCGGCCACGGCGGCCGTGTCCAGCATGTGCGACAGCAGGAGGTTGGCAGTCCCCCCGGCCCGCCCCGCGGACTTGCCCCACAGGGCACCCAACCAGCCCCTGACCTCGGGCGGGTACCAATGCCAACGGTCCTCGACCATCGTCCCGACCTCCATGTGCGAGTACGCTTCGGGAGTCTAGAACCCAGCACTGACAACTCGCCTCACAGCAAGGAGAGATGACGGCAATCATCAGCTGCCCCGGCGGGCCGCCATCCGATCGAACTGAATCAACCGGCCCCCTCTGACACCAATCGCCGCAGGTCAGCAAGTGTCGGCCCCGCGCTCGCGGGGGTTGCTCCGGGGCGCGGGGCTTCCGCGGGTTCGAGGAAGGGTCGGCCCCGCGCTCGCGGGGGTTGCTCCGTCGGGCCCGTGCACATCTTCGCGCCGACCAAGTCGGCCCCGCGCTCGCGGGGGTTGCTCCGAAGCACTCGCCGCCGACGCCGCCGCCCTCAGAGGTGATCATCGCCGGGTACGCGCGCAACCTCTCCTTCTCCGATGTCCGCCAGTTGGCCCATGCCGTCAACAGCGGTCAGGCCATCACGAGGAGGGTCGTGGGGCTGCCCGTCCGTCGGGTGTTCACCCGGCCTGCCCCGTCACGGGCGCCTTCGGCGTCGCTCGGGCCGGCGGCGTCGACTCAGCAGGCCGCGGGAACGAGGTGGTCGAGGCCCCGTGCGCTGCCCGTCGCGGCCTCGGTCGAGCGCGGCAGCATGATGCGCTCGTAGGCGCGGACGGCGTCGCCGACGCTGGATTCGGTGACGAGGGCGTGGGCGAGGTCGGCGCCGTCGAGCATGGCGAGGTTGGCGCCCAGCCCGACCGGGGGCATCAGGTGCGCGGCATCGCCGAGCAGCGTCACGCCGGGCACGTGCGACCAGACGTGCGGGGCGGGCAGCACGTGCAGGGACCGGTTGACGAAGCCGTGGTCGCTGTCGCGCAGGATCCGCAGCAGGCTCTCGTCCCAGCCGTCGAACATCTCCAACAGGTACTCCTGCACGGCCCGTTGGTCGCCGAGGTCGAGTCCGGCGGCCACGTGCCAGTCCTGCGGCTCGCGCAGCGCGAGGTAGCCGCGGATGTGACCGTTGCTGTTGCGCTGGGCGACCATGGTCCGGCCTACGCCCTTCGCCAGCAGCGATCCGTTGCCGACCAGCCGGGCGAGTTCGGGGTGGCGGGTGTCGCACTGGTCGAAGCCGGTCTCGACGAAGGTGACACCGGTGTAGTGGGGTACCGCGGGCGACAGGGCCGGGCGGACCCGTGACCAGGCGCCGTCGGCACCGACCACCAGGTCGAACTCCTCGGCCGTACCGTCACCCAGGACCAGCCGGCAGGTGCCGCCCGCCAGCGGGGTGACCCCGGTGACGGCACGGTCCCACCGCACCGTGCCCGGGGCGAGCGAGTCCAGCAGCAGGCCGCGCAGTTGGCCGCGGTCGATCTCCGGACGGCCCCCGCCTGCGGTCGGCCCTCGCTGCGCGAGGAGGGCACCGGTGGCATGGTCGAGCACGCGCCACTCGTCGCCCTCGGGGCGGGCGAGGGCATGGAACCGGTCGAGCAGGCCCGCCGACCGCAAGGCGGCCTGGCCGGTGTCGGCGTGCATGTCGAGGGAGCCGCCCTGCGGGCGGGCGGCGGCGTCGGCTTCGCGTTCGAACACCGTGACGGCTCGACCGTGTTGCTGCAGGACCCGGGCGCAGGTCAAGCCGCCGAGGCCGGCGCCGACGATGGCGATGCGAGGGTCACGGGCAGAGGGCACGGGTGTGTCCTTCCGGTGGTGGGTGGGTCACCGGACGGCCCGGCACCACCAAGAAAGCACACTCGCTAAATAAGTGCAATGACTACACTTTCGGAGTGGATGCACTTCGGGCTATGGTGGTCGAGTGACCGAAGCGATGGGGCGCCGCGAGCGCAAGAAGGCCCAGACCCGCCAGGCCCTGGCCGACGCCGCACTCGAACTCTTCCTCGAACGCGGCTACGACCAGGTCGGCGTCAAGGACGTCGCCGATGCCGCAGACGTCTCGGTGACCACCCTGTTCAAGCACTTCACCGGCAAGGAGGCGCTGGTCTTCGACCAGGACGACGACCTGGAAGCGGCCCTCGTCGCGGCCGTGCGCGAGCGGCCCCCGGGCCGGTCGATCCCGCAGGCGCTGCGCGAGCACCTGCTGCTGCACCAGACCCGGTGCGCCGTCCACGCCGCCGACCCGCGGTTCGCCGCCTTCACCCGCCTGGTACAGGAGACCCCCGCGCTGCGTGATTACTCCCAACGGATGTGGACCCGCCATGAAACGGCCCTGGCGCGAGCCGTCGCGGAGGCCGTGGGCGCACCCGAGGACGACGTCAGCTGCGCCGCCCTGGCCCGGTTCGCCCTGACGGCCCGCAGTCTGATCCTGCAGCACCCCGAACCGCGCCGGGCTGCCGACGAGGCATTCGCCCTGCTCGAACGAGGCTGGGCAGCCTCCCATCCGAGCAACTGACCCGGTCTGCGAGGAGCCCCGGTGCGCGCGCATGCGGTGCCGCAGGGCATCGGGTCGGTCCGCCACCTGGTGATGATCTCCAGCTACCTGCCCGAGGTCGGGCAGAGTCTGTCGGACTTCGGCGGCGGCAGCCCCGCCCCGTTCCCGCCGGGCGGCGGTGCCGGGGGCCAGGCGGCGGGGGCCAGGCGGCGGGGGGCCAGGCGGCGGGGGGCCAGGCGGCGGGGGGCCAGGCGGCGGGGGGTCAGGTGGCGGGGAGGCCGTTCGCCATCTCCCGGAAGCGGGCGGACGGGCGCATCATGCCGTTGTCGCCGACGTTCAGGTTCTCCAGCCAGCCGTCCCGGTACCAGAAGATCGACGAGGTCAGCGGCGCCGGATCGTTGGCCTGGAGCTGCTTCGACAGGTCGATCATGAAGCGGATCGCGTTCAGCGACGAGCCGCTGCGGATCGGCGCCGCGCAGAACGCGTTGCTCGTCGGCAGGGTGACCAGGGCGCCGTGGGGCAGGTCGACCCCGCCCAGGGCGTTCTCCAGCCGCACGGCCTGGGCCGCGCCGGGCCACGCGCCCATCCCGTTGACGGCGTAGAGGACGTCGCCGTTCGTCGCCTTGAAGGACTGCCGGTTGAGCTGCTCGGTGGCCAGATTGGCGAAGGCCCCTTCCCAGAGCTCGGCCCGGCTGACGCTCCACTGGTCGGCGGCGTGCTCGGCTATCGACAGGGCCTCGGTCGTCCCGCCCCGCTTCCCGCCGTTGACGCACAGGACGACCGACAGCTCGTCGTCGATCTGCCGGGCCATGGGGTCGGGGCCCAGTGTGCGGGTCGGGGCGACGAGGAGGCGAAGCCGGCTCCGGACCTCGAAGACCGAGATCCCGGCCAGCGCCTTGCACGGGCCGTGCTCGTCGCACAGCGGCTTCGGTAGGTTCTTGCGACTGCCGAACAGCGGCATGGGTGGTTCCCCGGGGTCGTTGCGGTGACGGACCAAGGCCACAGCATCCCATCGGAGTTCGCCGACCGTCTCACGGATCATCCGATTCTCAGAAAACGCGCAGCCCGCCCAGCAGCCCGTCGTCGAAAGTCGATCAGAAGAACACCCCGCACCGCAGCAGCACGTTCGCGTACGGCCGGGCTTCCCCGGTCCGCACCACCAGGCGCGCCCCCGCGCTCAGCTCCTTCAATGTTTCGTGCGGTACGTAGCCCAGTTCGGCGAAGGAGCCGGCCAGCAGCCCGTCTGCGGCGGGGTTCGCCTCCCGTACCTCCTGCGCCGCGAGCGCCCCCTCGATCACCAACTCGTCGAGGAGCCCGGCCAGTACGTCCTCGAACGACGGGATCCCCGCCCGGAAAGCGAGGTCGACCACCCGGGGCCCGCCCGGAATCGGCATCCCCGCGTCACAGACGAGTACCTGGTCGCCGTGCCCCAACTCGGCGACGGCTCCGGCGAGATGGCGATTCAGGATCCCGCCCTTCTTCACAGCGCCTCGACCTCCTCGGCGGTGGGGAAGGACTCCTGGGCCCCCCGCCGCGTCACGGCGACGGCGCCCACCCGGGCGGCGTACCCGGCGGCCTCCGCGAGCGAAGCGCCCGCGCCCAGCTTCCAGGCCAGTGCGGCCGTGAAGGAGTCGCCGGCACCGGTCGTGTCGACGGCGTCGACCTTCACCGACGCGACCCGTACGACCTCCTCCCCGGCGGAGGCGACCAACGCTCCCTCCGAGCCGAGCGTCACCACGACCGATCGGGGCCCGCTCGCGAGCAACTCCCGCGCCCATGCGGCGGGGTCGTCGCCCCAGCGGGAGTCGCCGATGGTCCCGCCGCCCAGGATCACCCGGGCCTCGTGCTCGTTGACGATCAGCGGGTCGCAGGCCGCCAGCACCTCGGCCGGCAGCGCCTGCGGCGGGGAGGGGTTCAACACGAACCTCGTGCCGGACGGCAGTTGCCGCACGACCTCCACGACCGACTCCAACGGGATCTCCAACTGCGTCGAGACCACCCGCGAGGCGCGGATCAGCGGCTCGGCGGCCCGGACGTCCTCCGGCGTGAGCCGCCCGTTCGCACCGGGCGACACCACGATGCTGTTGTCCCCGGACGGGTCGACGGTGATCAGCGCGACGCCGGTCGGGGCCCCGCCCACCAGGACGCCCTCCGTGTCGACCCCCGCGCTGCGCTGCGACTCCAGCAGCAGCCGCCCGTTCGCGTCGTCGCCGACCCGCGCGATCAGCGCTGTGCGCGCCCCGAGCCGCGCGGCGGCAACCGTCTGGTTGGCCCCCTTGCCGCCGGGATGGACGGCGAGGTCCGACCCGAGCACCGTCTCCCCGGCCCCGGGCCTGCGCTCGACACCGATCACGAGATCGACGTTGGCCGACCCCACGACCAGCACGTCGTAGTCGTACGTGAAACCCATGAAACTCCCCAATCAGGACATCCGAACCTCAGGAAATCCGAAACGAGGCGGCCGGAGCCCCGCTTCCGCGGGCCCCCGGCCACCCCTTTCCCCGTCTCAGCCGCTGAACCCGGCCACGGTCTCCTTCGTGACCACCTTCACCGGCACCTTGATGGTCTCCTCGACCTTCTCCCCCTTGATCGCCTTGACCGCGTTGTCCACGGCGATCTTCCCGAGCTGCGACGGCTGCTGGGCCACGGACGCGTACAGCGCCCCCTGCTCGACCGCCTTCAGCCCGTCGGGAGTTCCGTCGAAGCCGACGACCTGCACGGATTCGCCGGCCTTGGACCCGAGCGCCTTCACCGCGCCGAGCGCCATCTCGTCGTTCGCGGCGATGACGCCCTGGACGTCCGGGTGCGCCTGGAGCAGGTTCGACATGACGTCGAGCCCCTTGGTCCGGTCGAAGTCGGCCGGCTGCTGCGCGACGACCTCGATCCCCGGGTACGCCGCCAGCCCCTTGGCGAAGCCCTCGGCCCGCTCCCGCGCGGCGGAGGTACCGGCCAGCCCCTGGAGGATCACGATCTTCCCGCTGCCACCGAGCTTCTCGGCGACGGCCTTCGCCGCCTGCTCACCCCCGGCGACGTTGTCGGAGGCGACCAGTGCGTTCACATCGGCGTTGTTGACGCCGCGGTCGACGGCGATGACCGGGATCTTCGCCTTGCCCGCGGCCTGCACGGAGTTGCTCGCCGCGTCGGAGTCCACCGGGTTGACGACGATCGCCGCGAGCTTCGAACTGGTGAAGTTCTGCAGCTGGTTGGCCTGCTGCGAGGCGTCGTTCTGCGCGTCGGTGACGGTCAGGTCCACCCCCAGCAGCTTCGCCTCGGCCTGCGCACCCGACCGGATCTGCACGAAGAACGGGTTGTTGAGCGTGGAGAGCGAGAGGCCGATCTTCCGGGTGCCGGCCTTCGGATCGCCGTGCAGGAACGACGTCGCACCCACGACCGCCACCGCCACGACAGCCGCGATCCCGTACGTGGCGGCCTGCTTGCCCCTTCCGCCGCCGGGCGCCCCGTTCGCCGTGGGAGTGGCCCCGGCCTTGCGCCGCGCCGTGTCGAGCAGCACCGCCAGGGCGATGACGACACCGATGACGACCTGCTGCCAGAACGCGGAGACGTTCAGCAGGTTCAGCCCGTTGCGCAGCACCGCGAGGATGAGCGCGCCGATCAGCGTCCCCGACGCCTTGCCGGTACCCCCGGCGAGGGAGGCGCCGCCGATGACGACGGAGGCGATGGCGTCCAGCTCGTACCCGGTGGCGGCCTGCGGCTGCGCGGAGGAGAGCCGGGAGGCCAGGACGACACCGGCGACCGCGGCGAACACCCCGGACAGCGCGTAGATCACCAGCTTCTGCCTGGGCACCCGCAGACCCGAGAGCCGGGCCGCCTCCTCGTTGCCGCCGATGGCGTACATCGAGCGGCCGATGTACGTCCGACCGAGGACGAACGCCGTGACGAGCCCCATGGCCACCATGACGAGCACCGGCACCGGCAGCCACCCGCCGAGCGTGTCACCCAGGTGGGAGACGGAGGCCGGGAACGCGATCGGCGATCCGTCCGAGATCACCAGTGCCAGGCCACGCCCCACCGACAGCATCGCGAGCGTCGCGATGAACGGCGGCAGCTTGCCGTACGAGACCAGGAAGCCGTTCACCAGGCCGGCGGCCACACCCGTCACCAGTGCCAGCAGCACCGCGACGGCCACCGGCACTCCGTGCGCCGTGGCACTCCACGCCAGTACGGTCGCCGACAGCGCGGCCACCGACCCGACCGACAGGTCGATGCCCGCCGAGACGATCACGAAGGTGACGCCGAAGGCGAGGACGGCGGTCACGGCCGCCTGGACGCCGACGTTGAGCAGGTTGTCGGTGGTGAGGAAGTCGCCCGACAGCGCCGACATGGCGATGACGAGGGCGATCAGCGCGGTCAGCGCGCCGTTGTCGAGCAGCAGACGGCGCAACGCCGCGGCGCCACCGGCGCCCGTACCGCCCTTGAGCGTTTCAGCGGCCACGGGGGGCCTCCAGTTCGGTAGTGGGATTGCTCACGGCCAGCGACATGACCGCGTCCTGCGTGGCCTCGGCGGCGGACAGCTCGCCGGCGATCCGGCCCTGGGCCATCACCAGCACGCGGTCGCTCATCCCCAGCACCTCGGGCAGATCGCTGGAGATCATGAGGACGGCGGCCCCGGCCGCCGTCAGCTCGTTGATGAGCTGGTAGATCTCGACCTTGGCGCCGACGTCGATGCCGCGCGTGGGCTCGTCGAGGATCAGCACCCTGGTGTCGGCCAGGAGCCACTTGCCGATGACGACCTTCTGCTGGTTGCCGCCGGACAGCGTGCGCACCTGCTGACCGAGCCCGGCCATCCGTACGCCGAGTTGCCCGGCGATCCGCGCGGCGGCGTCGTGCTGACCCCTGAGGTCGACGATTCCGGCCCTGGTGGCGGACTTGAGGGTGACGAGTCCGAGGTTCTCCTCGACCGACTGGTCGAGCACCAGCCCCTGGCCCTTGCGGTCCTCGGGCACCAGCCCGATTCCCGCGGTCATGGCGGCGCCGATGTCGTGCCGCTTCAGGGGAGCCCCGGCGACGCGGACCGTACCGCGGTCGTACGGGTCGGCTCCGAAGACGGCCCGGACCACCTCGGTACGACCCGCCCCGACCAGCCCCGCGACGCCGACGACCTCGCCGGCGCGCACCTCGAAGCTGACGTCGTGGAAGACGCCGTCCCGGGACAGTCCCTCCACGGACAGCAGCGCGGCGCCCGGGACAGCCCGCTCGCGCGGGTACTGCTGCTCGATGGACCGGCCCACCATCAGCCGTACGAGCTCCTCCTCCGGCGTGGAGGCGGGCACCTGTCCGACCGACCTGCCGTCCCGGATGACCGTGACCCGGTCCCCGAGGGCGGCGATCTCCTCCAGGTGGTGCGTGATGAAGACGATCCCGACGCCGTCCTCGCGCAGTGTGCGCACGATCACGAACAGCTTCTCGACCTCCTCGGAGGTCAGCACAGCGGTCGGCTCGTCCATGATCAGAACCCGCGCGTCCAGGCTCAGCGCCTTGGCGATCTCGACCATCTGCAGGCGTGCGATGCCGAGTTCGCGCACCCGCGCGCGGGGCGACACGCTGACGCCGACGCGCTCCAGCAGCTCCGAAGCGTCTGCCTCCATCCTCTTCCGGTCGATCACCCCGAACCGGCGCGGCTGGCGTCCCAGGAAGATGTTCTCGGCGACCGTCAGATCGGGGACGAGGTTGAACTCCTGGTAGATGGTGGCGATCCCGAGTCGCTCGGAGTCCTGCGCACCATGGATGCGGACCTCCTGACCACCGACCAGGATGCGGCCCTCGTCGGGCGTGTGGGCACCGGAGAGCATCTTGATCAGGGTGCTCTTGCCCGCGCCGTTCTCACCGAGCAGCACATGGACCTCGCCCCGCCGCAGGTCGAAGTCGACGCGGTCCAGCGCGACCACCCCGGGGAAGGTCTTCCGAACCCCCTCGATGCGCAGCAACTCGTCCGCGTCGCTCACGACTGGCTCCTGTTCGTCACGGGGGTCCCGGTCACGGTGGTCGCGGTCACGGGTGTCCCGGTCACGGGTGTCTCGCCGCACGAGCGGCGAACGACGAGACGGGCGGGGAGCGTCACGGATCGTGGCGCCCGCCCCTCGATGCGGTCCACGAGCGCGCGCACGGCGGCCCGGCCCAGCTCGCCCGTGGGCTGGGCGATCGCGGTGATCGGCGGGTCGGTGTGCACGAACCAGGGGATGTCGTCGAACGCGGCGAGCGCGATGTCGTCCGGTACCCGCAGGCCACGGGCGCGTGCGGCGTCCAGGGCGCCCAGCGCCATCAGGTTGTCCGCCGCGAACACGACCTGCGGCGGCTCTGCGAGGTCGAGGAAGCGCTCGGTCGCCCGCCGGCCGCTGGCGGCCTGGAAGTCACCCTGGCCGATGTACCGGTCCGGCAGGTCGAGGCCGCACTCCGCCAGCGCCTCGCGGAACGCCTCCACACGCTCCTGCCCGGTCGTGGTGGCCGCCGGCCCGGCGATGATCGCCAGCCGCCGGTGCCCCAGCCGGTGCAGGTGCGCGACGAGATCCCGTACGGCACCCCGACCGTCCGCCCGCACCACCGGCACGTCGACGCCGGGGATCCACCGGTCCACGAACACCATCGGTGTCCCGGCCCGGGCGGCGTCCAGCATGAGCGGCGACCCGCCGTCGGTGGGCGAGACCAGCAGCCCGTCGATACGGCGGTCCAGCAGCGTCCGTACGTGGTGGTCCTGCAGTTCCGGCCGCTCGTCGGCGTTCCCGATGATCACGCTGTACCCCAGCGCCCGCGCCTCTTCCTCCACGGACCGCGCGAGCTCGGTGAAGTACGGGTTCAGCACGTCGCTGATCACGAGGCCGAGAGTGTGGGTCTGATCGGTACGCAGCGACCGCGCCACGGCGTTGGGCCGGTACCCGAGCGATGCAACGGCGGCCAGCACCCGCGCCCGCGCGTCCGCACTCACCGAAGGGTGCTCATTCAGGACACGCGAGACAGTGGCGACGGATACGCCTGCCTCGGCGGCGACGTCCTTGATGCTCGTCACAGCCGCCCCACCTCCTCGTGGAATCGATTACATCAACGCGTTCCGACGATTGGAATCGATTACATGCCCACGGGGCAAGCCCCCGGCCGGTGACCGAAATCTGATCGTGATGAGCGCCGGCCGCGCTCAGGCGGCCGCGACGTGCGCTTGCTCGTGCGAAGGACTACGGCCGCTGCGCACCGTCTACCGGTGGACCGACAGCGCGAGCTCCCGTCTGGTCAACGCGGCCGGCGGACTCCTCCCCGGCATCCAGAACAGGTCCACCGCCGACGGCGGCCTCGCCATCCAGTGGGACGACAACGGCACCAGCGACCACCTGTGGCGGTTCGTCGATCCGGCGTCGGGTCCCGTGCTCGCCGCAGGCCGACCGCAGCCGGATCCCGCAGCTCCAGGGCGACTTGCACGCCCAGGCGGGGGACTTCGGGGAAGCCGAGGTGGCGTACCGGAAGAGTGTCCGTGGGGGCCGCAGAGGCAGCGGGTCTGTGGGAGGACCGCCTCGCGACGAGGGGGATTCAGCCCGTGACCGTCTGTTCCAGGAGGTCGACGGCATCCGCCAGGCTGCGGGGACAGGCGGCGCCGACGGGCAGCCGGGAGCGGGCCCAGCCGGGGCCCGCGGCGACGACGGCCGCCCCGCCGCGCGAGCCCCGCGGCCCCCAGGCACTGGCACTGACTCTGTGTGCCAGCTCGTGGTCCGCGCTGCGCCGGTCCTGGGACCAGATCATCACGGCTGCCGGGCCGAGGCGCTGGACGGCGTCGAGCAGTGCCCGGGGTGGGACGGCAGCGCCCAGCATGCGGAAGGGCAGGCCGCGCTCGGCCAGCGCGGCGGACGTGGCCTCCAACGGGAGCGTGTGCAGTTCGGTGGGCGTCGCGGCCAGCAGGACGGGCGATACGGGCCGGGCGGCAGCCGTTGCCACCGCGACGCCACGCAGAACGGTGGAGACGTGCCAGGACAGCAAGTGCTCGACCTCGACGTACTGCTCGCCGTCCGCCGCCCATTTACGGCCGGCGGCGCGCAGCGCGGGCATCATGACCTCCGTCCACGCGTCGATCACCCCGAGGGTGGCGACCGCTTCGCTCAGGATCGCGACGATCTGCGGCGCGTCGAGGCGCACCGCCGCACGCGCCAGGCCGCGGCACTCGGGGCGTACCGTTCCGACGCCCAGAGCTCGGCTTCCCCCCGGGCTGGGGCGGCGGAAGGCCTGGAGATCGTCCTGAGCGAGCGGTTCCGGCCGGCGGAGGACGGGGCTCGCTTCGTTGATGTCAGTGGCGGATCCCTTCTCGGCCAGGGCCGCGCGGGCCGCCTCGCCGGGGGGTACCCCACGGGCGGTCAGACGGCACATGCTCTCCAGGACGGCGATGTCCTGCCGGGCCCAGCGGCGGTGGTGTCCGGCCGCCCGATTGGCAGGGCCGATGCCGTAGCGGCGCTCCCAGGAGCGGACCGTGGTGGGGGAGACACCGAGCAGTTGAGCCACCGCCCCCGTGGGCAGGCCCACGCTGTCGCCGGGACCGGCGGCACCCGTGGATTCGCCGTCCCGTGGCCCGGCATCATCACGTCCTGGGAAGGTCGTCACCAGCCCGCGATCCTCCCCACGGCGAACCCCACGCAGGACACCACCATGACGGCGATGATCAGCAGGGGAATCCAGCCGGGCCAGGCCGTGTGCAGTTCGACCGACTCCGGGGTCGAGATGCCCGAGCACGTCGACGACTCGCACTCGGGCGTCTCGGTGGGAGGGCTCGCGGGCACGGGGCTCTCATGGGTGGGGATCCTGTGATCGACGGTCATGACGCCCTCCGGCTGCTGGGAAGTCTGCCAAAGGCCGCCCGGACAACCGGGCTGCCTGGTGGATCCGTCACGTCATGGTCGTCCCGTCGATGCCGTCGTTCCCAATCGCAGCGTTTTCGCAGAGCTTGTTCAGGAGCGCGCTGAGCGGGCCATGGAGGCCGCTGTCCGATCCGCAAACGATGCGGCACCGCTGCGACTGTTCCAGCCGGCCACCGCGGCCGATGCTCCGGGAAGGATCGCGCACCGCGCGCCCGAGAGGATCACCGAGGAACGGAGCGGATCATGAAACTCAACGAGGAACTGCCGGTCGGCCACCGGCTTTCGCAGGTCTACCGCGTCGGGGCCGGGCTGTGCGGCGCGGCCCTCTTCGTGTTCGGCTGTCTCGGCTTCGCGGACGGGCTGTCCTTCTTCAGCACCTCCGGGGAGAAAGTCGCCGGTTTGTCCAGCAACGGTCTGCTCAGCCTCGTGTCGGTGGCAACGGCCGTCGTGCTCGTCGGCGGTGCGGTGGTCGGCGGAAACACCGCTTCCACGATCAACATCGCGGTGGGCGCCCTGTTCGTCCTCAGCGGCTTCGTCAACCTCGCTCTGCTGGACTCGTCGGCCAACATCCTGGCCTTCCGCATCCAGAACGTGCTCTTCAGCTTCGTCATGGGCCTGATGATCGCGACCTTCGGCATGTACGGGCGGGTGAGCGGCAAGCTCCCGCTCGACAACCCGTACTGGCGTCACCGCCACCCACGGCCCGCCGACCGCCAGGATGTTCCGGCACTCCCCCTCGGCTCCCGACCGGCCGGCCGTCCCGGGCGGGCGGTGTGAGCGGGCCGCGCCCGCACTGGCTCTTCGGCGACCAACTCGGGCCGCAGTTCCTCGCCCCCGCCGAGGACGGGCCCGACCCGGACGCGCCGCTCGTCATGATCGAGGCCCGTTCGGTGCTGCGCCGGCGGCGGTTCCACCGGGCGAAGGCCCACCTGGTCCTGTCGGCGATGCGCCACGCCGCGGACGCCCTGGGCGACCGGGTGCGCTACGTCCGGGCCGACACCTACCGCGAGGGCCTGGCCCGGGCGGTGGGCCGACAAGAGGTCACCGTGTGCCACCCGACCTCGCGCGCGGCCCTCGGCCTGGCGAACTCCCTCCCCCACGTCACCGTGCTGCCGCCGCGCGGCTTCCTCGTCCCCTTCGCCGACTTCCGCCGCTGGGCGGGGGAACCCGGTGAACGGCGCCTGCTGCTGGAGGACTTCTACCACCGGGTGCGCCGCGCCGAGCACCTGCTGCTCGAACCCGACGGCAGCCCGGCCGGCGGCCGCTGGAACCTCGACCGGGACAACCGCGAACCCCCGCCCAGAGGCGCCGCCACCCTGCCGCTGCCACCGCCCTTCGAGCCCGAGGAGGACGGCATCGACGAGCGCGTCCGGGCCGACCTCGACCGCTGGGAGCGCGCCGGGGACGTCGCCTTCGTCGGCCGGGACGGCCCGCGCCGCTTCGCCGCGACCCGCCCGGAGGCCGAGCGGGCGCTCGCCCACTTCATCGCCCACCGCCTCACCGACTTCGGCCGGTACGAGGACGCCATGCTCCACGCCGACCCGTGGATGGCCCACAGCGCGCTGTCCGTCCCGCTCAACCTCGGTCTGCTCGACCCGGGCGAGTGCGTGCGCGCCGCCGAGGCCGCCTACCGGGCCGGGCGGGTACCGCTCAACAGCGCCGAGGGCTTCGTACGGCAGGTCGCCGGCTGGCGCGAGTACGTCTGGCAGCTCTACTGGCACCTGGGCGAGGACTACCGCGACGCCAACCGCCTCGGCCACCACGAGCCGCTGCCCGCCTGGTTCCGCGACCTGGACGCCGACGCCGTCACCGCCCGCTGCCTGGCCCGCGTTCTCGCCGAGGTCCGCGACCACGGGTGGGTCCACCACATCCCCCGGCTGATGGTGCTCGGCAACTGGGCGCTCCAGCACGGCTGGGACCCGCGCGAACTCACCGACTGGTTCCACCGCTGCTTCGTGGACGGCTACGACTGGGTGATGACCGCCAACGTCGTCGGGATGTCCCAGTTCGCCGACGGCGGACTGATCACCACCAAGCCCTACGCGGCGGGCGGCGCCTACCTGAACCGTATGGGCAACCACTGCGGCCCGTGCCGCTACCGGCCCACCGAACGCCTCGGTGACCGGGCCTGCCCGTTCACGACCGGCTACTGGGCCTTCGTCCACCGCCACCGGGACCTGCTCGCCACCAACCCCCGCACCGCCCAGGCAGCCGCGGGACTGCGCCGGCTCACCGGCCTGCCCGAGGTGCTGGCCGCCGAACGCGCCCGCGGCCAGTCACCCCCGTGACGGCAGGAAAGGACCGCCCCCCCCCGCACGCTCAGCCGCTTCCCGTGACGTCGGGCGGGGGGAGGCGGTAACACGCTGACACGCGACGGGCGAACGAAGGGCGGCACCGCCGTGGACGGACACCTGACCGGCCGGGAGCAACGTCTGCTGGACGACATCGAGTCCCACCTGCGGCGGGACGACCCGGCGCTCGACCGCCTGCTCGGGGCCCGCCCCACCCCCCTGGCGCGGCTCTGGCACCGGCCCCGGATCCTCGCCGCCCTGGCCTCGGCACTGGCCGCCCTGACCGCCGCGTGCGCCCTGTACGCGGCCGCGGGCACACCGGCCGCTCCGGCGGCCGCCACCACGGCGGCCGCCTCGGCGTTCCTGCTCGCACTCGTCTTCCGCCGCCTCGCGGCGCTCCGAGCGGTCTGAAACGGACGCCCGCGAGACAGCCCATCGGCCGGGCCGGGAGCGCATCCCGCCGGTCCCCTGACCGACCAGGGCGATGCACCAACGATGCGACTGACGCGTTGCGGGCGGCGGTCCGACAGTAGAGGAACAGGAACGATCACGGCACAGTCCCTTTGGAGGGTCGTCATGACCATCGTGCGCAGGATCCACGAAGCCGGAATCACCAGCGAGCACGCCTACGCGGCGGCGTTCGGGTCCGTCGGCCTGTCCCTGCTGAGCTGGATCGCGTCGATGAAGGCCGAACAGGCCGGAGTCGAACGCGCCGACCGGTGGGGTATCTTCGTGGGCGAGTGGGCTCCCACCTTCTTCGGACTGGGACTGGCACTCGCCGGCTACGAACGCGAAGCGCCCGCCGCCAAGGGCTCGCGCAGCGCCTGGCTCGACCACCCGGGCGGCCGGCCCGCGTGACCGGCCCACCTCCGGTCCTCCCCTACCGCAGAACGATGCGGGTTCTCGCCCAGGCGGCCGCTGCCAGGTCGACGTCCGGCTCTGCTCGGTCGACCGGCAGGGCCGTCGCGGTGCCGTCCTTGTGCGAAAAGGCCTCCCAGGAATGCCATCCAGGAACGCGTCCGCGACGAACGAGTAGGGCGCCGTCCACCAGCCGGGGCGGACGGCGACGGGCGACGGGCGACGGGCGACGGGAAGGAGATCCGATGATCAGCGTGGAACGAAGGATGATCGTCGAGAACCCGGCCGAGGAGGTTCTGCGGTACCTGGCGGACTTCGGGAACACCGCGGAGTGGGACCCGGGCACCGTGAGCTGTGTGCGCCTGGACTCCGGTCCCGTGGTGGCGGGTGCGTGCTGGCGCAACACCTCGCGTTTCAGGGGGAGGCAGACCGATCTGGTCTACCGCCTTGCGGACTACCGGCCCGATCGGCTGGTCTTCGTCGGACACAACCGCACCGTCACCGCGACCGACGACATCTCGGTCCGTGCGTCGGAGGGCCACACACTGCTGGTCTACCGGGCTTCGCTCCGGTTCAACGGCCTGGCACGTCTTGCCGCGCCGTTCCTGCGCGGGGAGTTCGAGCGTCTCGCGGATGCGGTCGCCGAGCGGCTTCCCCGGGTGCTGGCAGGCCGGTGACCGGCGGTACGGCGACCGGGTCGCCTCCCGCTCGTTTCGTCAAACACCCAGCTTCGCCGGTCAGTTGGGAGGTAGTCGTGGAGATGGACGGATGGCGGCTGCTCGTGGTCGGGGCCACCGGCGTCATCGGAGCCGAGGTCGCGGCCACTGCGGCTGCCCGAGGGGCCCGGGTGGCCGTGGCCGGGCGGGATCCAGTCCGCCTGGACCGGGTGGAACGGCGCGCGGGGGCCGGCCCTGGGCAGGTGTTCGACGCCTACGACCTCGAATGCTGCCGTGACCTCCCGGCGCGGGCCGCACACGGCCTGGGCGGGCTGGACGCGGTGCTGGTCGCAATCGGCGCGGTCGCGTTCGGCCGGGCCGGGGAGGTGCCCCTGGCGGTGCAGGAGCACCTGATGGCGGTGAACGCGTCGGCCCCCATGGCCGTGCTCGAAGGGGCGCTCGGCGTCATCGCCCCGGGCGGCGCGATCGGGGCGCTGACCGGCGTCATCGTCGAACGCCCCGTTCCGGGGACCGCCGCCTACCGGGCGTCCAAGGTCGCCCTTGCCGCCTGGCTGGATTCGGTGCGGGCCGAACACCGCCGCGACGGGCTCACGGTACTCGACGCACGCCTGCCGCACCTGGACACCGGCTTCGCGGAGCGCTCCCTGACCGGAACTCCACCGCCCCTGCCGGCCGGCGCGAACCTGGGCAGGTGGGTCTCGGCGGTGCTCGACGGCCTCCTCCACGGGGCCGGCGTCCTCAAGCCCGACGGCACGCACGTGAACCCGGTGAGCCTGGCGGCCGCTCCTGGTCCGGCGAACCGCCAGGAAGGCATCCTATGAGTGCCACCCACTCCCGGCCGCGGGACTCCCCCGTCTGGTGGCCCGATCTGCTGGGCGGTGGCCCGCATCGACGCGCCGGCGGCCGGATCAGATGACCGGACGCCGGTCGGCCGTGCGGGCGCTCTCGGGTCGACCGGGCCACCAGAAGCGGCGGCCGGTGAGCAGGACGAGCGCGGGGACGAGGACGGTGCGTACCAGCAGGGTGTCGAGGAGGACGCCGATGCCGACGATGACACCGATCTGGGTCAGCGTGATGAGCGGCAGGACTCCGAGGACGGCGAAGACGGCGGCGAGGAGGATCCCGGCGCTGGTGATCACGCCGCCGGTGGAGGCGAGGGCGCGCAGGACGGCGCGGCGGGTGTCGTGTCCGGCGAGAGTGTCCTCGCGGGTGCGGGCGATGAGGAAGATGTTGTAGTCCACCCCCAGCGCGGCCAGGAAGAGGAACGACAGGAGGGGGACGTTGGTGTCCATGGCCGGGAAGTCGTAGAGCGTCCGGAAGACCGTCCAGCTCGCTCCGAGGGCTGCGAAGTAGGAGAGGACCACGGTCACGACGAGCAGGATCGGCGCGACGAGGGCGCGCAGGAGGGCGATCAGGACGACGAGGACGATGGCGAGGACCAGGGGGACGACGACGCGGGTGTCGTGTGCGTTGGCGCGGGAGATGTCGTACGCCTCTGCCGTGGCGCCGCCGACCATGGCGTGCGAGCCGGGAACCTCTGCGATCCGCCGGCGCAGTCGTTCGATGGCCTGATCCGAGCCGTCGGTTCCGGGGGCGGAGTCGAGGACGACGTCGGCGCGGGCCCAGCGGTCGGTGTGCTCTGCGGGGGCGACGGCGACGACGCCGGGCACCTCGCGGGCGGCCGCGATGACCTGGTCGCCCGTGGCGGTGCTGGACAGCACGGTCAGGGGGCCGACGGCTCCGGCGGGTTGGACGGCGGCGAGGGTGCGCTGTCCGAGGACGGCTTCGGGGGCCTTGCGGAAGGAGTCGGCCTGGGGAAGACCGGTCTTGAGGCCGAGCGTCCCGGAGGCGAGGACGAGCAGGACGGCAGTTCCCGCGACGGCGACCCGGGCGGGCCGCTTGGCGACTCCCTGGCCGATGCGGGACCACAGGCCCCGGCGGTCGGCGGTCACCGGGGCGCCGACTTCGGGGATCAGTGGCCAGAAGAGCCAACGGCCGGGCAGGACGAGGGCGGCCGGCAGGACGACGAGGCCGAAGAGCATCGCAATGAGGATGCCGACCGCGCCTGCGAAGCCGAGGCCGCGGTTGCCGGTCAGTTCGGCGGCGAGGAGCGTGAGGAGGCTCAGGACGACGGTGGTGCCGCTGGCGACGACGGCGGGGACGGTGCCGCGCCACGCCCGTGCCATGGCGGTGAAGCGGTTGTCGGTGAGGTGGAGTTCGTCTCGGTAGCGGGAGACCAGGAGCAGGGCGTAGTCCGTTCCGGCGCCGAAGACCAGGACGGAGAGGATGCCGGCGGCTGAGGCGTCGACCTGGACTCCGGCGTGCGGGGCGAGGACGCCGACCAGGATGCCGGCCAAGCGGTCGCCGGCGCCGACGACCAGCAGCGGCACCAGCCAGAGCACGGGACTGCGGTAGGTGATCAGCAGGAGGACCGCTACGACGGACGCGGTGGCAATGAGGAGGGTGATGTCGGCGCCGGCGAAGACCTTGGTGATGTCGGCGCGGAAGGCCGGTCCGCCGGTGACCTGGGCCTGCAGCGGCGCGGGGAGGTTCTCGGAGGCACTGTGGCGGATGCGGTCGATGGCGGCGGTGTTCTCGTCGTCGCCCGCCCCGGTGGGCAGCAGGACCGCGACGCTGGCGACCTTGCTCTCGACGATCTGCGGGCGGGCGGCTGAGGGTGCCACTCCGAGTGCGGCAAGGCTTGCGGAGCGCTCGGCGACGAGCGCCTGCTGGTCGGCGGTGAGCGGACTGCCGTCGGTGTTGCTGTAGACGACGATCGCCGGTGCGACGGCGCCGGCGGGCAAGGTCTTGACGATGTCGGCGACCTCGGCGGACTGGGAGGACGCGGGGAGGGAGGCACCGGTGGCCTCGGTGGTGGTGGAGCCCGAGGGGCCCAGGGCGAAGGCGGCACCCAGGCCGGCGACGGTCAGCAGGAGGACCAGCCAGGCGAGGACGCGAGGACGCCTGGGACCAGAGGTGGGGCCGGAGGCGGAGGCGGACCGGCCCGGACGGCCCGTCATGGTTCGGGACACGGGAACGCATCCTCCAAAGTCGTTAAGTAGCTTAGCGATTTCTACCGTGTCAGAATTGACGGCATGCCGCAACAGCACTCGTTCGGAGCCGGAGCCGATTCGGATTGGCCCGCCGGGCGCTCGACCCCGCGCGGCGGCGCACCGGAAGGTGACGACCTCTCCGCGGCATTGCGTGAGGTCCTGTCCCTCACCCAGTTGGCGCGTACCGCCCTCGCCGAGCGGCTCGGCATGCCGCTGACGAACGTGGAGGCGGTCGAGCACGTACTGCTTGCCAAGAAGGCAGGAGCACCGATCGGCCCGGTCGAGCTCTCACGAAGGCTCGGGCTCACCAGCGCGGCCGGGACCCAGTCGGTCAACCGGCTCGTGTCGGAAGGCCACATGGCCCGCGGCCCCCATCCCGACGATCGCCGCCGCCAGATCCTGGATGTCACGCCGTCCGGCTTCGAGCACGTCATGGGCGAACTCGCACCGCTCCTCGGCCTGGTGTTCGCCGCAGCGGAGGACCTCACCGCCGAGGAACGGGCCGGCGCGAAGCGGTACCTGGAGCAGGTGGCGTCCGCCTGCCGCCGCTACCTCAAGCCGGAAGGGCCCGGCGGGGAGCAGTCCGGACCTGGCGCTCAACGTTCCGGCCCGGGCGAAAGGGGAACCCCTCACCGCCCGCCGGACGGGCACCGTGGATGACGCCCCTCAGCCAGTGCTGGACCCTGCGGTCGAACCAGGCACCGCCGTGGTGCCTGTGCGCCGGCCTCGGCCCCGCCGAAGGCGGCACCGCCTCGGTCGGTACCGGCCCCGACGACGCCCCGCGCAGCCCTCTCGCACCAAAGGCCGGTGCCGGCCGCGCCTGGAGGGCGTGGCCGGCACCGGTGAGCCGGGGTGGAGCGGATTTACCTCACGGAAGATTCGATGGCGATCCAAGTCCCGATTGCTGCGGGGAGTTGCGGTGCTGCGGCCGGGGAATTGCCGTTCGGGGCCCGCTCCGGCGGTCTCGTCAGAGGATCCGGATGGAGTTCACCTTCGGCGGGCGGTTCGGGTACGAGATGTCGGTCCAGCGGTTGACCCGCACCGAGTCTCCGTTGGCGTCGGAGTAGATCAGGTCGTTGTTCCCGGTGGAGATGCGGTCGACCCACCACCCGCCGAAGTTGATCGACCCCGCGTTCGCGTAGCAGTCCACGCTGTCACGGCCGTCGAGGTGCGACCAGATCTTCAGGAAGTCATTGCGGTTCCCGTCGCACGGGATGTGGTCGATGGCGAAGGCGTTGCCGGACGGCACGGCCACGGTGAGGGTGGCCGCCGCGGCGAAGGCCAGGGCCATCGAGCTCGCGACCTTCTTCGCTTTCGTGAACATGGATTCTCCTCAGTCGGATGAAATGACGAATCGGAGTCCGCTGCGCAACGAGTTCCCGTTGCGTCGTACTCGATCAGTATCCGGACCGCGTTTATGAGGGTCAATCGAACAGGCCTCGACCCAACGCGTTCTCGGTCATTTCCCCAAAGATTTTCCGCGAGGCGTGGGACGCGGTTGTTCCGGTGTGTCGCGAGGGGCTCCGGGGCCGGACTGACAGGCCGTCGGCCCGAGATCACCCGGTGGCCGCTCTGACGTGGGAGGACGACCGGACCGCCGACCGCACCCTGCGGGTGCCGGGGGCACGTGGCCGGGAGAGGGGGGTGGGGCTGGCGGGTTCGCGCGATGTCGTGTCGCGCGCTGCCGGGAGAGCTCGGGTGGCGTCCTCGCGCCCGAGGGCAGTGTCGGTGGGATGGGGCCGTGGTGTCAGTCCGGATGGTTCCGGGTTCCGGGGTGGGTGGTGGGTGGTTAGCGTGCCCCGGGCGGTCCGGAGGGGCCGCTGTCACGCGTCTTCAGGAGGTCGGGATGACCGCGCACCACCCCAGTCGTAGGGCTCGCCGCCGGGGCACGGCGTGAGGGGCGGACCGGTGATGGGGTCCCTTCCCCGGCTGGCGCTGGTCGCGGCCGCGCTGCTGCTGCCGGTGGCCGTACCGGCCGTGCCCGCCGGGGCCGCGCCGGTGGCGGTCGCCGGGTTCGCGGCGTCCTGCCCGGCCCGTGGCCAGATCTCCCAGGGCTACACCCCGGAGCACAACGGCATCGACATCGCCAACGACTACGGCACCCCGATCTACGCGGTGGGCGACGGCGAGGTGACGGCCTCCGGACCGGCGCAGGGTTACGGCCAGTGGATCCGCATCCTGCACCCGGACGGGACCATCACCGAGTACGGGCACATGCGCGAGCGGGACGTGGCCGTCGGCGAGCACGTGACGGCAGGTCAGCAGATCGCGTTGATGGGCAGCGAGGGCGAGTCCAGCGGGCCGCACCTGCACCTGCGGGTCTGGGCCGACGCCAACGCGACCGTGCGCACCGACCCCGTCCCCTACCTCGCGGACCGGGGCGTCACCATGCCCTGTCGGCCGGGGACCGGTCCGCGTCCGGTGCCGTTGGTGTATCCGGCGCAGTCCGGGAAGGTGGTGTCGGCGCGTTCGGCGGACGGCCGGCTGGAGGTGTTCGCGGCCGGGGCCAACGGCGTCTCGCACGCCTGGCAGACGGTGGCGAACGGGGCCTGGTCGGACTGGGAGTCCCTGGGCGGCCCGGGCAGCGGCGAGTTGGCGATCGGGCCGGACTCGGACGGGCGGTTGGAGCTGTTCGCGCTCAACGGCGCTACGCTCCAGCACCGTTACCAGCTCGCTCCGTCCGGCGCCTGGTCGGGTTGGGAGGCCTTCGGCGGCGGCGGGCACGACCTCGCCGTCGGTACCAACCAGGACGGACGACTGGAGGTCTTCGCCTCCGGCCCGGTCGGGCTCTTCCACAAGTACCAGACCGCGCCCAACAGCGGCTGGTCGGACTGGGAATCGGCGGGCGGCGGACCGGCCGACAGCGAAGTCCGGCTCGGCAAGGCCCCCGACGGCCGCCTTGAGGTCTTCGCGCTCAACGCCAGCACCTTCCAGCACCAGTGGCAGACCGCCCCCAGCGGCGCTTGGTCCGCCTGGGAGACCTTCGGCGGCGGCGGACGCGCCCTCACCGTCGACCACAACGAGGACGGCCGCCTCGAAGTCCTCGCCTCCGGCCCGGCCGGCGTCTTCCACAAGTACCAGACCAACCCCACCACCTGGTCCGGCTGGGAGCCCACCGGCGGACCGGCCGACTCCCGGCTGACCAGCCAGCCGACGGCGGACGGCCGTGTCGAGGTCTTCGGCATCAACGGCAGTACCGCGCAGCACATCTGGCAGACCGGGCTGAACGCCCCGTACGGCCAGTGGGACACCTTCGGCGGCGGCGGCACCGGGATCACCGCCGCGACCAACGCCGACGGCCGGATCGAGGTCTTCGGGACCAGCAGCGCCGGCGTCTACCACAAGTGGCAGACCGGCTTCTCCACCTGGTCCGACTGGGCCTGGCTCAACACCACCGCCGGCCCCGCCGTCAACTGAGGAGACCTCACATGACCAGCACACCACGCGCCCGACGGGCGCCCCACCGGGTCCTGCTGTCCGCGCTCGCCGCGCTGGGCGTGGCAGCGGGCCTGACGGCGGGCGCCACGCCCGCGCCGGCCGCCACCGGCATCGACCTGTGCGCCGAGGTCGGCTACAACGCGGGCTTCCGGGGCGACGCCCTGGTGACCGCGATCGCCGTCGGCATGGCCGAGTCCAGCTGCAACCCCTCGGCGTCCAACGTCCAGAACAACACCCCGCCGTCCCGCGACCGCGGCCTGTGGGAGATCAACGACTACTGGCACCCCGAGGTCAGCGACGCCTGCGCCTTCGACGCCCAGTGCAACGCCAACGCGGCGTACCGGATCTCCAACGGCGGCACCAACTGGCAGCCCTGGTCGACCTACAACCAGCGCGCGCACGAGCGCTACCTGGGTGCGGCGCAGGCCGCCGCGGACCGGCTCGGCCACCACGACCCGGGCCCGGCGCCGTTGGTGTACCCGGCGAAGTCCGGGAAGGTGGTGTCGGCGCGCGGGGCGGACGGCCGGCTGGAGGTCTTCGCGGCCGGGGCCAACGGCGTCTCGCACGCCTGGCAGACGGCAGTGAACGGGGCCTGGTCGGACTGGGAGTCCCTCGGCGGCCCGGGCGGCGCCGAACTCGCGATCGGGCCGAACGCGGACGGCCGCCTGGAGATGTTCGCCCTCAACGGCAGCACCCTCCAGCACCGTTACCAGCTCGCCCCGTCCGGCGCCTGGTCGAACTGGGAGACCTTCGGCGGCGGCGGGCACGACCTCGCCGTCGGTGCCAACCAGGACGGACGGCTGGAGGTCTTCGCCTCCGGCCCGGTCGGGCTCTTCCACAAGTACCAGACCGCGCCCAACAGCGGCTGGTCGGACTGGGAATCGGCGGGCGGCGGACCGGCCGACAGCGAAGTCCGGCTCGGCAAGGCCCCCGACGGCCGCCTGGAGGTCTTCGCGCTCAACGCCAGCACCTTCCAGCACCAGTGGCAGACCACCCCCAGCGGCGCCTGGTCCACCTGGGAGACCTTCGGCGGCGGCGGACGCGCCCTCACCGTCGACCACAACGAGGACGGCCGCCTCGAAGTCCTCGCCTCCGGCCCGGCCGGCGTCTTCCACAAGTACCAGACCAACCCCACCACCTGGTCCGGTTGGGAGGCCGCCGGTGGACCGGCCGACTCCCGGATCACCAGTGAGCGCTCCCCGGACGGCCGGGTGGAGGCGTTCGCCATCAACGGCAGTACCGCGCAGCACATCTGGCAGACCGGCGTGAACGCCCCGTACGGCCAGTGGGACACCTTCGGCGGCGGCGGCACCGAGATCTTCGCCGCCGCCAACGCCGACGGCCGGATCGAGGTCTTCGGGACCAGCAGCGCCGGCGTCTACCACAAGTGGCAGACCGGCTTCTCCACCTGGTCCGACTGGGCCTGGCTCAACACCACCGCCGGCCCCGCCGTGGGCTGACACCACCGGCTGTCCCCCGACCGCGGATCGGCAGCCACGGCCTGCCGATCCGCGCCGACCGTTCCGCTCATCGAACGCCCCGACCTCGCCGTCACGTGGCCTGCACCACTATACGGTTTATTGTCATGCTCAAAGAGGTAACGTTCCGTCCGTCAGGGCAACGGTCGGTGTGCGGTACGGGACAGCAGTGTGCGGGACGGGGGAACGGTGAGTGGGATTCTCGTCCACCTGCCGGAGGGAAACGGCGACGAGGCGGTGACCCTGCGGCTCGGGCCGGGGGAGCGGGCGCGTTTCGGGCGGGGCTCGGTCGGTACGCCGGTGGAGCTCCGGCTCGGTGACGAGACGGTGTCCCGGCTGGCCGGGGAGATCCACGCGACCGACGACCACTGGCAGTTGAGCAACCTCAGCAACACCCACGCCTACCTGGTGGAGAACCCGGAGGGCGCCGGCGAGTACCTGCGGGTGCCGCCGCGGCGGATCGGCGCGCCGATCCCGTTCGAGTTCGCCCGGGTGGTGCTGCCCTCGCGGCGGGAAACCCCGCTGTCCTTCCAGGTGTTCGCGCCCGATCACGTGTACCTCGACCCGCACGCCCGCGGCGGCTCCTGGGAGAGCCGCACCATGACGGCGTACTCACTGGACGAGACGGCCACCTACTTCCTGGTGCTGGTCGCGCTCTGCGAGCCGTGGCTGCGCGACCTCTCCCCCGCCGCCGTGCCCACCACCCCGCAGGTGGTCGCGCGGCTGCGCAGCCATCCCGCCTGCGCCCGGCTCACCGCGCGTGCGGTCAGCTCCCACCTCGACTACCTCGCCGACGAGAAGCTCCGCGTCGAGCTGCCCGACGGCGCGGGGCGCCCGGACCGCCGCAGCGGCAAGCGCGAGGCCGTCGTCGGGCTGGCGTTGAAGTTCGGCATCGTCCGCGAGGAGCACCTCGCGCTGCTGCCGCGCCCCGAGGCGCCGGGCCCGGACGGTAGGGAACGGTAGGGAGGGGCAGCGAGCATGCACGATCCGGCCTTCTGCGGGGACGGCGAGGACCTGCTGCCACCCGGTCACCGGGTCGGCGGGTGGACCGTGACGGGGCTCATCGGCGAGGGCGGTTGGGCGACCGTCTACGCCGCGCGCCGGAGCGGAACGGATGGAACGGGCAGGACGGATGGGACGGGCGGGACGGACAGGACGGGCGGACCGGACGAGGTCACGGACGCGGAGGACACCGTCGCGCTCAAGGTGCTGCCGACCGCCGGGCTCGCGCCCCGGCAGGCCCGCAGCGTCGCCGAGGCCGCCCGCCGCGAGGTCGAGTTGGCCCGGACCGCACCGCACCCGCGGCTGGTCCCGCTGCTCGACACCCTCACCCTGACCGCCCCCGAGCACCCCGCACTGGACGGCGCGATCGTCCTGGTGATGGAGCGCGCCCGGTGCACCCTGCGCGAACTGCTCGCCACCGGTGTCGACGAGGACCGGGGCGGCCGGATCGTGGCGGGCATCTGCGAGGGCCTGGCCCATCTGCACCGCTCCGGCTGGGTGCACACCGATCTCAAGCCCGAGAACGTCCTGATCGGCCGGGACGGCGAGGTCCGCCTCTCCGACTTCGGCCTCGCCATCGAGCTCACCGGCACCCACGGCCACTGCGCCCCGATGGGCACCCCCGACTACCTCCCGCCGGAGCGGTGGAAGGAGCCGCTCGGCGAGCAGGGTGTCAAGATCCGTACCACCGCCGACATCTGGGCGCTCGGCATCGTGATCCACGAGGTGTTCGCCGCGGGCGTCCCGCCCTTCCCCGGCGCCACCCCGACCGCGCGCAGCGCCGCCGCCCAGCAGTACGCCGAGGGCCGGGCCGCGCTGCGCCTGGCCTCCGACGTCCCGCCGTTCTGGCGCGAGTTGGCCGCCGACTGCCTCGCCCCGACCCACGCCGCCCGCGCCCCGCACACGGCGGAGAGCCTGCTGGCCCGGATCCATGACCACCGGTCCGGCCGCCGGCCGCGCCGGGTCGGCCGCCGCCCGCGGCTGCGCGCGGCCCTGCTCGCGCTGGTCGCGGCCGCGACGGCCGCCGGTTCCGCCGCGGCGCTCTGGCCGCGCTCCGAGCCGCCCGGGCACCCCGGCCGGATCCGGGTGTTCAACGCCGAGCGCAGCTGTCAGGACCGCGCCGACCGCGATCCCGGGTGCAGCCTCGGCCTGGCCGTCGACCCGCGGCGCCCGTACACGGCCGGCAACGTCGTTCCCACCCGCGTCTGGCACGGCGACACCCTGGAGGCCGACTGCCGGCTCGCCACCGGCCTGCCCATCGTGGACGAGGAGGACCGCACCTCCACCCTCTGGTACCGGGTCCACCTCCCCGGCGCCGCCACCGCCTGGCTCCCGGCCGTCCGCACCAAGGACCGCCCGACCCTCCTCGACTGCCCCTGAGCACCACGGCGCACCGGCGGCGTCCGGCCGGCCACTCCGGATCGTTCCGGATTCCGGGCCCGGCGGGCCCGCCACTACCTTGTCGACGGCGCCGGCCCGCCCGGCCGGCGCGGAGTGCAGGGAGCAGGGATGTCGACGACCGCCGCCACCACCCGGCCGAGCAGCGCCGAACTCGGGGACCAGGAGCGCGCGGTGCTCCGGGCGGTGGGCTGGGGCCTGAGAGACGACGAGATCGCGGCCGCCCTCGCCGTCCCCGAGGAGGTGGTGGCCGGGGCCCTGGCGCGGGTCCTCGGGAAGCTCGGGCTGCGCGACCGGGCCGCCGCCATCGTGCACGCCTTCGACTGCGGACTGGTCGCGCCCGGCCGCGGCCCCCGTACGCCGGGGCCAGGGACGGGGCCCGGGGCGGGGCCCGGGTCGGGGCCCGGGTCGGGGCCCGGGTCGGGGCCGGTGTCCGGCTCGGTGCCGCGCGGTGCCGGGGCCGGGACGGGCGCTCCGACGAGCGCTCCGAAGGTGCGGATCTCGGTGCTCGGGCCGCTCCGGGCGCAGCACGACGGGAGGGACCTGGACCTGGGGCACCTGCGGCAGCAGGCCGTGCTGGCGGCGCTGGCGCTGCGCCGGGGACGGACCGTCAGCCGGCAGGAGCTGCTGGACGGCGTGTGGGGGTCGGAGCCGCCGGTCACCAACGTGGTGCCGGTGCACGTGTACCGGCTGCGCAAGGCCCTGCGCCGCGGGGCCTGTCCGGACTCGGTGATCGAGCACGACCGGTACGGCTACCGCCTGGCCGCCGCGGCGACCGAGGTGGACCTGGCCCGGATGGAGGACCTGGTCACCGCCGCCGGGACGGCGCACCGGGCGGGCGACCTGCCCGAGGCGGTCCGGCTCTGTTCCCGGGCGCTGGACCTGTTCCGCGGGGAGCCGCTGGCCGGGCTGCCGGGCCCGCTCGCCGAACTGGAGCGGCTGCGGCTGGCCGAGCGCAGGATCACCGTCGCCCAGCGGCGCTCGCAGTGGCGGCTCCAGCTGGGGCAGTACACCGGGGCGATCGCGGAGCTGATGGCGCTGTCCGCGGAGCACCCGTTGAACGAGCCGGTGGCGGCGATGCTGATGGGCGCGCTGTTCCGTGGCGGTCGGCAGGCCGACGCGCTGGCCGTGTTCGACCGCACCCGCCGCAGGCTCGCCGACGAGTTGGGGGTCCCGCCGAGCCCGGTGCTGCGGCGGACGCGGCGGTTGATCCTGCGCGGGGCCTGAGGCTGACCCGGGCGGGGGGGGGGGGGGGGGGGGAGGGGGGGGGGGGAGGGGGGGGGGGGGGGGGGGGGAGAGGGGGGGGGAGGGGGGGGGTGA
>NZ_JBVIWC010000032.1:0-13470 GCF_055594965.1 Kitasatospora sp. NPDC040550 | reverse complement strand
TCTCACGAGTGGTTTGGGGCCCCCTCGAACCTTGGTTTTGGGGTGCACGGGGTGTTTTCCCCTGCGTGGTCCTGGGCCCCCCCCTGCGCCCCCCCCCCCTCCCCCCCCCGGCCGGGCCCGCTGGGTCAGCAGGGGTCAGGACGGCTCAGGAGGCGAAGGCCCGTTCCAGCCGGGGGATCAGGTCCCGGAGGTCCTGTTCCCAGCAGTAGGCGTTGTGGCCGCCGTTGCACCGGCTCCCCCAGGCGGAGCCGTCGCCGTAGTCGACGTAGTAGTAGGGCATGCCGAGGGCGTCCATGTGCTCCTTGACGTGCTTGGACGCGCCTTCGAGCCAGAACTCCGGCTCGGTGGCCACCCCGCGGCCGTTGCCGACGTAGATGGAGACGCCGACGCCGGCGAGCTTGTCCATGTGCTGCGACGGGTCGGCCGCGTTCCACCGCCAGTCCGCGTTGAACACCGGGTAGGGCGTGCCGAACAGGGCGTCGCTGTCCACGGCGGGCTTGTAGGGGTCGTTGTTCGGGTCGCACGCGCCGGACGAGGAGCCGCAGATGGCGCCCTGCGCGTCGATGAGGGAGGCGACGACGGCCAGCCGGAGGTCCATGGAGTCGGCCGACAGGTCGATGTCCCCGGACAGGGACGCGGTCTGGTTGAACAGGTCGGGGCGGTCCTGGGCGTAGTGGAGGGCGCCGAACCCGCCCATGGAGACCCCGGCGACGGCCCGGCCCTTCTTGGTGGCGACGGTCCGCAGGTTGGCGTCGATGAACGGGATCACCTGGTTGAGGTGGAAGTTCTCCCAGTTCTGGGCGCCGAGCTGGGTGTTCTGGTTGAGCCAGTTCGCGTACCAGCCGCGGGCGCCGCCGTCCGGGATGACGGTGATCATCGCGTTGGAGGTGGTCAGCGCCGGGTAGTTCTGCTGGATCGGGTCGTCGGGCGAGCCGTGCAGGAAGTACAGCACGGGGTAGCGCCGGGTCGGGTCGTCGTAGTAGCCGCTCGGCAGGATGATCTTGATGTGGTGCTTGCCGGTGACCTCGGGCGTGGTGACGGTGAGGTAGAAGTTCGTGGGGCCGCCCACGCTCGTGTCGACCTGGGTCAGGCCGTGGCCGTCCGTCATCGGCGGCGGCGCGCCGACGGCGGCGGCCTGGGCCGGGGCGGCCGGGGCGGCCGTGGTGGCCGTCCCGAGGATGCCGACGACGGCGGCCAGCAGGGCCACCAGCCTTCGCCGGCGGTGCGGTGTCCTCGTCATGGTGCTCCCCCTCGTGGGTGGCGTCGTGGGTGTCGTCGTGCGCTGGGAGGTCTCAGTCGAGGACCTTGACCTCCAGGGCCGGTGAGGCCGCGATCTGCTCCTCGGTGTAGCGCTCCGGCACCCACTGGCCGGTCGAGAACAGCTTGGTCTGGTCCGCGTAGTGCGGTGAGTTCGGGTTGGCGGACTGGGAGTAGGCCAGCACCGAGGCGGCCTGCGGCGGCCCGTCGGCGGTGAACCGGGTCTCCTGGATGAAGCTGGAGCCGAAGGTGATGTCGAACGTGCCGTCGACCGTGCCGGGCGTGACCACGTTCAGCACGCCCACCTCGTGGATCGCGCCGGGGACCGGGATCTGCTCGCCGTTGCGGGTGACCTTCTGGACGTCCGACAGCCGCGCGTCCAGCGGGATGCCGGCGTTGCGCAGGGAGAGCACGGCCCGGGCGACCGAGTTGCGGACGGCGTCGTTGCCGGCGTCCAGCGAATTGGGCGTGTGCACCGGGTCCTTGGGGTCGAAGGGCACCCGCCAGGGCAGCTTCTCGATCGCCTGACCGCCGCCCAGGAGGAACCAGACGTTCTCGAACAGCCAGGAACCCCGGCTGTCCGGCGTGAAGTCGTGGTTCCAGGCGGCCAGGATCGGGCACGCCTCGCTGATGTTCACCAGGTTGCCGTCCACCAGCACGAGCCCGAACGGCGCGCCCTGGCAGGCGCTCACCGTGGCGTTGAGGGCGAGGTCGGCCGCCCTGCTGTGGTCGGAGAACAGCAGTTGCCGCATCGTCTCCGGGGTGAAGCCGCGGCCCGGCAGGCCGTCGGTGCCGTTGATCCGGTTCTGCGCGGTCAGGATCAGCTGCTGGGTGCGCAGCGTCCGGGGCGCCGCGGTGTCGCCCATCACCCGGGGGAAGGACAGCGGCTGCTCGGGGTTGGCCAGCCAGGCGCTGTCGTTGGCGTTGCCCACGAAGTCGGAGCGGATCAGCCGCGGTTGCTTGTGCGGGTCCATCAGCCCCGGCGCGACGGCGTTCGGGTCGTTCGGCCAGTCGCACTCGCTGCGTTTGCCGTCGAAGATCGAGACCGGTGGCACGTTGGGCAGCCGCAGCGACTGGTTGAACAGGATCTGGCCGGTCAGGGTGAGGCAGGACTGCGCGTGGTCGTCGGTGATGTTCGGGGTGGCCTGGATGTCCGCGTAGAGCGCGTTGCCCTTGCGGTCCGAGGCGACGGTGTTGAAGAAGGGGACGCCCTCGGTGGTCTCCAGGGCGTTCACCACCTCGTTGACGTCCTTGGCCTGGTCGAGGTGGAACCAGGTGTTCAGCGCCCGCAGGTTGTCCATGTTGGCGTCCCGCACCGCGTGGGCGCTCACGATCCAGGGCAGCTGGGTGCCCAGGACCGAGGTGGTGATCGGGCCGTAGCGGGTGGCCCAGAGGGTCCTGGTGACCCGGCCGACGGAGCCGTCCGGGTTCAGCACGTCGACCCCGACCTGCTGCGAGGTCATCGGCGTCCAGACGCCGTCCACCAGGTAGTTGGTGGGGTGCAGCGGGTCCACCTGGACGTCGAAGAGGCCGAACGGGGCGACCGTGGCGACGGTGTGGCTCCAGGCGACGTCGTCGTTGTGCCCGATGTTCACGGCGGGCAGGCCGAGCAGGCTGGCCCCGGAGACGTTGAAGCGGCCCGGGATGGTCAGTTGGGCCTGCCACATCCGGTTCTTGCCCTGCCAGGGGAAGTGCGGGTTGGCCAGCAGCATGCTGGTGCCCCCCGACACCCCCTGGGCGCCCACCGCGAGGGCGTTGCTGCCCATGCTGCCCTGCTGCCGGGCGGCGGCCATCGCCTCGCGGATCCGGTTGCCGGTCTCCTCGGGCGAGAGCTGCGGCATCGCGGCGGCCGGCCGGGCGGCCCCGGGCTGGGCGGCGACCGAGGCGCCCGGGGGTGCGGCGTTGACCTCGCCGTCCACCAGCGGGTCGGCGCTGCCCATGATGATCTCGGCGTGGGCGTGCCGGTAGACGTCCAGCTCGGTGATCGGCCGCACCCAGGCGGCGCCGCGGCAGGCCGGGTCGGAGAGGTTGCCGACGCCGGTCTCGGCCAGGTACCGGTTGTAGCCCCGGACGTAGCCGCGGATGGCCTCCTTGACCTCCGGCTCCGGGCCCTTGGGCGCGGGCTGGTCGATCAGCCCCTCGACCACCCGGTTGTCGTTGATCCGCTGGAAGTAGAGGTCGCTGTTGAGGTTGGTGGTGCTGTTCTGGTTCTGGCCGGGGCTGGCCTTGCCGTTCGGGCCCAGGTAGCGGGAGCGCTGGGCGTTGACCATCAGGTAGGTGTCGGCCAGGGTGCAGATGTTGTCCTTGGCGGCGGCGTAGCCGTAGCCCTCCCCGAGGCCCGCCAGGTCGGCGGCGATGATGTGCGGGATGCCGTACTCGGTGTAGCGGATCGTCGGTTTGTCCGGCGCCCCGGCGGCGGCCGAGCCGCCGGCCGGTGGTCCGGCGGCCACCGTCGTGCCCAGCAGTGCCGCTGCGGCCAAGACCACCACCGGTAGCCTCGCTGTGAGTCCCCTCCGCGCCATCGGGCCGTCCCTTCCCTGTCATCCGAGGGTTTTGTCCGTACGCGGCCACGCTAGGGAGGGGCGATGACAGACCGATGACGGAGGCCCCCGCCACCGCCCGCGCAGACGGCGCACCACCTGCCGGTGGCCAGGCGCTGCCCGGTCACTGACAGGTGGTGCGGGAGCCGGTTGCGGGCCCGGCGGCGTGCGCGGCGGCTACCAGCTCGCCGGGTACCAGGCGCCGTTGTACCACTGCTCGTTGGCGCCGTCGTTGTGGTGGTCCATGTTGAAGTCTTCGGGGTAGTTCTTGACGTGGTTGTTCGGGTAGGTCCAGATGCCGGCGGACTCGTCGCAGACGTAGTCCCAGTGGCAGATCGTCTTGACCGGCACGTTGCCGAAGAACCGGTCGGCCCCCGCCAGCGGGGCGCCGATGATGCCGCCGAACGGCACGGCCCCGCCGTTGGCCCCGGGCGGGCCCTGGCGCTTGGGGTCGGCGACCAGGATGGCGTTGACGTTGCCGAAGGTCTGCCAGTTCTCGGTCACCCAGACGTGCACCACGCCGGCGCCCAGCGAGTACCCGGCCATCTTGACGTGCTGGTCGGGACAGGCCGCCCGCTGGTCGCGGACCAGCCGGTTCAGCTCGTTGACGCCCGCCCGGGTGCTCGCACCGTTGGGGATCTGGGTCGGGTAGCCGACGTGCTGCTGGATGTTGCCGTAGAAGCCGTCGTTGTTCCAGGAGCTGCCGGTGCCCCCGACGACGATCGTGTAGGTGCCCTCGCACGGGGCGGCCACCCGCGTGGTGGCCCCCTGTGCCGTGACGCCTTGGGCCGCCGTCAGGCCCACCGTCATCAGGAGTCCGGCGGCCGCGGCCGCGATCCGTCGTGCTTGCATTGCGTTCCTCCCCACGAGGTCGGCCCACCCGCCCGCTCCGTTGCGGTGCGCGGTGGGCCCAGGTCACCGGAGGACCATCGCAGCGGGCGATGACAGAGCGATGAAGCCGATCGTCCGGGGGGCGCCGCCGCTGGTCAGGGGCGGCGGGCCGGGCGGCGGCGCGGGGTGCCGAAGGCGCGCAGGAAGGTGTCGACGCCGGTGCGGACGGCGGTGGCGAGGTCGGCGGGGGCGACGGGCCGGGTGCCGAGGGCGGAGAGGCCGGGGAGGTTGCCGGAGACCAGGGCGATGAACTGGGCCGCCGCCACGGCCGGGTCGTCGAGGTCCAGGTGGCCGCGGTTGGCCAGGCTGGAGAGGCGGCCGGCCAGCACGTCCTGGACCGGCTGGGAGCCGCGGGCGACGACCTGGTCGTAGAGGTCGGGCAGCCGGGAGGCCTCGGCGTAGAGCAGCCGTTGCAGGGCCCAGCCCTCGTCGCTGAGCTGGCACTCGACCACGCGGTGGGCCACCCGCTCCAATTCGGCCGCGAGGTCCTGTCCGTCGTCGGGGAGGCTGGCGAGGGCGGCGACGATGCGGTTGGCGGTGCGTTCGGCGCCGTCCCGCATCACCACCCGGAAGAGGTTCTCCTTGTCCCCGAAGTGGTTGTAGAGCGTCGGTTTGGCCACTCCGGCCGCCGCGGCGATGGCGTCGATGCCCGCCTGCGCGTAGCCCTCGCGCGTGAACACCTTGACGGCGGCGTCCAGGATGGCGCTGCGCTTGTCGATCCGGCCACGGCCCGTACCCGGGAGTTCACGTTCGTTCACGTTCCTCACAGTAGCGCACAGGCCATTGCTAAATCCGATCTGAACTCTTGAGTTCAGTTTCAGGGGAGGCTGCGCACCAGGGGCCTTGCTGGGCCTGATGTCGCCTCCCATGGAGCGGACCGCAATTGAACAAGCCAGTTCAGTCTGATTAACTACCCGGGTCAGTGGGAATCGTTTCGCGCCAGTCCCTGGGCGAGAACTGACCATTCATCGACGCTCCGGTTCCGGAGCCGGTCTCCTAGGAGTACGGGTGTCCGCCACGCGTGGCCTGCCGGGCATGCGCCCGCTGCTCGCCGCCACCCGTCGGGCGATCGACCTCTCCCGTACCGACAGCGCGCTCTGTACCCGGCCGCGTGGCGCCCCCGCGCGGTCCGGCAGCCTCTGACCGGCCGGCGCGGCGGCCCTCGCGGCGACCCCGACCCGTCCCCGGCGGCCCCGCCGCCGTCCGCGCCCCGGAGAGAAGCCCCGCCATGCGACCGCACCCCGACACCCTCACCCCCACCAACCCGACCACCGCCGGAACGACCAGCGCCGGAACGGCCACCGCCGGAACGACCTCCCGCCCGACCCGCCGCCGAACCGCCGTCCACAGCCGGGGGTTCCGCTCCAGACTCGGCCTCGTCGCCGCCCTCACCCTGCTCCCGCTGACCGCCGCCTGCGCCGGCTCCGCGACCACGCCGGGCGGCGCCGACGCCGCCGCCGGCGACAAGCCGGTGGCCGGCGGCACCCTCACCCTCGCCGTCCCCTACGGCCCGACCTGCCTCGACCCGCACCAGGGCCAGGCGGACGCCCTGTTCTCCCGGGCCGCGCTGGACTCCCTGGTGTGGCAGGACGACAGCGGCACCGTCCAGCCCTGGCTGGCGAAGTCCTGGAAGATCTCCGAGGACCAGAGGACCTACACCTTCACCCTGCGCACCGGCGTCACCTTCAGCGACGGCACCGCCTTCGACGCCGCCGCGGTGAAGGCCAACCTGGACCACGTGGTCGCCCCCGCCACCAAGTCCGCCGGCGCCGCCCAGTTGATCGAGAACTACCGCTCGGCCAGGGTGATCGACCCGCAGACCGTGGAGGTCACCCTCGCCGCACCCGCCTCCTCGTTCCTCACCGGCCTGGCCTCCCCCAGCCTCGGCATCGAGTCCCCCGCCACCCTGGCCGGCGATCCCAAGGCGCTCTGCTCGAAGATCGTCGGCACCGGCCCGTTCACCAGCGCCGAGGGCTTCACCCCGCAGCAGGGCATCACCTACCAGCGCCGCGCCGACTACGCCTGGGCCCCCGAGGGCGCCGCCAACCGGGGCCCCGCCCACCTGGACCGGCTCACCGTGCGGATCGTCCCCGACAGCTCCTCCCGCCAGGGCGCGCTGACCAGCGGTCAGGCCGACGCCGCCGCCGCGATCGCCCCGGTGAACGTCGCCAAGCTCAAGGCCGACCCGAAGTTCACCGTGCAGAGCGCCGTCTCCCCCGGCGTGCCGTGGAGCCTGAACCCCAACACCGAGAAGGGCCCGCTCGCCGACGTCCGGCTGCGCCGGGCGCTGCGCAACGGCATCGACTGGCACCTGATCGTCCAGAAGCTCTACTTCGGCGTCTTCCCCGCCGCCACCGGACCGCTCTCCCCGTCCACCCCGCAGTACGCGGCGGGCGTCGCCGACCAGTACCGGTACGACGCGGCGGCCGCCGGGAAGCTGCTGGACGAGGCCGGCTGGACGGCGCGCGACGGCGAGGGCTACCGCACCCGGGACGGGAAGCGGCTGAGCCTGGACTTCCTGTACATCGGCGAGTACTTCGGCCAGTACACCGCCCTGGCCACCCAGATCCAGGGCGCCGCGAAGGACCTCGGGGTCGAGATCCGCAACCAGAACCTGGACACCGGCAGCTACGTCAAGCGCGTCCTGGCCGGGGACTACGACCTGCTCAACAGCAGCGCCAACAACGCCTCCCCGGACGCGCTGCGGCTGGTCTTCGGCAGCGCCCACATCCCCACCGCCAAGATCGACAACAACGCCGCCCGCTACCGCGACGACCAGGTCGACGCCCAGCTCGCCGAGGCGCTCGCGACCACCGACGTGCAGCGGCAGAAGACCCTCTACGCCGCCGTCCAGCAGAAGGTGAGCGAGGACGCGGCGATCCTGCCGGTGTTCAGCAACGCCTACGTGCTGGGCACCTCCGCCCGGGTGCGGGGCGTCGTCTTCGAGCAGCAGAGCTTCCCGAACTTCGCCGACACCTGGCTCGCCCGGTGATCGGCGCCGCCCTGCGCCGGCTCGGCAGCGCCGTCCTGGTGCTGTGGGGCGCGGTGACGGTCGCCTTCCTCGCCCTGCACCTCACCTCCGGCGACCCGGTCGACCTGCTCACCGGCCTGCGCGGCACCAGCGACGGGCTGCGCGAGGAGATCACCCGGGAGTACGGCCTCGACCGGCCGCTGCCGGTGCAGTACCTGACCTTCCTCGGCCACGTGCTGCGCGGCGACCTCGGCGACTCCTACGTGCTGCACCTGCCGGTGCGCACCGCGATCGGCCAGCAGCTCGGCCCGACCCTCCAACTGCTGGGCGCCACCGTACTGGTGACCGTCGCGCTGGCCGTCCCGGCGGCCCTGCTGACGGCCGGACGCCCGCGCTGGGTGCGCACCCCGGTCGCGCTGCTGGAGGGCCTGGGCGTGGCCGTGCCCGCGTTCTGGCTCGGCACCCTGCTGCTCGCCCTGTTCTCCTTCCGGCTGCGGTGGTTCCCCGCGCTCGGCGCACCGGGGCTGGACGGGCTCGTGCTGCCCGCCCTGGCGCTGGCCGCCGGGCCGGCCGCCGTGATCACCCGGGTGCTGCGCCGCGGCCTGGAACGGACCCTGGACGAACCCTTCGTCACCACCGCCCGCGCCCGGGGCGTCGGCGAGGCGGCCGTCCGGCTGCGGCACGCGCTGCGGCACGGCCTGCTGCCGGTCACCACCCTGGTCGGCTGGCTGACCGGCTCGCTGATCGGCGGCGCGGTGGTGATCGAGTCGGTCTTCTCCCGGCAGGGGCTGGGCACGCTCGCCGTCACCGCCGTCCGCAACAAGGACCTGCCGCTGGTCATCGGCATCGTGCTGGTCGCGGGCCTGGTCTACACCGTCGTCAACACCGCCGTCGACCTGTCCTACCGGCTGGTCGACCCGCGGCTGCGCACCAGCGAGAGCTGAGGAGGAAACCCCGTGGTCATCCCCCGCATCCGCCCCGGCGTCGCGCTGGGGCTCGCGGTCTGTGCCCTCCTGCTGCTGGCCGCGCTCGCGCCGGGCCTGTTCAGCGGGACCGGGCCGGACGCCGCCAACCCCGCCGACACCTTGCTGCCGCCCGGATCCGCGCACTGGATGGGCACCGACGAGAACGGACGCGACGTCTACTCCCGGGTCGTGCACGGCGCCCGGCCCTCACTGCTGATCGGCCTGGCCGCCTCCGCCCTGGCGCTGGCGGCCGGCACCCTGGTGGGGGTGCTGGCCGCCCAGGGCGGGCGGACCGTCGACCGGATCGCCGGCCGGCTGCTGGACGTCCTGCTGTCCATCCCCGGCGTGCTGCTGGTGCTGCTGGTGGTCGCGGTGCTGGGCACCGGCACCGGGAACCTGGTGGCCGGGCTCGCCCTGGTCACCCTGCCCGGGTACGCCCGGCTGGTGCGCGCCGAGGTGCTGCGGGTGCGCGGCACCGGCTACGTCGAGGCGGCCACCGTGCTCGGCTGGTCCCGGCTCCAGGTGGTCCTGCGGCACGTCGTGCCGAACGCCGTCGGACCGCTGCTGGCGCTGGCCACCGTCGGCGTCGGCGGCATGATCGTCACCGGCTCCGCGCTCAGCTTCCTCGGGCTGGGCCCGCAGCCGCCCACCGCCGAGTGGGGCGCGATGCTGGCCGGCAGCGGCGACTACGTCCAGGTCGCCTGGTGGACGGCGGTCTTCCCGGGCGCGGCGATCACCCTCACGGTGCTGGCCGTGTCGGCCGTCGGGCAGTGGCTCCAGGACCGGGCCGAGGGCCGGGTGGCGCGATGAGCACCGAGACCCGGCCCGGGGCCGCGGACCACCGGACCGAGCCCGCGCCACCGGTGGTCGAGCTGCGCGGCCTGCACGTCGCCTTCCCCGGCCGGCGCGGCCCGGTCACCGCCGTGCGCGGCCTGTCGCTGACCGTCGGCGCCGGCGAGAGCGTCGCCCTGGTCGGCGAGTCCGGCTCCGGCAAGAGCGTCACCGCGCGCACCCTGGTCGGGCTGGCCGGGCCGGGGGCGCGCACCACCGCCGAACTGTTCCGGATCGACGGGCGCGACGCGGGCGCGCTGACCGAGCGCCGGTGGCGGCCGCTGCGCGGGCGCCGGATCGGCTTCGTGCTCCAGGACGCTCTGGTCTCGCTCGACCCGCTGCGCCGGGTCGGCGACGAGATCGCCGAGGCGCTGCGCGCCCACCGCACCGTGCCGCGCGCCGAGGTGCCCGCGCGGGTGCTGGCGCTGCTCGCCGAGGCCGGGGTGCCCGAACCGGAGCTGCGGGCCCGGCAGTTCCCGCACCAGCTGTCCGGCGGGCTGCGCCAGCGCGCCCTGATCGCCTCCGCGCTCGCCGCCGACCCGGCGCTGCTGATCGCCGACGAGCCCACCACCGCCCTGGACGTCACCGTCCAGGCGCAGATCCTGGACCTGCTCGCCGCGCGGCGCCGGGCCGGCCGGGCGCTGCTGCTGATCAGCCACGACCTGGCAGTGGTGGCGCGGGTGGCCGACCGGGTGCTGGTGATGAAGGACGGCGAGGTGGTCGAACAGGGCCCCACCGCCGAGGTGCTGGCCGAGCCCCGGCACCCGTACACCCGGCAGCTGCTCGCCGCCGTGCCCCGGCCGGAGGCGCGCGGCACCCGGCTGTCCGGGCCGCGGGCGGGGAGCGCTCTGCCCCGGCCGCGCACCGGGGAGCGGGTGGTGCTGCGCGCCGAGGGCCTCGGCACGTCCTTCGCCGTCCCCGGGCACGCCCCGGTGGCCGCCGTCCGGGACGTCTCGCTGACCCTGCGGGAGGGCCGCACGCTGGGCATCGTCGGCGAGTCCGGCTCCGGCAAGAGCACCACCGGGCGCCTGCTGCTGGGCCTGGCCGCGCCGGACACCGGGAGCGTCGAGGTGGACGGGCAGTCCTGGCAGGGCCTGCGCGGCGCCCGCCGGCGCGCCCTGCACCGGCGGATCCAGGTCGTCCACCAGGACCCGCTCAGCAGCTTCGACCCGCGCTACCCCGTCGCCCGGATCATCGCCGAGCCGCTGGCCGCCACCGGGGTGCCCCGGCGGGCCCGGGCGGGCCGGGTCGCCGAGCTGATGGCCCAGGTCGGGCTGGGCCCGGAACTGCTGCACCGGCGGCCGCGCGAACTGTCCGGCGGGCAGCGCCAACGGGTCGCGATCGCCCGGGCGCTGGCGCCGCGCCCGCGGATCGTCGTGCTCGACGAGCCGGTGGCGGCGCTGGACGTCTCGGTCCAGGCCCAGGTCCTCGACCTGCTGGCCGAGCTGCGGGCCGAACTCGGCGTGGCCTACGTGTTCGTCTCGCACGACCTCGGCGTGGTGCGCCACGTCGCCGACGAGGTGCTGGTGATGAAGGACGGCGAGGTCGTCGAGTCCGGTGACGTCGCCGAGGTCCTGACCGCGCCGCGCCACCCCTACACCCGTCAACTGCTGGACGCCGTCCCCCACCTGGACGGCCCGAACCCCGGGAAGGTCCGATGAGCACCGAACGCGAGCTCCACCTCAACCTGCACATGGTCGGCGGCGCCATGGGCGTGCACCCCGCCGCCTGGCGCGAACCCGGCTCCGACCCGTACGGCTTCGCCCGGGTGGAGACCTGGGTGGCCGCCGCCCGGCTCGCCGAACGCGGGGTGATGGACGCGGTCTTCCTGTCCGACACCCCCGGGGTGTTCGCCGACATCCAGGCCAGCCCGCACGGCGCGTACTACCACGAGCCGACCCTGCTGCTCACCGCGATCGCCGCCGCCACCTCCCGGATCGGGCTGATCGCCACCGCCTCCACCACCTCCAACGAGCCGTACAACATCGCCCGCCGGTTCAAGTCGCTGGACGTGCTCAGCGGCGGGCGGGCCGGCTGGAACGCCGTCACCACCTACATCCCGCAGGTGGCGGCCAACTTCGGCGGCAGCGGGCTGGCGCCGCGCACCGACCGGTACGCGCGCGCCGAGGAGTTCGTCGACATCGTCAAGGCGCTGTGGCGCAGTTGGGAGCCGGAGGCGCTGGTGGCGGACGTGCGCACCGGGCGGTTCACCGACCCGGGGCGGCTGCGGCCGATATCCCACCAGGGGGAGCATTTCAGCGTCCGCGGACCGCTGCCGCTGCCGCCCTCCGCCCAGGGCCACCCGCTGGTCGTGCAGGCGGGCGCCTCGGAGCCGGGACGCGAACTGGCCGGACGCACGGCCGACGTGGTGTTCTCCGGGGCCAAGACCCCGGACGTCGCGCACGCCTACGCCGCCGACGTCCGGGCCCGGGCCGAACGGCACGGCCGCGACCCCCGGTCCGTCAAGATCCTGCCCGGGCTGATGACGACCGTCGCCGACAGCCGGCGCGAGGCGCTGGCCCGGCTGCGCCGGCTGGACGAACTGGCCGGCCACGCCCCCTGGCGCGGGGCGCACATCGAGGCGATCGGCACGCCCGAGCAGGTCGCCGACGTCGCCGAGGAGTGGTTCGCCTCGGGCGCCGCGGACGGCTTCACCCTGATGCCGGACGTCTTCGCCGACGGGCTGCCCGCCTTCGTCGAACTGGTGGTGCCGATCCTGCAGAAGCGCGGCGTCTACCGCTCCTCCTACCGGGGCAGCACGCTGCGCGAGCACTACGGCCTGCCGCACCCGTACCCCTCCCCGGCCCCGGCCGGCGTGTGACCGCCGCCGCCCGGACCCGGTCCACCCGCCCCCGGCGCGCCGGGGGCCGACTCCTGAGGAAACAGGCATGACCGTCTTCTCCGTCCTCGACCAGGGCCCCCGACGGGCCGGCACCGGGACCTCCGAACTGCTCGACGAGGCCGTCCGACTCGCCCGGCACGTCGAGGCCCTGGGCTTCCGCCGGTACTGGGTCGCCGAGCACCACGCCGAGGCGGCGGTGGGCATCTCGGCGCCCGAGATCGTCATCGCCCACCTGGCCGCCCGCACCACCCGGCTGCGGATCGGCGCCGGCGGGATGCTGCTGCCCAACCACTCGGCGCTGCACGTCGCCGAGCAGTTCCGCACCCTGGAGGCGCTGCACCCGGGCCGGATCGACCTCGGCATCGGCCGCTCCACCGGCACCGGGCACGGCCCGACCGCCGCCCTGCTGCAGCGCTCCTCGCTCGCCCCGGACGTGTTCAACGGCCAGCTGGCCCAGCTGCTGGCCTTCGGCGGGCACACCGCCCTGCCGGCGGGGCACGAGCTCGCCGCGGTCCGGGCCGTGCCGACCGACGCGCCGCTGCCCGAGGTGTTCCTGCTCGGCGGCAGCCCCGCCTCGGCGGGCACCGCGGCCCGGCTGGGCCTGGGCTACGCGTACCTGGCGGCCTACCAGGACCCGGCCAACGCCTTCACGGCGCTGCGCCGCTACCGGGAGCAGTTCCGGCCGGCCCGCGAGGGCGCGCGGCCGTGGGCCGTCCTGACCCTGACCGTGGTGGTGGGCCGGGACGACCGGCACGCCGAGGAACTGGCCACCCCGTGGCGGCTCGCGCTGGCCCAGCACGCGGTGGGCCGGTCCGCGCCGCTGCTGTCCGTCGAGGAGGCCCTGAGCCACCGGCCGTCCCCGGCCGAGCAGGTCGCGCAGCGCACCCCGCCGCTGAACGACCTGCGGTCCGAGGTGGTCGGCGGGCCGGACACGGTGGCGGCGAAGTTGAAGGCCTTCGTGGCCGAGTCGGGCGCGGACGAGGTGATGGTGGTGGCGAACACCTACGACCCGGCGGACCGCCGGGAGTCCTACACCCGGCTGGCCGAACTCGCGGGCCTGGCCTCCTGACCCACCGGAGGTGGGGGGGGGGGGGGGGGGGGGGGGGGGGGGGGGGGGGGGGGGGGGGGGGGGGGGGGGGGGGGGGGGGGGGGGGGGGGGGGGGGGGGGGGGGG
>NZ_JBVIWC010000031.1:0-96614 GCF_055594965.1 Kitasatospora sp. NPDC040550 | reverse complement strand
GAGTAGGGGGGGGTTGGTCTCCCTCGAGGGGGAGGACAGAGGGAAGAAAGGGGGGGTCTTGGGGGGGGGGGGGGGGGGGGGGGGGGGGGGGGGAACCCCCTCCCCCCCCCCCCCCGGCCGTCGGTGTCCTGCTCAGCGCCGTCCGGAACGCCGGTCCTTCGAGGCACCGTCGCCGCCACCGCCGGTCAGGCCGGCCCGGCGCAGCGCGTCCGCCATGGCGCTGTTGGCCAGCGGGGCGTTGCCACCGCCGGAGCCGGAGCCGCCGCCGCGCCGGTCCTGGCCGCCGCGGCCGCCCTGACCGCCCTGGCCTGCGCCCCGGTCGCCGCCCCGGTCGCCGCCCCGGCGCTCCTGGCGCGGCGGGCGGGCCTGCCGCTCGCCCCGGTCGCCACCGCGGTCACCACGGTCGCCGCCCCGCTCCCGGCCGACCTCGTCGTCCAGCCGCAGGGTCAGCCCGATCCGCTTGCGCGGCACGTCCACCGTGAGCACCCGGACCTTGACGATGTCGCCGGGCTTGACCACCTCGCGCGGGTCCTTGACGAAGTTCCTGGACAGCGCCGAGACGTGCACCAGCCCGTCCTGGTGGACGCCCACGTCGACGAAGGCGCCGAAGGCGGCCACATTGGTGACCACGCCCTCCAGCACCATGCCGACCTCCAGGTCGCCGATCTTGTCGACGCCCTCCTTGAACACCGCGGTGCGGAAGGCCGGGCGCGGGTCACGGCCCGGCTTGTCCAGCTCGCCCAGGATGTCGGTGACGGTCGGGACGCCGAAGGTGTCGTCGGCGAAGTCGGCCGGGCGCAGCGCCCGCAGCCGCTCCCCGTTGCCGATCAGCTCGCGCAGCTCGCCGCCGGTGGAGGCGAGGATCCGGCGCACCACCGGGTAGGCCTCGGGGTGCACGCTGGAGGCGTCCAGCGGGTCCTCGCCGCCGGGGATGCGCAGGAAGCCCGCGCACTGCTCGAAGGCCTTGGGGCCGAGCCGGGAGACGTCCTTGAGCTGCCTGCGGGTGCGGAACGGGCCGTTGGCGTCGCGGTGCGACACGATGTTGTCGGCCAGCGTGGCGGTGATGCCGGAGACCCGGGTGAGCAGCGGCGCTGAGGCGGTGTTGACATCCACGCCGACGGCGTTGACGCAGTCCTCGACCACGGCGTCCAGCGAGCGCGAGAGCTTCACCTCGCTCAGGTCGTGCTGGTACTGGCCGACGCCGATCGACTTGGGGTCGATCTTGACCAGTTCGGCCAGCGGGTCCTGGAGCCGGCGGGCGATCGACACCGCGCCGCGGATCGACACGTCGAGCTCCGGCAGCTCCTGCGAGGCGAACGCGGAGGCCGAGTAGACGGAGGCACCGGCCTCGCTGACCATCGCCTTGGTGAGCCCCAGCTCGGGGTGGCGCTTGAGCAGGTCCTCGGCGAGCTTGTCGGTCTCCCGGGAGGCGGTGCCGTTGCCGATCGCCACCAGGTCGACGTCGTGCTTCTTCGCCAGTGCGGCGAGGGTGTGCAGCGCCGCGTCCCACTTGTTGGCGGGCTGGTGCGGGTAGATGGTCTCGTACGCGACCACCTTGCCGGTGGCGTCGACCACGGCGACCTTCACCCCGGTGCGGAAGCCCGGGTCCAGGCCCATGGTGGCGCGGGTGCCGGCCGGGGCGGCGAGCAGCAGGTCGCGCAGGTTGGCGGCGAAGACCCGTACCGCCTCGTCCTCGGCCTCGGCGCGCAGCCGGCCCCGCAGGTCGATGCCGAGCCGCACCAGGATCCGGGTGCGCCAGGCCCAACGCACCGTGTCGCCCAGCCACTTGTCGGCCGGGCGGCCGCGGTCGGCGATGCCGAAGCGGGCCGCGATGCGCTGCTCGTAGTCGCTCTCGCCGGGCAGGTCGCCCTCGGACTCGCCGTTGTAGGGGGAGAGTTCGAGGTCCAGCACCTCCTCCTTCTCGCCGCGCAGCATCGCCAGGATGCGGTGCGAGGGGAGCTTGGTGTACGGCTCGGAGAAGTCGAAGTAGTCGGCGAACTTGGCGCCGTCGCCCTCCTTGCCGTCCCGGACCTTGGCGACCAGCCGGCCGCGGCCCCACATCCGCTCGCGCAGCGAGCCGACCAGGTCCGCGTCCTCGCCGAAGCGCTCGACCAGGATCGACCTGGCGCCCTCCAGCGCGGCCGCGCCGTCCGCCACCGACTCGTTCAGGTACTGCGCGGCGAGCGCGGCAGGGTCCTGCGTCGGGTCGGCGAGCAGGGTGTCGGCCAGCGGCTCCAGCCCGGCCTCCCGGGCGATCTGCGCCTTGGTGCGCCGCTTGGGCTTGAACGGCAGGTAGATGTCCTCCAGGCGTGCCTTGGAGTCGGCGGCCAGCACCTGGGTGCGCAGCGCGTCGTCCAGCTTGCCCTGGGAGTCGATCGACTCCAGGACGGCCGCCCGGCGCTCCTCCAGCTCCCGCAGGTAGCGCAGCCGCTCCTCCAGGGTGCGCAGCTGGGCGTCGTCCAGCGAGCCGGTGACCTCCTTGCGGTAGCGGGCCACGAACGGCACGGTCGCGCCGCCGTCGAGCAACTCGACCGCGGACGTCACCTGCCCCTCGCGAACGCCCAGTTCCTCGGCGATCTTGCGCTCGATCGCCTGCTGGGCCTGCCGGGCCACCTGTTCGACTGGCGTGGTCACGAAGCCGGTCACCTTCTCCTTCAGTGCTTTCGCCGTACCCCCCGCATTCTGGCAGGTGCCGGTGACACCGCACGGCCGCACCCGGGGCGGCGGGCGTGGCGTGCGCCCCGCCCGGGCCCAGGGCGGCTCGGGCGGCGCCCAGTTGGGGCCGACCGGACAGGCGAATGCGGCGGCCCGGCGGCGGCCCGGCGGTCGGACCGGCGTGCGGGTGGCGCCGGGGCGGCCGTCGGCGGCGCGCTCGACCACGGTGGTGCGGGCGCCGGAGCGCCGGCCGGCCGGCCCGGTCACGCCCAGCAGGGTGAGCAGGGCGAGTGCGCCCAGGGCCGCGCGCAGGGCCCGGCGTTCTCCGTCCGTCCGCCGACTGATCACCATCTCCTCACCTCGTCGGACCCGGCAGTTCTCCGATCCGCCGGTAGGGCGGCGGTCCGCGCTGTACGCTGCCGGGCATGTGCGCTGCCGCCCGGATGCACCCCGATGAACCGGTCGTCGACGCGGCCCTGGTACGGCGGTTGCTCTCCGCCCAGTTCCCGCAGTGGGTGGGGCTCCCGGTCACGCCCGTCGGGTCCGCCGGGACGGACAACGCCATGTTCCGGCTCGGGCCCGAACTCGCCGTCCGGCTGCCCCGGGTCGAGTGGGCCGCCGGGGACGTCCGGCGCGAGCACCAGTGGCTGCCCCGACTGGCACCGCAGTTGCCGTGGCCCGTCCCCGCCCCGCTGGCCGTCGGCCGCCCCGCCGCCGGCTACCCCTGGCAGTGGTCGGTGCTGCGCTGGCTCGACGGCGTCAACCCGGCGGTCGGCGTGCTCGCCGCCCCCGAGGGCCTCGCCCGCGACCTGGCCGGCTTCGTCAACGCCCTGCGCGACCTCAACCCGGCCGGCGCCCCGGCCGGCCACCGCAGCGTGCCGCTCGCCTCCCGGGACGGCGCCACCCGCGCGGCGATCGCCCAACTCACCGGCGCGATCGACACCGCCGCCGCAACCGCCCTGTGGGACAAGGCACTCCGCCTCCCCGAGTACGCCGGACCGCCGGCCTGGATGCACGGCGACCTCACTCCCGGAAACCTGCTGCTCGACCGCTCCGGCCGGCTCGCCGCCGTCATCGACTTCGCCCTGATGGGCGTCGGCGACCCCACCACCGACCTGATGCCCGCCTGGAACCTGCTGCCCGCCGCCGCCAGACCCGCCTTCCGCGCCGCCCTGCGCGCCGACGACGCGATGTGGGCCCGCGGCCGCGCCTGGGCCCTCTCCATAGCCCTGGTGACGATCCCCTACTACCGCCACACCGACCCGGCCCGGACCGCCAACGCCCGTCACATCGTCCGCGAGGTGCTCGCCGACCGCAGCGTCTGAGCCCGCCGCAGTGCCGGAGCCGCCGCAGCGCCCGAGCCGACCGCGGCGTCTACGGAGTGCCGTCCGACCCGGTGATCGCCAGCAGCCGGTGCACCAGCGGGCTGCGGTCGTCGGCCCGCCAGGCCACCGCGACCCGGGTGCGGGCCGCGCCGGGGTCGATCCGACGGAAGGCGACGCCGCGCAGCCGGATCCGCCGGATGCCGGCCGGGGCCAGCGAGACCCCGAGGCCCGCCCCCACCAGGGCGCACACCGTCTGCCACTCCACCGCCTGCTGCCCGATCCGCGGGGCGAAACCCGCCTCCGCGCACAGACCGGCGATCCGGTCGTACAGCTGCGGCCCCTCCTCCCGGGGCAGCAGCACGAACGGTTCCGCCGCCAACTGCCCGAGCCGGACGACCCGTTGGGCGGCGAGCGGATGGTCCGCCGGGAGCACGGCGACGAAGGGCTCGCTGAGCACCGTCCGGAACCGCAGCTCCGGATCGTCGGCGGGCGGCTCGCGCAGCAGGCCGACGTCGATGCCCCGGTCACGCAGGGCGGCGAGCTGGGGCGCACTGGTCATCTCCCGGACGTCCAGCCGCACCCCCGGGTGGCGCTCCCGGAAGGCGTGCAGCAGCCCGGGCAGGACGGTCAGGGCGAGCGAGGCGGAGAAGCCGATCCGCAGCCGCCCCGCCTCCCCGTCGCCCACCGCCCGGGCGGCCGCCAGCCCGTCCGCGAGCTCGGCCAGCACCCGGCGCGCCACCGGCAGCAGCTCCTGCCCGGCCGGGGTGAGGGTGACGCCGCCCGGCTCGCGCCGGAACAGCGGGTGGCCGACCTTCTCCTCCAGCCGGCGGATCTGCTGGGACAGCGGCGGCTGGGCGATGCCGAGGCGGGCGGCGGCCCGGCCGAAGTGCAGCTCCCCGGCGAGCACGGTGAAGGCGTGCAGCTGCGGGAGGGGGAGTTCGGGGCGGTGCTCCATACCTCCAGGGATATCAGATCGGCTCCCGAGCAGTATTGGACGTATCCCCGCAGGCCACCTAGCGTTCGGCGCATGACAGAGCGAACCGAGCGACGCGCCGTGCTCAGCGGCTCCACCTTCGAGGAACAGATCGGCTACGCCCGCGCCGTGGTGGACGGCGACTGGGTGCACGTGTCCGGGACGACCGGGTTCGACTACGCCACGATGACCATCTCCCCGGACGTGGTGGAGCAGGCCGAGCAGTGCCTGCGCAACATCGCGGCCGCCCTGGCCGAGGCCGGCTCCGGCTTCGCGGACGTGGTGCGGGTGCGCTACCTGCTGCCCGAGCGCGCGGACTTCGAACCCTGCTGGCCGGTGCTGCGGCGCTGCTTCGGCGAGGTCCGACCGGCCGCGACGATGCAGGTGTGCGGCCTGGCCGACCCCCGGATGCGGATCGAGATCGAGGTGACCGCCCGGCGCCGGGCCGGGTGAGCGGCAGCTGATTCACCGCCAGTGCCCCCGCTGTCCCCGGCCGTTGCTATGGTTCTCCCCGCACGAGCGGCAGGGGGAGCGGACTTGGCACGGAACGTGATCGACGTCAGGGTGAGCCGACGGGTGCTGTGGATCGGCGGCGACGCCTACCCGCTGCAGCACATCGCCCGGGCCCGGCAGTTGGTGTGGTGGCCGCCCAAGCGCTCGCGGACGATCATCAGGTTCGTCCGGCAGCTGCTCGGCCTGGTGTTCGCCGTGAGCTTCCTCGGCACACTCACCCACAACGCGACCGACCGGGCGCAGGCCGTCTCCGTGCCGAGCGTGCTGCTGCTGGCCGGCCTGGTGTTCATCGTCTACCGGCTCGTCACCCGGCTCCGGCAGAAGCCGCTGTACAAGCTGGTCCTCGAAACCTCGAACGCCGCCACCACGGCCGTGGTGAGCCACAACGAGTGGCAGATCACCAGCCTGATCCAGATGATCATGGAGGCGATCGACAACCCCCAGGCCGAGTTCGCCTTCCAGGTGGAGAACCTCCACGTCGGCGACAAGATCACCCAGTACGGCGACCACAACACCGGAAAGCGGGTCGGACTGTGAGCAACTCCTTCCACTTCGGCGACTCGGTCACCCAGCACGGTGACCACAACATCGGCATCGTCAAGAACCAGGGCCCGGTGGACCCCCAGGCAGCACTGCGCGAACTCGTCACCGCCGTCCAGCAGTTGCGCGACCACGTGCCGGCCGAGGACCGCGAGGTGCTGGACGAGTCGCTGGAGGCCATCGGCGACGGCGCCGGAGCCTCGCCGTCCGCCCTGCGCCGGGCGCTGCGCAACATCTCCGGGGTGGCCTCGCTGGTGCGGGCGGGCGCGCCGGTGGTGGAGTCGGTCCGCCGGATCCTGGACTCGCTCAGCTCCTGATCCGCGGCCCTGATCTTCCGGCCCCTGATCTTCCGGCCCCGATCTTCCGACCCTGATTTTCGTACCGGGTCAGAAAACTGCCCCGGTCAATCCCGGCTGCTAGCCTGGACCGCATGACTGGACTGCGGGAGCGCAAGAAGGAACGGACCCGGCGGGCCATCTCCGAGGCGGCCATCACGCTCTTCCTGGAGCACGGCTTCGACCAGGTCTCGGTGGCCGACGTCGCCGCCGCCGCCGAGGTCTCCAAGCCCACCCTGTTCAGCTACTTCGCCAGCAAGGAGGACCTGGTCGTCCACCGCTTCGCCGACCACCAGGAGCAGGCGGCGGACGTGGTCCGGAACCGGGCCGGGGACGAGACCGTGCTGGACGCCCTGCACCGGGACTTCCTGGACGGCCTCGCCCGGCACGACCCGGTCACCGGCCTCAACGACCACCCCCAGGTACTGGCCTTCACCGCCCTCGTCCACGGCACCCCCAGCCTGGCCGCCCGGGTCAGCGCGTACGTCGCCCGCGCCGAGCGGTCCCTCGCCGAGGCGCTGCGCGAGGCCCCCGACCTCGCCCCGCCGCACGCGCTCACCGCCCCCCTGCTCGCCGCCCAGGCCACCGCCACCCAGCGGGTCCTGGCCCTGCACAACTGGCAGCTCCTCCGGGACGGCGGCCGCACCGCCGACGACCTCCACCCCGAGGCCGTCGGCCACGCCGACCGCGCCTTCGAACTGCTCGCCCGGGGCTACTCCGACGCCTGACGCCGTGGTTGGATTGCCGCCCATGACGACCCGCCGCCTCGCCTTCGACGCCCTGCACAACTTCCGTGACCTGGGCGGCTATCCGGCCGCAGACGGACGGACCGTCCGGTGGGGCCTGCTCTACCGCTCCGACTCGCTCGGCAAGCTCTCCTCCCCCGCCGACCTGGAGCGGCTTCGGGCCCTCGGCGTCCGGACGGTGATCGACCTGCGCTACGACTGGGAGATCGCCGCCAAGGGCCGGGTCCGCGACTTCGACGGCCTGGACTTCCGCAACCACTCGATCGAGCACCGCCCGTACGACCAGGCCGCGATCGACCCGGAACTCGACCCGTGGCGCTACCTCGCCGACCGCTTCGCCGAGGTCGCCGAGGACGGCGTCAAGGAGATCCGCCAGACCCTGGACGCGATCACCGACGCCGAGGCCCCGGTGGTCTTCCACTGCATGTCCGGCAAGGACCGCACCGGCCTGATCGCCGCCCTGGTGCTCACCCTGCTCGGCGTCTCCGAGGACGACATCGCCGCCGACTTCGCCCTCACCGAGCTCGCCACCCCGCACCTGGTCGCCGAGTGGCACGCCGCCCACCCCGGCGAAACCCTCCGCTGGCCCGGCTACGGCCGCGCCCCGGAGACCGTCATCCGCCTCACCCTCGCCGACCTCGCCGACCGCTACGGCTCCGTCGAGGCCTACCTCACCGGCACCGTCGGCATCGACCGCGCCCGGATCGACGCCCTGCGGTCACGGTTGCTCACGCCCTGACCACCTGTGGCGGCGCGGGGAACTCGAGCGCCCCCGTGGCCTCCCCCCGTACGGATCGCCGCGGTCGCGCCCGAGGACGGGCGCCGCCGCTAGCGGCGGCGCGGCCGGCCGGAGCGGGTGCCGTTCTGCGGCCGGGAGCCGCCGCGGGGCTTGCGGTCGCCGGGGGCCGGGCCCGTCGGGGCGGTGGCGGGCCAGTGGGTGGGGCGGGTGAGGGTGGCCGGGAGGCGGGTGGTGGCGTCGCCGCGGGCGGCGTTGAGCTGGGCCTGGGTGAGGAAGAGGGCGGTGCTGAGGTCGGCGCCGGCGAGGTTGGCGTCGCGGAGGTCGGCGCCGATCAGGTCGGCGAGGCGCAGGTCGGCGCCGGAGAGGTCGGCGGCGACCAGGAGGGCGCCGCGCAGGTTGGCGCCCTGGAGGTCGGCGCCGCGCAGGCGGGCGCCGAAGAGGTCGGCGCCGCGGTGCTCGCGGCGGCGGGGGACGGCGGCACGGACGAGTTCACCGGCCCGCAGCAGGAGCTCGCTGATCCGCCCGCGGTGGGCCGCGACGTCGACGGCCATGAGTTCCTCGGGGGTACCGGCGGCGAGGCGGTCGGTCTCCTCCAGGGCCTGCCGCAGCTCGGCGTGGACGGGCCGGGCGGGGGCGAAGGTGAGCGCCTCGGTGAGGTACCAGAGCAGTTCGTGGAGCTGCCGGACGATCGGGAAGACGTCGAACATCGGCTTGGCGGTGGCGGGTTCCTCCCGCCAGCTGACTCCGCCGAAGGTGACCTGGGAGACCCGCTGACCGGCGCCGAAGCAGTCGTAGACGGTGCAGCCCTGGAAGCCGCTGTCGCGGAGCCGGGCGTGGATCCCGCAGGTGAAGTCCGTCTGCAGGTTGCGGCAGGGGGTGCCGGCGGCCTTGTCGACCGCGAAGTCGGCGGTGGCCGCGAAGGGCAGGGCGACGCAGCACAGCCCGAAGCAGCTGCCGCAGTCGGAGCGGAGCGGGGTCGGCACGGCCGCCGTGGGGTCCTGCGGCGACTCGGTCTCGCTCACGTCCGGGGTCCTTCCAGCTGTTGGGCACCGGCGGGAGCCGGCACGTCGAACCCGTCAAGATTACTGGGCAGGCCCCCCTTCCTCCGAGTAAGGTATGCAGGCAGGCAGAGACCATTACATACGGGGGATCCGAACGATGCCGGAGTCGAACGTGACCGAGCTGGTCCGGATGTGGATCAGCGGCTGGACCGTCTCCCGGGGCGCCGCCGACCCGGTGGAGCGGCCCTGGGGCTGGAGCATCGACGTCGGCGCGCCGGCCGGGGAGGTGGGGCGGTACGTGCTGCCCGAGCCGACCGAGGAGGCCGTCCGCGAGCTCGCCGGGGCGACCACCGCGCCGACCACCTGGCTCAAGCTGTTCGCCGAGGACGGGACGGTGCGGCCCTGGCTGGGCCCGCAGTGGCGGCTGGACCGTCCGGGCTTCCTGATGACCGCCCCGCTCACCCCCGAGCGGGCGCAGCCGCCGTCCGGCTACACCCTGACCACCTGGAGCAGGGGCGGTGTGCTGCGCGCCCTGGTGCGCAGCACGGACGGGCACCTCGCCGCCCGCGGCCAGGTGGGCCTGGCCGGACCGGTGGCCGTGCCGGACCAGATCGCCACCGCCCCCGAGCACCGCCGCCGGGGCCTGGGCTCGGTGGTGATGCGGGCCGTGCTGTCCGGCGCGTACGAGGCGGGCGCCCGCACCGGCGTCCTGGTCGGCACGGCGGACGGCCAGGGGCTCTACCGGGCCCTCGGCTGGACCACCCGCGCCCCGATGGCGAGCCTGGTCCTGGAGCCGGAGAAGCCCGGCCCCAGCTGGGTGGACTAGCCGGGACGTCCGGAACTAGGGGAACGGCAGCAGTTCCGGCCGCTTCGGCGGGCGGCCGTCGCCGGAGGAGCGGCCGGTGAGGCGGCGGCCGATCCAGGGGCCGAGGTGGGTGCCCAGCCAGCGGGCGTCGGAGCGCAGCCGCTCGGCGCGGCCGGGCGGGGCGACGGCGGGCAGCGGGGCGCGCCAGTCGAAGGCGGCCGGGCGCCCGAGGGCCTCCAGGACGCCTTCGGCGACCCGGCGGTGGCCCTCGGGCGACAGGTGCAGCCGGTCCTCGGCCCAGAGCCGGCGGTCGTCGAAGCAGGGCGCGGAGAACAGGTCGACGACGGCGTAGCCGTCCTGCCGCCCGAGCTCCTGGACGAAGGCCTTCATCCGCAGGATGGCGGGCAGCAGCCGGGCGCCGCCGGCCATCCGGCGGCTGGGGTCGGTGCTGGTGAACAGGACGACGGTGGCGCCGGTGGCGCGCAGCTCGGCGGCGCAGCGGCCGAGCTGCCGCTCGACCCGGTCGATGTCGCAGCCGGGGCGCAGCACGTCGTTGAGGCCGCCGGCCAGGGTGACGAGGTCGGCGCCCATCCCGGCGGCGGCGGGGAGCTGTTCGTCGTGGATCTGGCCGATGAGCTTGCCGCGGACGGCGAGGTTGGCGTACCGGAAGCCGTCGGCCCCGTCCTCGGCGGCGAGCGCGGAGGCGACCCGGTCGGCCCAGCCGCGGTAGTGGCCGTCGGGGTGGAGGTCGTCGCACATACCCTCGGTGAAGGAGTCCCCGACGGCGACGTAGCTGGTGTAACTGCGGCTGGTGGTGGGCACGGGCTGCTTCCGCTCTCCTGAGTTGGCTCCGCGATCCGACGATCGTACGTGTGCACTTGCCAACCAGTGTCGCGGGGGCCCGGCCGCTCATTCGGCGTCCAGTGTTCGTTTATCGCCCTGCGCCATCCTGGGTCCGCGGGGCGGCGGCCGGCGACGGGGGCCTTGCCGCCGCCCCCGCTCCGGCCCCGTGCGGCGAGGCACTCAGCCCCCGACGGCCGCTTCCGCCCCGACGGCCGCTTCCGCCGCGCCGCCCACGCCCCCGACGCCCACGCCCGCGCCCGCGCCCGGAGCCGTGAACCAGTGCTCGCGCACCGCGTCCGTGGGCCGCTGGTCGCCGAGGGCGCCGAGCCCCCACTCCCCCAGGGCCTCGATCACCGGTCGCAGTTCGCGCCCGCGGTCGGTCAGCTCGTACACCGTGGCATTGGCGGGCCGTTCCAGCCGCCGCCGTTCCGCGAGCCCTTCGCCCTCCAGCTGCTTGAGCCGGGCGGCCAGGATGTCGGTGGAGACGCCGGGCAGGTCGGCGTGCAGGTCGGTGTAGCGGCGCGGGCCGCGCAGGAGTTCACGGACGATCAGGAGGCTCCAGCGCTCCCCCACCGCGTCCAGGGCGCGGGCGACGGCGCAGTACTGGTCGTAGCTTCGGCGTGACATGTGGATCAGCATAGCCAAAAGGTTGGACTTTCCAAGTGCCTACTTGGTAGAACAAAGCGGAAGCAACGGCGCGGTGGTGACGGTCGGGAGGCCGCAGATGGAGTTTCGGCAGTCCAGCAAGCTGAACGACGTGTGCTACGAGATCCGGGGTCCGGTGGTCGACCAGGCCAACGCCCTGGAGGAGGCCGGGCACAGCGTGCTGCGGCTGAACACCGGCAACCCGGCGCCGTTCGGCTTCGAGGCGCCCGAGGAGATCATCCAGGACATCATCCGCAACCTGCCCTCGGCGCACGGCTACAGCGACTCGCGCGGCATCCTGCCGGCCCGCCGCGCCGTGGTGCAGTACTACCAGCAGCGCGGGGTCCAGGGCGTCGGCGTCAACGACGTCTACCTCGGCAACGGGGTCTCCGAGCTGATCCAGATGGCGGTCACCGCGCTGGTGGACGACGGCGACGAGGTGCTCGTCCCGATGCCGGACTACCCGCTGTGGACGGCCTCCGTCCGGCTGGCCGGCGGCAAGGCCGTGCACTACCTGTGCGACGAGGCCGCCGAGTGGTACCCGGACCTCGACGACATCGCCGCCAAGATCACCGCCCGCACCAAGGCGATCGTCGTCATCAACCCCAACAACCCGACCGGCGCGGTCTACCCGGAGGAGCTGCTGGAGGGGATCCTCGACCTGGCCCGCCGCCACCAGCTGATGGTGCTGGCCGACGAGATCTACGACAAGATCCTCTACGACGGCACCGAGCACCACTGCCTGGCCGCGCTCGCCGAGGACGTGCTCACCCTCACCTTCAACGGCCTCTCCAAGGCCTACCGGGTGGCCGGCTTCCGCAGCGGCTGGCTGGTCGTCTCCGGCCCCAAGCAGCACGCCACCGACTACCTGGAGGGCCTGACCATGCTCTCCGGGATGCGGCTGTGCCCCAACGTGCCCGCGCAGTACGCCGTCCAGGCCGCGCTCGGCGGCCACCAGTCCATCGACGACCTGGTCCTGCCGAACGGCCGGCTCACCGAGCAGCGCGACATCGCGGTCAAGGCGCTCAACGAGATCCCCGGGGTCAGCTGCGTCAAGCCCAAGGGCGCGCTGTACGCCTTCGCCAAGCTCGACCCGGCGGTGCACCGGATCGTCGACGACGAGCGCTTCGTGCTGGACCTGCTGCTGCGCGAGAAGATCCACGTCGTCCAGGGCACCGGCTTCAACTGGCCCCGCCCGGACCACTTCCGCTTCGTCACCCTGCCGCGCGCCGACGACCTGGAGACGGCGATCAACCGGATCGGGCGCTTCCTGGCCACGTACCGGCAGGTCTGAACCCGTACGCTCACGGACCATGACCGTTCTGCGCTCCGTCGTCCTGTTCGCCCTCGCGGCCGTCGCCGAGATCGGCGGCTGCTGGCTGGTCTGGCAGAGCGTGCGGGAGCAACGGCCGTGGTGGCTGGCCGGGTTGGGCGTGGTGGCGCTGGGCGTGTACGGCTTCGTGGCGGCACTGCAGCCGGACGCCGAGTTCGGCCGGGTGCTGGCCGCCTACGGCGGGGTGTTCGTGGCCGGCTCGCTGCTGTGGGGCATGGCCGTGGACGGCTTCCGGCCGACCCGCTACGACGTGCTGGGCGCGGTGATCTGCCTGGCCGGGGTCGGCGTGATCATGTACGGGCCCCGGCGCTGAGGTCCTCGCTCCTCGGCACCGGGGCCCGACACGGGGGTTCGGGGACTACCAGCCCCAGCCGCCGCCCTGGCCGTCGTCGTCGCTGTTGGAGTCCCAGCCCTCGCCGACGTTGCGCAGGATCGTGTAGTGGTCGATCTGGGTGCCGTTCTCGGCCAGCGCGGTGACCTTCATGGACGACTTCTGGCCCAGGTGGGCCGGGGTGACGTCGACCTTGATGAAGGAGTAGCCGGTGTAGCGGACCCGCGACCACTGGATGGTCTCGGGGGTCTTCACCCGGCCCTTGCTCCAGTAGTAGCTCTGCACCTCGTCCTGGTGGTTCTCGTGCCCCTCGTAGGTGTCCGGGGTCGCGAAGTTGTAGAGGCTGCGGCCGGCCGCGCCCGCGGTCACGTAGACCACGCCGTCCTTGGCCGGCTCGATGGTGGCGCCGCTCGGCACCTGCTTGGAGACCTTGTTGCCGAGGATGGCGTCGGTGCGCTCGTAGATGTGGTTGTGGCCGTTGATGACCAGGTCCACCCGGTACTTCTCGAACAGCGGCACCCAGGCCTCGCGCACGCCGCCCTCGGAGGCGTGGGCGACGGTGGTGGAGAAGGCGCAGTGGTGGAAGAAGACCACGACGAAGTCGACGGTCTCGTCGCCCCGCAGGTCCTTGAGGGTGCGCTCCAGCCACTTGGTCTGCTTGTTCGCCGAGACGCCCAGGTTGGCCGGGATCTCGTAGGAGACGTCGTTGGCGTCCAGCGAGATGACGCCGACGTTCTTGTACCGGAAGGTGTAGACGCCGGGGACCTGGCGCGGGTCCGGGCCGTTGTCCGGCAGGAAGAAGCGGGCGTTCTCGCCACCGTAGCCGTTCGGCGAGTACCAGGCCTCGATGTCGTGGTTGCCGTACGCGACCATCCACGGGATGTCGGCGGCGACCGTCTCGGTCTGGACCAGGAAGTCGTCCCAGGTCTTGGCGTTGAAGACGGACTTGTCCGGGTCGGTGCCGGAACCGGCCGGGTCGGCGTAGCAGATGTCGCCGGCGTGCAGGTGGAAGGCCGGCTTCTGGGCCTTGATGATGTTGTCGTTGCCGGCCGCGTGGGCGCTGACGCCCTGGTCGCCGAAGGCGGTGAAGGTGAACGGCTCGTACACCTTGCCCCAGCGGTGGTCGCGGGAGGGCGCCGTGCGGAAGGTGTGCAGGGTGGAGATCTGCTGCTGCGAGGCCGGGTCGAAGCCCTCGTGGCCGACGCCGTAGTAGTAGGTGGTGTCGGGCTGGAGGTCCTCCAGCGCCACGTGCAGGTAGTACTGGTCCACCGGCTTGCCGGTCGGGGTCAGCGCCGGGGTGTGCAGCGCGCGGACCTCGGCCTGGATCTTGTGGCTCAGCTCCCACGGGTGCTTGCCGAAGCGCAGGAACGGCTTCTTGACCGGCGCGGGCACCTGCCAGGAGATGCGGAACTGGGTGTCCGGCTCGGCGCCGAACTGGAGGTGACGCCCGACCGGCGCGACCAGCGCGCCGTCGATGCCGGCCGTCGTGGCACCCGTCAGGAGCTGGGGGCTCGCCGGGGCGGCGAAGGCCGGCGCACTGCCCAGTGCACCGCCGACGGCGACGGCGCCCACGGTGACGGCACCGGCGCGCAGCATCCGGCGGCGGGAGAAGCGGGCCCGCAGGTACTCGTGCTGCTCGGCCATGCTCATGCGGTCGGCAAGCTTGGCCGGCACGCCCATGTTGGGGATATCCATGCGCGGGACTCTGTCAGCGGCGCGTTGACCGCGCACGGACTTCCGGTGAACGGGGGTCAGCGCCTCGGCCACTCGAACACCAACGTTCGACCATGGTTGGGCAAAGAGCATGTCCACATCGAAGTGATGCCGGATCATCGGCCCCGGCCGGGCGGGCGGTTCGGGCGGAGTGGCTCAGGAGGACGGTTCGTCCCAGAGGTTCCCGGACCGGTTGCCGGTGCCGTCGCAGGTGCGGCAGATCTCGTCCCGGTATGCCTGCTTGGCGCCGGTCGCGTCCACCCGGTAGCGCACGTACACCCCGGTGCCGTCACAGAGGAAGCAGTTGCCGCCCCCGCCGCCCACCTCGGTGGTGCCGGTGCCCTGGCAGGTGCGGCAGTTGAGGCCGGCGGTCCGGCCGGTGCCCGCGCAGATGCGGCAGACCGTCGTCATCGTCTTCCTCCCGTTGCGCGGAACCGCTCGACGCCACCGGTCATGGTAGTGGGCCGATCCGGGAGCCGTGCCGGGTCGCCGATCTGACGGATCGTCAGCACTTCGTGGCCCCGGCGGTCCCGGCGGTCCCCGCGATCGCCGCGGTCCCCGCCGTCACTCCGGCAGGCCCTCGCGGACCCGGCGGGAGACCGAGATCAGCTGGAGGTCGAGCAGCCCCGGCGGATCGGCGAGACCCGGCCCGCCCGCCCGCACCCAGGCGGCTATGTCGTCGATCATCTCGTCCATCAGCACGAAGCCGAGCCAGACCGGGCGACCGCCCGCCGCCCGCCCCTCGCTGGACGGCCCGACCACCACCACATTGGACTGGGAGCAGACGTCCAGGCACTTGACCGCCCGGACCCGGCCCGCCGGACCGACCGCCGTCCGCAACCGCTCGTACTGCCCCGCGTGGTCCACCCCGGGGTGCTTCGCCTCGGTGCCGCAGCAGCAGCCCCGGCAGACGGTCACGGTCACCGGGGAACCGGCACCCCGCTTGCCGTCGCGGTCGCGGTCACGCTCTCGGCGGCTCATCCGCGCTGGTCCCCCTCCTGGTCGGCGGCCCGGTTCGCCGGCACGCTCTGCACCGGAACTGTACCTGTCAGGCCACCGGGCATCGAGGGCGGCCGGGGCCCGGAGGCGCCGGGCGGCCTGAACTAGGATCCGGCCGACCGGCGGGACGGCACCTGCGCCCACGACTTCGACGTCACCGTCGCCCCCGGCCGGGCCTTCCTGATGGGCGACCGGCGCGACACCGCGGTCAACTCCCGGCAGCACGTCGAGGACGACCGGCAGGGGACGGTCGACCTGGCCCGGCCGACCGGCCACCGGGTGGTCCGGCACTCCGGCGGGGACTCCCCCCTCCTGCCCGGCAAGCTGATCGGCGCCGCGGCGCTGATGGTGCCCGGGGCCCTGGTCACCGTGTTCGGGGTGCTCGCGGCGGTCGTCACCGCCTCCTTCGCCGCGGCCCGCCGGCGGACCCCGGCCACCCCCCGCCGAGTGAACCGAATTCCCTTCCCGCACGTATCGGCGGCAATTCCGAAACGCGGTGGAGCGGAATTCGAAATGGCACCCGGTGTCACCTGACGGGATTTCCGGAAATTCCGCCGTAACCTATGGACGGCCGCGAAACCTGGAAGTAACTTACCTGCGAGTAGTACGAGTAGCAGCTGTGGCCCGGCTCGGCACGACCCCCCACCCGTCGTTTCTCTCCCCCAGGAGGAACCGTGCTCCGCCCTGCCCGGAATTCCCGGCGACTCCGCAATTCCAGCGCCCTCGCGGCCGTCGCCGTCGGCGCCGCCCTCGCGCTCACCTCCACCACCGCCCAGGCGGCCACCCCCGCGCCGAAGCACTACGTGGCCCTCGGCGACTCCTACGCCGCCGGCGCCGGCGTCCCCGGCCAGTCGGCCGGCCTGTGCCTGCGCTCCGACCACAACTACGGCCACCTGGTCGCCGCCTCGCTCAAGGCCGGCGCGTACACCGACGTCACCTGCGCGGCCGCCAAGGTCAAGGCCATGACGCAGCCCCAGTACGACGCCTTCATCCGGGTCAACGACCCGCAACTGGACTCGGTGACCGCCGACACCGACCTGGTCACCCTCGGGATCGGCGGCAACGACCTCGCCAGCAGCGACCTCGGCCTCGGCGAACTCGTCGCCACCTGCATCGCCGGCGCGGTCGTCAACCCGCTCGGCACGCCCTGCAAGGACGTCTACCACCACGGCTACTTCGACTGGCGGACGTGGTCCTGGCAGTACGGCAACGACGACCTGGCCGAGCGGATCACCACCACCATCGGCCCGCAGATCGCCACCACCCTCCAGCAGATCCACGCCAAGGCCCCCAAGGCCCGGGTGCTGCTGGTCGGTTACCCGTCCGTGCTGCCCGCCGACGGCTCGACCTGCGTCCTGCGCCAGCCGGTGACCCCGGGCGACGTGGAGTACATGTACGGCGTGCTCAACACGCTGAACACCGCCCTCAAGTCCACCGCGGCCGCCAACGGCGCGACCTACGTGGACACCGCGACGCCGACCCGCGGGCACGACGTCTGCTCGGACGACCGCTGGATCGAGGGCGCCCTGCCCGGCTCGCCCGCCGTACCGTTCCACCCGAACGCGACCGGCGAGAAGGTGATGGCGGACGCGGTGCTCGCCGCGCTCAAGTAGCCGCCCGCACCGGGGGGTTCCCCACGCGCCCGCGCACCCGCGCACCCGCGCCCGCGCCCGCGCCCGCGTGCACCCGTGCCCGTGCCCGCGCGGCCGCGCGCCCGCTGCGGAGAACCACGAGGGGCCGGCGACCGTGCTCTGGTCACCGGCCCCTCGGCCGTCCTCGGTCCGCCTGCGGGCCGCGCTACTCCCCCTCGGTCGCGGAACCCGCCGCCAGCCCCGCCGACCACTTCTCCTCGACCCGGCCGAACTTCCAGAACGCGATCGCCCCGGCCCAGGTCAGCACGAACAGGCCGACGATCGCGTAACCGACGAAGTTGAGGTCCAGCCCGCCGATCCAGGCGATCGGCCCGCTGGTGATGTCCAGCTTCTCGCCGAGCAGGCCGATCAGCTCGACCAGGCCGATGACCAGCGCGACCAGCACCGACAGGCCGGTCACGGTCAGGTTGTAGTAGATCTTGCGGACCGGCTTGGAGAACGCCCACTCGTAGGCGAAGTTCATGAACGAGCCGTCGATGGTGTCCAGCAGGCTCATCCCGGCCGCGAACAGGATCGGCAGCGTCAGCAGCGCGTACCAGGGCAGCGAGAACGCCGCCGCGCCGCCGGCCAGCACCAGCAGCGACACCTCGGTCGCGGTGTCGAAGCCCAGCCCGAACAGCAGGCCCACCGGGTACATGTGCCAGGGCTTGGTGACCGCCCGGGTGACCTTGCCGAGGATCCGGTTCATCAGCCCGCGCCGCTCCAACTGGCGCTCCAGCTCAGCCTCGTCGTACTCGCCGACGCGCATCCGGCGGAACACCTTGAGGATGCCGTTGAAGGCGCCCAGGTTGATCAGGCCGAGCAGCAGCAGGAAGGTGCCGGAGACCGTGGTGCCGATCAGGCCGGTCATCCTGTGCAGGGCCGAGTCGTCCGCCTCGACCTGGTCCGCGAGCGTGCGGATGCCGAAGGCCAGCAGCGCGCAGAGGCCGAAGACGATCGAGGAGTGCCCGAGCGAGAACCAGAAGCCGACCGACAGCGGCCGCTTGCCCTGGCCCATCAGCTTGCGGGTGGTGTTGTCGATCGCCGCGATGTGGTCCGCGTCGAAGGCGTGCCGCATCCCGAGGGTGTAGGCGGTCAGGCCCATGCCCGCGCCGAAGACCTGGCCGCCGACGTCGTAGTGCTCGGGCGCCACCAGCGCGAGCAGGGTGAACCAGCCGATGACGTGCAGCGCGAGGATGAAGCCGCCCATCCCGGCCAGCCGGATCCACTCCTCGCGGGTGAGCCGGTCGCGCCATCTGACGGCTGGGGCACCTGCCGGGGCGGCTGTGGCGGCGCTGGGCATCGTGTGGTCCTTTCGAGGGTCGAGCTGGGCTGAGCCGGGCTGGGCTGGGCCGAGCTGGGGCGAAGCTGGGCCATCTTTCCCCCCTCGGGCGAGCAGTTGCAAGTCATGTGCAAATGCCGGACGACAGCGAACCGATCCACGACGGCGCAGGCAGAGGGCGCGCGGCACACCACCACACGCCTCCGCGGCGTCACCACTGCGGGGCCTTCATCAGGAAATCACCCGATTCCTCCCCTAGGGTCGGAGGGGCCGAGCCCGCGGCGCGGCCCCCGAACGCGCCGCGGGCCGCTCGGCGCTCACCGGCCCGGGACCCCGATGGGAGCGGCCATGCCGTCGTACCCCTTCCACACCACCCGCGAGGACCTGCGCATCCCGCTGCCCGACGGCACGGAACTCGCCGCCCGACTCTGGCGCCCGGTCAGCGACGAGCCCGTCCCCGTCCTGCTGGAGTACTCGGCCGACCGCCTCGGCGACCGCACCGCCGCCCAGGACGCCCGCCGCCACCCCTGGTACGCGGGCCACGGCTACGCCGCCGTCCGGGTCGACACCCGCGGCCACGGCAACTCCGGCGGCCTGCCCGGCGAACCCGGCGGCGAGCAGGAACTCACCGACGGCGCCGCCGCCGTCGACTGGCTCGCCCGCCGCCCCTGGGCGAACGGCCGGGTCGGCCTGCTCGGCGTCGGCGCGGCCGGCACCACCGCGCTGCGCCTGGCCGCCCGGGTGCCCGAGACCGTCGGCGCGGCCGTCACCGCCTGCCCCGAAGGCGGCCACCGGCTCGGCGGCGCCGTCCTCGCCGCCGACCTGCACACCCGGCTCACCACCCTGATCGCCGACGCCGCGCTCCCCCCGGACCCGCGCGGGCTCGGCGACGCCTGGCGGTCCGGCTGGCTGGCCCGGCTCGAATCCCTGGAACCCCCCGTCGACACCTGGCTCGCCGCCGGTGACACCACCGTGCCGGTGTCCGTCCCGGTCCTCGCCGTGGCCGGCTGGGGCGACCCGTCCTGCTCCTTCGTGCTGCGCCTGCTCGCCGAGTCCCCCACCGCACGCGCCCTGCTCGGCCCCTGGCCGCACGGCCTGCCCGAGGCCGCCCTGCCCGAGACCCTGCGCTGGTGGGACCACTGGCTGCGCGGCGTCGACACCGGCGCCGGCACGGAACCCGCCCTGCGCAGCTGGATCAGCACCCGCTGGACCGGCGAGGACGCCTGGCCCTCCCCCGACGTCCGGGAGATCCACTACGACCTCGACGGCCAGCTGCGCACCGCCGGCACCGCCTCCCACGACCGGTACGTCCCCGTCCGCTCCCCGCAGCACACCGGCCTCAACGCCGGCGCCTACGTCCCGCACGGCCGCCCCGCCGACCAGCCGCCGGACCAGCGCGAGGAGGACGGCCGCTCGGTCTGCTTCGACTCCCAACCGCTGCCCGAACCCGTCGAACTGCTCGGCGCACCCACCGCCCGGCTGCGGCTGCGCTCCGGCGGCGGCCCCGCCCAGGTGGTCGCCCGGCTGTGCGCGGTCGGCCCCGACGGCACCTCCGCCCTGCTCACCCGCGGCGTGCTGACCGCCGCCGGCCCGGACGTCGAGGTCGAACTCGCCGCCTGCGCGGCCACCGTCCCGGCCGGGCACCGGCTGCGGCTCGCACTCTCCTCCGTCTACTGGCCCTGGGTGTGGCCGAACGCGGACGACACCGGGTACGCCGTCGACCCGTCCCACTCCACCCTCGTCCTGCCCGTCCGCCACCTCGCCGCGGACGCCGGCGCCGCACCCGTCACCCTCGCGGCCCCCACCCTGCCCGACCCGCTGGACATCCACCTCACCGAACCGCTCACCGCCCGGCCCGAACACGTCACCGTGCACGACATCGGCCGCCACGAGTGGCGCACCGAACTCTCCCCCGCCACCGACGGCACCCGCACCCACCCCGACGGCCTGGTCCGCGACGAGCACACCGTCACCGCCTACCGCATCCTCACCGGCGCCCCGCTCAGCGCCCAGGCCCGCACCGACCGCACCGTACGGCTGGAACGGCCGGACATCGGCTGGGACGTGACCGTCCAGACCCGCACCCAACTGCGCTGCGACGCCGGGCACTTCCTCAGCGTGGTACAGGTGCGGGCACTGGAGGCGGGGTCGGTGGTGTTCGCCCGGGAATGGCAGCACCGGGTGGCCCGGGAGAGCTCCTCAAAGTAGTTCTTATACAATTGCCATTCTTACCCCTGCTGCCTTATAACTAGCCCCATGAAAACCCTCGGCCTGATCGGCGGCATGAGCTGGGAATCCACCGCCGAGTACTACCGCACCCTCAACGAACTCACCCGCGACCGGCTCGGCGGCCTCCACTCCGCCCGCCTGGTGCTCCACTCCGTCGACTTCGCCGACATCGAACGGCTCCAGGCGGCCGGGCAGTGGGAGGAGGCCGGGGCGATCCTCGCCGACGCCGCCCGCGGCCTGGAAGCCGCCGGCGCCGACCTGCTGCTGATCTGCACCAACACCATGCACAAGGTCGCCGACCAGGTCGCCGAGGCCGTCTCCATCCCCCTGCTGCACCTCGCCGACGCCACCGCCGACGCCGTCCACGCCGCCGGCCTGCGCCGGGTCGGCCTCCTGGGCACCGCCTTCACCATGGAACAGGACTTCTACCGCGGCCGCCTGACCGCCCGCGGCCTGGACGTCCTCGTCCCCGGGCCCGAATCCCGCGCCCTGGTCCACCGGGTGATCTACCAGGAACTGTGCCTCGGCCTCGCCCACGAGGAATCCCGCACCGCCTACCGCCGGATCATCGCCGACCTGGTCGCCGCAGGCGCCGAAGGCATCATCCTCGGCTGCACCGAGATCGAACTCCTCGTCCACCCCGAGGACAGCCCCGTCCCCCTCTTCCCCACCGCCCACCTCCACGCCGAGGCCGCCGTCACCGCCGCCCTGGCCGACGACTGACCCACCCCAGCAGACGGGTCCCTCACTTCGCCGACCAACACGGATATCCACACCCGAAGTCCGGCCTGCCCGTCCGCTCTGGCCCCCGGCCCGCAGGCCGAACGGGCCCCACCGCTCGCCGCCGTGGCGCTGAACACCCGCCAGGACAGCGGAAGTTCGAACCAGTGCACCGCCCGAAGCGGGCCACCTCCGCCTCCCCCACCGGCGGATCCGGCCCGTACCGGCGGCGACCCCGCGCCGAACCGCCCGCAGACCTCAGGCACCGCCCTGCGAGAACGCCCCCACCGCGGTCAACACACCCACCAACAGCGTCATCGCCACCGCGAACGCCCCACCACCGCGCAGCACCGACGCCCGCAGACTCGTCCCGTCGCCCCGCGCCAGCAACCCCGCCACGACGGCGACGAGGACGGAGACCAGCGCCGCGATGACCACCATCGCGATGCGCATCCCGAGTGTCAGGCCCACTGCGCCAACTCCTCTTCCCGGCCGGCCGGCTGTCCGGCGGTGTGTCCGATACCGCCGGACAGTAGGGGTCGGACGGAGGTACCGTCAAACTCGTCAACATGCCTGCTGCGGAGGCACTTTGACGGTTACGTGTTAGCTGGCCTATCCCGGCTTAAGCGGCACAAAGTGCTTAGTAAAAAGGAGTAAGCGACACTATGGGGCGTCATCTACCGCCGCTCTCTTCCGGCAGTCCGCTCAACGAGTTCGCAGCCGACCTCCGGGCTCTCCGCGACCGCGCGTCGGTCGCGGCGGCTTCGGTCGACGAACTGGTGACCTCCTACGGCGTCGCCGCCTCCACGGTCTACGCCGCCCTCAACGGCAAGCGCCTGCCGAGCCGCAAGACCCTGGCGAAGATCGTCACCGCCTGGGAAGGGGACCAGGCAGAATGGATGGCACACCGCAGCCGCACCGAGAGCGCGTTGCACACGAGGGCACACGTCAACAGCTCGACGGACGAGAGGCACGAGGACGTGGCCGTACGGCAGGCCCTCTACGAGCTCGAATCGATCACGCCCGCATACCCCGCAACCCCGTACCTCACGCGGCGAACCTGGAGCGCCCTGAGGTTCGCCGCCACCCTCAAGGTGCTGCGGACCAGCGCAGGGAACTCGTCGCTGCGCGAGCTCGCGATACGGAGCGGAGTCAGCCGATCATCACTGTCCGAGATCCTCTCCGGCCACCGGGTCCCCTCGGCTGAAACGGGGAACAGGATCATCACCGCGCTCGAATCGGAGGCTTCCAGCGGCCGTGCCGACTCCGATTCGATCGAGTACCTCGCCCGAACGGCCATGCGGTACTTGATCCACAGCCAGCAAGGACACCTCCCGCCCGAATGACAGGACAGGTCACTGACACGATGAACCCGTCGAGAGATCGCGGCGCCTCCATGCACGACGCGACCCCGTACTGGAACACCAATGTGGCGCGGCACCACGGGATCCTGCGGGCGGTGCCGCCCGGGTGCGGGGCGGCGCTGGATGTGGGGTGCGGGGACGGGTTGTTGGCGGCGAAGCTCGCGCGGCGGTGCGGGCGGGTGGTCGGGGTGGACAGCGATCCGGGGATGGTCGCGCGGGCGCGGGCGGCCTACGGTGAAGTCACTTTTCTGGAAGGGGACTTCCTCACGCTCGATCTACCGGACGGCGGCTTCGGCTTCGTCTGCTCGGTGACGGCCGTACACCACATGGACTTCACGGCCGCCCTCACCCGGATGCGGGAACTGCTGCGCCCCGGCGGGGTGTTGGTGGTGGTCGGCCTGGCCCGCGAGGAGACGGCGGCGGACTGGGCCCGGCGGATCGCAGCCGCGCCGCTGGTGCGCGCCGCGAAGGCGCTGCGCCGGGCGTCCGGCCCGGAGGGCATGCCGACGGCCGCGCCCGTGATGGGCTACCGGGAGGTGCGGGAGACCGCGGGCCGGATACTGCCCGGGGCGCGCTACCGGTGGCACGTCCTGCGGCGCTACTCGCTGACCTGGCAGAAGCCCTGAGGCCTCCGGGCCGTGCTGGACCTGCTGCGGTCGGCCGCCACCGACGGTGCCGGGCGCCGGTGGCCGAGCCCCGCGCCCAAGTCCCCTGCTGTGGTGGACGGGTCCTGCTGAGGCCCGACACCGGTCAGCGCTGGGCGAGCGCTGCGGCCAGCAGCATCGCGGCGGGGAGGGGCGCGATCGCGATGAGGAGGAGGCCGATCAGCCGGGCTCCGGAGGCGTACCACCGGGTCGGCTCGAGGCCCAGGAGCGCCTTGGCCCACGGTGAGATGTAGCCCGCGCCGTGGCGGCGCACCGCGTCGGTGATGAGGTGGCTGTGCTCGTCGGCGACGGTCAGGATCACCCACCCGCCGGAGCGGTCGGACAGGGAGACCAGGGTCGCCGAGCCGGTCCTCGACATCACCTCCCAGCCGCGCACCGTCCTGAGTTCCGTCAGGTCGACTTCCCGCGCACCCGACCAGGTACGGGCCCGGACCACCCCGCCGGCCACCCGCCACCCCGTCCGCCGCGCGGTGCCCGCGTCCGTCAGGATCGCGGGGCCGATCGTGGCGACCAGCCCGGGCACGATCAGCGCCGCCGAGCGGGCGAAGGCCGGCCCGACCACGAGCGGCGGCACGACGATCGCCAGCAGCAGCACGGCCCAGCCGACGGCGAAGAACACGCGCCGTCTTCGGACGGCTCCGGTCGAAGTACTCACCGCGCGACCATAGCCCCGTCAACTCCCCCGCCACCATGCCGTTTCCCGGCAACCTCACGCGGATCTCCCCGCACCCCGCACCTCCCCGCCGGGCTGGTCACCACCGGCGTCCGACCCGGGCTCCTGCCGCGCGGGCGTCGCCGTGGGCTCGATGGCGTTCTCCCCGCGCACCGTCCGAAGGACCTGGACGAGGCGCACCGCCTCGCTGAGGCCGAAGCGGTGCGCCAGCAGCAGGAAGGTGAGGAGCGGGACGGTGATCGCCGCCAGCGGCGCGGTGACGAGGGCGGGCAGGCCGAGCATCCCGGTCGTGACGGCCAGGGAGATGGTGACCAGCAGCGCCGTCACGGCCGCCACGGCCAGCCGTCGCCCGTCGGCGCGGTCTGGCGACTCGGGGGCGCTCGTCGGCAGGTCCGGTGGCTGCCCGTGCTCCCTGAGCAGGTTGGTGAACTGCCCGTCGGCGACCTGCTCGGCGATCACCGCCGCCAGTTCGGCCAGCTTCCGGGTAGCGCGGTCCCGGTCCGGCAGCAGCTCGTCGGCGGTCCGTTCCAGGAGGGCGGCGACCTGCCGGGCGTGTTGGCGCAACTGCTTGCGAGTGGTCGGCCGGGCTCCGTAGTCGGTCGCGACCGGGCCCGTCGCATCGACCAGGGCCTGCCCCAAGGCCTGTGCCATCTTGCTCAGTCGGGCGGCCTCCGGGTGCCCCGCACCTGGCTCAGCGGCCTGGGCGCACGCCCGCAGGAGGTCGAGCGCCGGGAGCACCGGTTTGCCGGCGGGCCTGACGGCGACAGCCCTCACCGCGCTGCGCAGCACGGCCGCCACCGTGAACGCGGCTGCCGAGGCGCCGATCACCTGCGCCACGGTCACCTTGTACCGGTGGGTCGGACAGGGGCTGAGCTCGGCACCTGGCCCGGGGAGCCATCCCCCAGGCGTGCAGTTCCCCTTCATCGCCGTGAAGAGGAATCCGGTCACCATCACCGCGAAGAAGCCGGTGGCGAAGATCCGGAACACGACCTGCCCGTCGGCCTGGTAGATCAGTGCGCGGCGCAGCAGTGCCACGTCGAGCGGCACTCCCAGGACGGCCCGGAGATCCTTCGCCCCGGTGGCCGCGCGCCGTTCCACCGTCCGATGGTGCAGGTGCCGCAGCGGGCGCCACCACGGCGGTGCCACAGGCGGCGCCACGGACTGTGCCACGGGCGCCAGAGACTGAGCGAGCGTCATGGCACACAGCTTGCCCGCCGCCTACGACAGTCGGCGGGCGGGGGAGAAATCCGCTTCGGCCCGGCCGGTGCACCGGGTACCGTTCGACGACGGTCGAGGAGGTGCGGGATGGTGCGGCCGGCGCTGCTGGTGGACGTGGACGGGCCGTTGAACCCCGATGCCGCGAAGCCGCACCGGCGGCCGGAGGGCTACCGGACCCACCGGCTGATGACCCCGCGTTGGGAGGCTGCCGAGCGGCGGCGGCTCGCGTGGTGGGGCACGCCCCACAAGGCGCCGAAGCCGCTGCGGGTGTGGCTCAACCCGGAGCACGGGCCGGCGCCGGCCGCGCTGCCCTTCGACCTGGTGTGGGCGACGACCTGGGAGGAGGAGGCGAACTCCTTCATCGGGCCCGTCCTGGGGCTGCCCGAACTGCCGTACGTCGCCTGGTCCGGTCCCCGGCCGGAGACGGCTGACGGGGTGTTCTGGAAGACCCCGGAGATCGTCGCCTGGGCGCAGGGCCGCCCCTTCGCCTGGGTCGACGACAACATCACGGACGCGGACCGCGCCTGGGTCCGGGCCCACCACGACGGCCCGGCGCTGCTCCACCACGTCGACCCGAAGGTCGGCCTGACGGCGGACGACTTCGCGCAGCTGGCGGCCTGGGCGGGCTCGCCGGCCTGACGGCTGACGGCTGACGGCATTGGAAGAGCGCACCGGAAGTCGGCTGGACCGACTTCCGGTGCGCTCCCGTCGTGGAGCGGGGGCGGCTCAGCTCTCGACGGCCGACACGTGCACCCCGTACGAGGTGGCGGCGGTGTGCTCGGCGAAACGTTCCTCCTGCATGTCCGTCACCGTCCGCACCACCAGGACGGCGAGGACGGCGGCGACCAGTTCGAGCGCGTCGGAGGCGATCAGCCAGGCCACGCCCTGCTGGTACTGGTCCGGGTGGCGCGCCGCGTCGGTCGACCGGCTTCCCAGCTCGTCCACCACGTTGGCCAGGCAGAAGCTGACCCACCAGACGTTGACGACCGTCGTCGGGAGCGGCGTCCGCACCCCGGACGCATCCGGCCGGACACCGGCCTGCCAGATGTCGCAGGCGATCCGCCAGGGGAACCAGAAGAAGATCACGGGCGTGAACCAGCCACCGATCGCCCAGCCCCGGCTGTGCCGGTGCCCGCGCGGGCTCAGCCACTCGGCGTTCACCCGCACCCGGTGGAACCAGCTGAGGAAGGTGACCATCGCCCCCATCAGGGTCAGGCTGTACAGCAGGGACGCGATCAGATAGAGCCAGTGCGAGAGACCGAACGCGCTGGCGTCGCCGAACCCGCTGTCGTCGAACTGGACGGTGCCCGGCAGCTCACCCGCCGCTTGGTACCGGAGGGCGTCGGCGACGAGTTGGACGAGCGTGACCGCACCGCAGACGACGAGCAGGACGGTGGCGGCGGTGGCGAGCGATCTCGGCGATCGGTACGCGGCGGGCGAAGGCATGGGCGAAGGGCTCCAGGTCCGGACCAAGGGTGACGGGGCGCCACTGTAGGGCTCCACCCCTTCGTGCACTAGCTGCTTTCGCGGGCCGGTATGGCGACGGGCTCTGACAGACCCGCGGCATCCACGGCATCCACGGGGCGGCGGTGCGGATTGAGCAGGGCGCTGAGTGCTACCGCCGCGCCGGGGGAAGGGCGGGTAGGCAGGATCGGCCTGCGTCCAGGGCCCGGCCGCACAGTGAGCACCAGTCGAACAGGGCGGTGGTGAGTCCGGGGACTGCGGCCCGCAGGGCGGAGGCGGCTCGGTCGAGAGCGGCATCGTCCAGTGCGAAGCAGCGCACTGTCCAGGTGTCACAGCCTGTCCGCGGTGTCCACCAGCTGTGGAGCTCCAGGTTGAAGGCCGACCTGCCGTCGAACCACCACTTGTCGGCGGGGCCGGTTGCCTCGTCCACGCGGGGTGGCAGATGTTCCTCGGCGACGGAAGGGTCCGCTCCAAGGCCAGTGGTTGTCCGCAGGGCGAGGTGCGGCCACCGGTACACGCTCGCCGACAACGCGTCGGCCTCCAGACGCTGATCGACGCTGCTGTTGATCAGCCGGTGCGCCGACCCCGGTACCGGTATCGCGGTGCGGCCGTCCGCCAGTACGTCCACCCGACAGGTCGCGTAACCGTCCAGGATTCCGGGGAAGGCCCAGCCGTAGGACGTCCAGTGGGCAGACGGATCCCCGTCCAGGCCGTACTCACTGGCGTTGCCGCCTCGCGGCGAGTAGAACAGGCCGCCGTATCGCCCCTCGAACCGGATCATCGCGTCCACGATCTCGGGTTCCGCGTCGACAGCCGTCGCGTACTGCCTGATCCGATCGGCAGATGTCGGTGCATATCGCCGCGTACGCGCCCCAAAGGAACTGCGGAGCCGGGGCGACACGGTGGGGTCATCAAGGATGTGTATGCCGCACAGGGTACGTCACGACAGGAAGTCGGCCGGGCCGACTTCCTGTGCAGGCGACCTCAGCTGACGGTCAGACCGGCCGGTGGGCGATCGCGGCGAACATCGTCACGGAGAAGTGGAAGGCGCCCCGCTCGGCCGCGGCCGTGAGTTCGGCGTACAGGTCGTCGCGTTGCGCCTCGGTGAGCAGCCCGCGGGCGACGGCCGCCGTGGCGAGGCCGCGCAGGAGCGGCCAGGGGACGGTGTCGGGGTCGTGCAGCAGGACGTCGGCACCGACGTGGTCGACGGTCAGGCCCGCCGCGGCCAGCCAGCCCGTCAGGTGGCGTCCGGCGTCCGGGGTACTGGCGGCGGCCCGGGCGACGGCGGCCAGCCCGGGGTGGGCCTCCGGGCCGGCCGGGTGGAGGAGGAGCGTGGCCCAGTCGGTGTCCAGCAGGGCGACCCGGCCACCCGGCCGCAGCACCCTGGCCATCTCCGCCACGGCCTGCGCCGGTTCGTCCAGGTGCTGGAGGACGCGCTCGCACCGGACCGCGTCCAACTCGCCGTCGGGCAGCGGCAGGGCAAGCGCGTCGCCGTCGAGGAAACGGGCGGAGCTGCCCGCCTCGGCGGCGCGGCGCTCGGCGACGGCGCGCAGGCCCGGGTTGGGTTCGAGCCCCGCCGCGGTACCGTCCGGGCCGACCGCCGCCGCGAGGACGAGGGCCTCCGAACCGGTGCCGGAGCCGATGTCCAGCACGCGCTCACCGGGGCGCGCCGCCAGGTGCGCGTGCGCCCACGCGCGCAGTCGCCGCACCCCGGGGTTGGCGGCCTGGACGTCCAGCGCGGTGACCAGCCGGTCGGTGGTCGCCGGGTCGGCGTTGGGGATGTGGAAGGCCGAGAAGGGCTGCGGGTCCGCCATGGCTGCCAGTGTAGGAGCGCAGGCCGTTCGCTAGGGTGACCGACCGTGCTGAACACGGACTGGGACCAGGTGGGGCAGCGGCTGCGCGCACTGCACGAGAGCCGGGCCGGGTACGGCGGCGGGGCGACCGGCGAAGCTCCGGCGCCACCGCTCACCGAGGCCCAGGTCGGCGGGGCGGAGCGCCAGTTCGGCATCACCTTCCCGGCCGACTACCGCGACTTCCTGCTCCGGGTCAGCGCCGGCGGCCACTTCCCCCGGGAACTGCGGCACGGGCCGGACGGCTGGCACTGGGCGGGCGACGAGTCCACCGAGCTGACCCGCCTCGGCACGCCGTTCCCCGACCACGACCGCGCGCTGGCGACGGCCGACGCGGTGTGGGACAGCCCCCCGCGCGAGGAGGACCACCAACGCCCCGAGGAGTGGCTCGCCGCCCGCACCGCCTGGGAGGAGGCGGCCGAGGCGGCGGAGCGCGACCGGGCCACCGGCGCCGTGTTCCTCAAGGGCCACGGCCACGGCTTCTCCGCCCTGCTCGTCGTCACCGGCCCGCACCGCGGCACCATGTGGTTCGACGGCCGCCCGACCTGCGACCGCCTCAACCCGCTGCTGACCGACGAGGGCCGCCCGGCCACCTTCGCCGAGTGGTACCTCGACTGGCTGGCCCGCGAGGAGCCTCAGATCACCCCGGAACAGCGCGAGGCCACCAGGAGGCAACACCACCACGGCAAGGACACGCCCATCTGGCTGCGCTGGTTCGACACCTGGGGCGAGGAGAACCTCGGGTAGCCGCCCGGCGGGTCCGGCCGGGCGGCGCACGAGGCCTTCATCACGGCCATCTCCGCCGGGGAGTTCGACTTCGGTCTCCTCTGAGTGACCACTTCGCGGTGCCTCGCCCACTCCCGGGCGAGGCACCGCCGTCCGTCACTCCCCCTCGGGGACCTCCACGATCAGCAACGTCCCGCGACTCCCCGCCCGCACCGCATGCCGTGCGCCCGCAGGCACCCGGCACAGCTCGCCGGTGCCGACTGTCACCGCCTCGCCCTCCAGATCCAGTTCCAGGACGCCGTCGGCGACGAACAGCACCTCGGCCGTCCCGTGCACCTCCTCCTCCAGCTCCCGGCCGTCCATCCGCAGCACCTTCACCGCCGCCGTACCGACCCGCTCCAGCACCACCGAGCGCCAGGCATCGGGCAGTTGGGCCGCTTCGTCGTTCACGTTCACTGAGCTCATGACCAGGGACGCTACCCGGGCCGGCCACCGCGTTGGTCGACCGTTTGGCAAAACCTGCCAGGATCACCGGGGTGAAAGCCCGAGCGCTGTACGAGGCGCTACTCGACACCGACGGCCCCTACGAGGACGTCATCGGCTCCTGGCTCGACCAGGCCGCCACCGACGGCTACCGCGCACGCCTGCGCATCGCCGCCACGCCACGCGACCGCTGGTGGGCCGATGACGCGGACCTCCTCGAGGAGCTCTACGCCCTCAGCCGGGTCAGTGACTTCCTCCTCCTCGACCCCCAACTCCCGCCCTACCTCGACCTCTTCACCACTCTCGGCATGACGCCGGTCGTCGAACAGCCCTCCTTCGACCCGTTCCTGCACGAGATCACCGAGGTCGAGCAGGACGAGGACCCGGACTCCCCCATCGAGATCCTGGACGTCCGCCACCCCGGCCTGATGCTCGGCGAGCTGCTGTTCAGCCGGGCCGGCATCCGGGTCCAGGCGGGCGCCGCGCACGCGGAACGCGGGGTGGCCGACCGCTGGCCGCTCTTCTGGACGCACCGCCGCGCCCACCGTCCCACCCGGGACCTCTCCCAGGGCTGGGGCGGCAACTCCCAGTGGCGCACCGACTTCCGTCTCGACTACCGCACCGCCGACGGCGACCTGCTCAACGCCGCCGAGGACGCCCCGATCGACGGCCGCCCCGGCCTCGACCCGAACGCCTACGGCAACCTCGGGCCGGACGAGCGCCTGCTCACCTCCGCCGAGCGCCGCGAACTCCTCCGCCACCGCACCTTCCTGCGCACCCCCGCGGCCCCCGCCGCAGCCGCCGTAGCCGACGCCGTCTGGGCGGCCGAGCTGTGGCCCTTCGAGTGGCGGCTGCCGCCGACCCCAGGTGGGGCCGGGTGAGTGCTGGATCACTGCACATGATCAAACCGCTTGATAGGTAAAGACGCATGGAAGAACTCATCCGTCTCGACGACGTCGAGGAAGCCGCAGCCGGAGACGGGCACCTGCTGTGGGCGGCCCAGGGGCAGCATGACGGCCGACTCGGCCCGGGAGTGCGGGCCTGGCGCCACGGGACGGCCCTCGCGGTGGCGAGCCCCGACCTCTCCGCGCGGGACCGGCTGGTGGTCAAGGGCAGTGCCGATGACGCCGCACGGCTGGTGCGGCACGTGCTGACCGAGGTCGGACCGACGTACCGCCCCGTCGGCCAGGCGTCGTTGATCGAGTCGCTGGCCGACGCGATCCCCGGTCTGTCGCTGTTCCCCCGGTTCTACTGGATGGAGACCTCGACCGCACCCGCCCCGCCCGCCATCGCGGTGGAGTGGCTGGACGAGGTGACGGTGAAGGAGGCGACCTCGCTGTTCGACCGCTTCTTCCCCGACTCGTTCGCACAGCCGGAGGACGGCGGTGCGCACCGTTGGGCCGGGATCGTCGACTCCCTCGACGGCCGCACCCCACCGGAGCCCCTGGCCGTGGCAGCGGACGTCTGGTCGGCGGACGGTTGCGGGTTCATGGCCGGCGTGTGCACGCACCCCGCCGCCCGTGGGCGCGGGCTGGCGCAGGCCGTCTGCGGTTTCGTCCTCGGGGAGTTGGTGCGCCGGCACGGGCGGGCCGCCCTCATGGTGCACGGAGGGAATCAGTCGGCGATAGCCGTGTACGAGCGCCTGGGTATGGCCAAGCGGCCCCTTGCGGGGGCCCAGGTCGTCGTCTCCTCGTAAGAGCCCGTCAGGCCGCCGCGCCGTGGTCGGCGAGCAGCTCGTCGACCACGTGCCGGGCGGTGCGCACCATCCGAGGGTTGCTGGCCCGGTAGTAGTCCAACTCCATCAGCGCCACGGACAACGCCCAGCCCCTCCCCCGCTCCCAGGCCGCGTCATCGGCGCCGACGACCCTTCGGAAGGAGTCACGGGCCGAAGCCGGAAGCACGTACCAGGCGGGGAGCAGGTCCACGGCCGGGTCGCCGAGGCCCGCGCAGCCGAAGTCGATGACGGCGCTGAGCCGGCCGGGCTCGTCGACCAGCAGGTTGCCGGGCTGGAGGTCGGCGTGGATCCAGACCGGCGGGCCGGGGTGCTCAAGCGCACCAAGTGCCTTCTTCCACTGCACGGTTACCGCCCACGTGTCCACCACGTCCGTCAGCGCCGCGATCGCCCGCCGGACCGCCGCGTCCCGCGCCGCCAGCGGCTCGCTGCGGTAGGAGGCCGGGGCGCCCGCCGGGTCGGCCCGGTGCAGCGCGGTCACGAACGCGGCCAAGTCCTGGGCCAGCTGCTCCGGTTGGCGTACGTCCCCGGCCACCGGGTTGGCCCCGTCCAGCCAGCGCAGCACCGACCACTCCCACGGGCAGCCGTCGAACGGCTCGCCCAGGGCCACCGGAACCGGCACGGCGACGGGGAGTTCGGGGGCGAGGCGGCGCAGCCAGGTGTGCTCCTTGCCGATGTCCTCGGCCGCCCCGGGGATGCGCGGGATCCGCACCACCAGCTCGGCGCCGAGCCGGTACATCGCGTTGCTGGTCCCGGCCGAGTCCACCAGCTCGACCGGCAGACCGGCCCAGCGCGGGAACCGCGCGGCCACCATCCGGCGGACCAGCGCCTCGTCGATGTCCAGTTCGTCCGCGTGCATCTTCTGGGGCATGGCGCCCGACCCTGCCAGCGCCGATCGCCCCCGGCAAGCGAATTACCAGGCCACGACCTGCCCCAGGTGGTCCACGAAGTGCAGGCCGCCCTTGCCCCGGTGCCGCTCGATGGTCTCCGCCACCCCGGGAACGCTCTCCTCCACGCTCAGTTCGGCCTCGAACCCGCCCAGCTCGGTGCGCACCCAGCCCGGGTCCATCAGCAGCAGCGTCCGCTCGTCCTCCGGGCCCCGGCGGGCCGCGTAGCAGCGCATCAGCTGGTTGAGCGCGGACTTGCTGGCCCGGTACAGGTCCTGCCCGCCGCGGGTGTTGCGGCTGATGCTGCCCTGGTCCGAGGACATCACGCCGATCGTCCCGGCGGGCGCGACGAGCGGGCCGAGCACCTCCACCACGCGCATCGGGCTGAGCGCGTTGGTCACCATCACCTCGGTGAACATGTCGGTCGGGACCTCGCCGATCGGCAGGTCGCCGCGGGTGACGGCGGCGTTGACGAACAGCAGGTCGAGAGGACGGTCGACAATCTGGTCGAGGGGCTGGCCGACAGGACGGTCGAGGGGCCGGTCGGGGGCGCGGCCCGCCAGTCGGTCGCGCAGGGCGGCGATCTGCCCGGCGTCGGTCATCTCCAGCGACTCCACGGTCAGCCGCCCGCCGGCGGAGTCCGCCAGGTCGTGCAGGCCGGTGCGCCGGCTGCCGCGGACGGTGCCGATGACATCCCAGTCGCGGCGCAGGAGTTCGGCGGCGAGCCCGAGTCCGAGGGTCCGGGAGGCGCCGATGATCAGGGCGGTGGAACGGGTGCGGTCGGTCATGATCCGAGTCTCCGGGCGGGCCGGACGCCACGTCCAATGCCCTTTCGGACGCATTGATACCGTGCGGGCATGGACCTGGACCTGCGCAAACTCCGCTACTTCGTCGCGGTCGCCGAGCACGGCCAGTTCGGCCGGGCGGCCGAGGCATTGTACATCACCCAGCCCGTCCTCAGCCGCCAGATCCGGGCGTTCGAGCGCGAACTGGGCTGCGAACTGCTCCACCGGTCCACCCGCAGCATCGAACTGACCGCCGCCGGAAGGACGTTGTACGAGGAGGCGCAGCGGATCGGCACCACCGTGGACACCGCCCTGGACCGCGTACGGGAAGCCGCGCGGGGCGAGCAGCTGCTGGTGGTCGCCTTCTCCCCCGGGCTGCGCGTCTCGGAGGCGATCCGGGCGTTCACCGCGCTCCACCCCGAGGTCGGGGTCGACGTGTTCCCGCTGCGCTGGTGGGAGCGCGACGCGACGCTGCGCGACGGCCGCGCCCATCTCGCCTTCCTGCGCCGCCCGTTCGACGACGAGGGGCTGCGGACCGTCCCGATCGGGCGGGAGCAGAAGGTCGCCTGCCTGCCCGTGTCGCATCCGCTGGCCGGCCGCCGCGCCCTCACCTCGGCCGACCTCGACGGCGAGCCGTTCCTCGCCACCCGGGGCCGACGGACCTACACGCTGGACGAGAAGTTCGAGCTGATCGCCTCCGGGCAGGGCGTCGCACTCGTCCCGCTGAGCGTCGCGGACTCGTACTCCCGCCCCGACCTGGCCTACCTCCCGGTCACCGACCTCCCGCCCGTCGAGACCTGCCTGGCCGTCCCGCAGGACCGCGACCTCCCGGGCCCCGTCCGCGACTTCCTCTCCCTGGCCGTCACCGTGCTGCGCGGCCGAACCACCGGGTAGCCGGCCCAGGCCCCGCCGCGCCCGCCCCGGCTCAGGCCACGCCCCGGCCGGCTCCGCCGCGCCAGGCGCCGGTGCGGATCCACCGCCGGCTGACGCCGCCGGCCACGAAGGGGCCGACCAGCATGGACAGCATCCACAGCCCCACGCTGGCGGGCGAGTAGATGTAGTAGTGCCACCGATCCGGAAGCAGCAACGGCAGCAGGAGCGACGTGACGAGCGCCCCCCAGGTCGCCATCCAGACGATCACCGCGCGCGCCACGATGTCCATGCGCCCGTACCCCCTTGCCCCTCCGATTACATTTGAACGCGTTCAATATAGCCGACGACGCGCCCGCTCAACCCCGCACCGCGAAGCTCAACCCCGCACCGCGAGGTCCTGACCGCCCAGCACCTTGAGCAGCCGCAGCGCCGAGTGCGAGGGCGTGCCGGGCGCGGCGGTGAAGAAGATCGTCCACTGGTCCCGGTGCGGGTCGTGCAGCGCCTCGCAGTCGAGGTCGAGCGGGCCGACCACCGGATGCAGGATGCGCTTGTGGGTCGAGCGGCGGATCTCGACGTCCTGCTGCGCCCACAGTTCGCGGAACTCGGCGCTGGCCGCGAGCAGCCGCTCGACCAGGCGGTGCAGGCCGCTGTCGGCGGGGTAGCGGGCGGCGGCGGCCCGCAGATCGGCGACCACCCGGCGGGCGAACCGGGCCGCGCCGTCCGGTTCGTGACGGGCACGGGACTCCGGGTCGGTGAAGAAGCGCCAGATGAGGTTGCGCTCGCCGGGCGGCTGGGCGGAGAAGTCGCCGAGCAGCGCGGCCGCCATGGCGTTCCAGGCGAGGACGTCGCGGGCGGCGCTGCAGACCATGGCCGGGGTGTCGTCCAGCCGGTCGAGCAGGTGCAGGATGCCGGGCCGCACGTCGCGGGACATGCCACTGGGCGGCAGCGGCGGTTCGCCGACCAGGTGGTGCAGGTGCGCCGTCTCGTCCTCGGACAGCCGCAGCGCCCGGCTGATCGCCCCGATCATCTGCCGGGACGGGCGCGGCCCCCGGCCCTGTTCGAGCCGGATGTAGTACTCCACCGACATGCCCGCCAGCTGCGCCACCTCCTGCCGGCGCAGGCCCGGGGTACGGCGCCGCCCGCCGGCCGGCAGGCCGACGTCGGCGGGCTGGATGCGGGCGCGCCAGCGCCGCAGGAAGGCGGCCAGCTCCGCCCGGTCCACGTGTTCCACGCCCCCAGTCTGGCCCGGCCCCCGCACACCGACCATGGCACTCCCGGTACCACCCTCGGCAGTGCTCTCCCGGCCCCGCCGCCGCCCGGCCAGAGTCGAGGCATGACCACGAACCGCATCGTCCTGATCACCGGCGCCAACAAGGGCATCGGCCTCGCCACCGCCACCGAACTCGCCCGCGCCGGGCACACCCTGCTGCTCGGCGCCCGCGACCCCGAGCGCGGCGCCGCGGCCGCCGCCACCCTCACCGCCCAGGGCCTGACCGCCCGCGCCGTCCGCCTGGACGTCACCGACCCGGCGACCGTCACCGCCGCGGCCGCACTGATCGACGCCGAGCACGGCCGGCTGGACACCCTCGTCAACAACGCCGGCATCACCCGGGACCTCGGCACCACCCCGGAGAACCTGCCCCTGGACGACCTGCGCGCGACCTACGAGACCAACGTGTTCGGCGCCGTCACCGTCATCAACGCCATGCTGCCGCTGCTGCGCCGCTCGCCGGCCGCGCTGATCGGCAACGTCTCCAGCGGCCTCGGCAGCTCCTCCGTCCTCGCCGACCCGGACACCCCGGCCGGCGAGTACGCGGCGCTGCTCGGCTACAACACCTCCAAGGCCGCGCTGAACGCCGTCACCCTGGTCTACGCCCGTACCCTGCGCGCCGAGGGGATCAAGGTCAGCGCCCTGGAACCGGGCCACTGCGCGACCGACCTCAACCACCACTCCGGCCCGTCCGACGTCCAGGAGGGCGGCCGCCGGATCGCCCACCAGCTCGGCGCGGCCCTGACCGGGCCGACCGGCCGGTTCTTCCACCCCGACGGCGGCACCTACCCCTGGTGAACCGCCCCGGCGGCGATCAGCGCGGGCAGCTCCCGCATGTCGTCGAACACCACCGTGCCCGGCCCGGCCAGCCGCTCCGCCGCCGTGACGCCGCCCGCGTAGCCGAGCGCCCGCATCCCGGCGGCACGGGCGGCCGTCACCCCGGGGCCGCTGTCCTCGACCACCACGCACGCCGCCGGGTCGACGCCCATGCCGCGCGCGGCGTGCAGGAACAGGTCGGGCGCGGGCTTGCCGCGCCCGACCTCGGTGGCACTGTAGATCCGGCCCTCGAAGCGCCCGTACAGCCCGGTCCGGCCCAGCGTGTGCCGCATCTTCTCGTGCGTGCCGCTGGACGCCACGCACATCGGCAGCCCGAGCCCCGCCAGGGCGTCCAGCGCCTCCGGCAGCCCGTCCACCGGCGTCAGCCCGGCGTCCACGGCCTCGGCGTGCAGCTCGCGGAACCGCTTGTCGAACAGCGTCGCGGCCTCCTCCCCGAACCGCTCCGCCACCATCGCGTGGTTGGCCGCCTCCGACCGCCCGACGAACCTCTCGACCACCTCGGCCCCGCTGAGCGGCCACCCGAGCTCGGCGGTGAGCTGCCCGACCACGCGTACGGCGATCACCTCGCTGTCCACCAGGACGCCGTCGCAGTCGAATATCACCAGTTCTATCGGCTCGATCATCCGATCAGCATAGGCCGGGCCCGATAACGGTCAGGGCCCGGCGGCCGTGGCCGCCGGGCCCGTCGTCCGACTGTGCGTCAGCTGGTCTGGACGGAGGTGTCGTCGATCACGAAGCTGGTCTGCAGCGAGGAGTCCTCGGTGCCGGTGAACTTCACGGTGACCGTCTGGCCCGCGTAGGCCGAGAGGTCGAAGGTGCGCTGCTGGTAGCCGGCCGCGGCGTCCACGTTCGAGTAGGTCTTGAGCGTGGTGCCGTTGACCGAGACGGCCAGCTTGTCGTACGCGGTGCTGCCGGTCTCGGCGGTGTCGACGTGCAGCCAGAAGCTCAGCGTCGCCTTGCAGCCCGCCGGGATGCTCACCGTCTGGGACAGCGTGTCGGTGTGGGTGCTCCCGTAGCCGTCCAGGTACGCCTTCCAGCTACCGCCGTGGGACGGCTCCGAGGAGCTGTTGTCGATCACGCCGCTGGACGCGGTCCACGGCGACGCCGTGCCGGTCTCGAAGCCCGGGTTGCCGAGCAGCTGGGCCGGGGTGCAGGAGCCGCCGCCACCACCGGTGACCGTCCAGGTGAAGCTGGTCGTACCGGACTTGCCGGCCGAGTCCTTCACCGTGACCGTCACGTTGGAGCTGCCCGCGGCGGTCGGCGAGCCGGTGATCACACCGGTCGAGGCGTTGATGGCCAGGCCGGCCGGCAGCCCCGTCGCCGAGTAGGACAGCGGCGCCGTCCCGCCCGAGGCCTTGATCTGCAGGTTGACCGAGCCGCCCACCGCGGTGGACTGGTCACCGGGGTTGCCCACCGAGACGGCGGCGCCGGCCGGCTTGGTGAGCAGGCAGCCGGGCACGGTGAGGTCGACGGTCCGGGCGGAGTTGACGCAGGTGGTGAACCAGTAGGTCTCCTCGCCGTAACTCTGGCCCTTGAAGGCCTTGGTGGAGCCGTCGGCGGCGACCTCACAGGGGTTGTTGAGGGTGCACATCTCACCGTCGTCGTTGCCGGTGTTGTTGATGCCGACGATCCGCCCGCTCGCGGAGTCGATGATCGGCGAACCGGAGGTGCCGTGGGTGGTGTTGCAGCCGGAGCTGTAGCGCAGCGAGTCGTGCCAGCTCCACTGGTCCTCGCGCAGGGTGGGCACGAACCCGTTGACGGAGCAGTTCCACACCTGCTTCCAGTACGAGGACGGGATGTACATCGAGGAGCCGTCGACCGGGTGGGCGTCGTTGATGGTGAGGGCGGTGGCGCCGTACCGGGAGCTGATCGAGGCGAAGGTGTCGGTGAGTTCGTAGAGGGCGACGTCGGTGCCGGTCATCGTCGCGTAGATCACCTTGTCGGCCTGGACGGTGCCGAGGCTGTTGCCCGCGCCGTCCAGCAGGGTGCCGCTGCGGCTGGCGCTGACGTTCTGGATGACCTGGCCGTAGGGGGGCATGGTCGGCAGGCAGTGCCCGTTGGTGAGCATCATGGCCCGGTCGCCGGAGGCCGAGGTGGGGAACCGGACCAGCGAGGCGGAGCAGTCATCCAGGGCGATGGTCGACGTCAGGTCGGCGGCCTGGACGGCGTGGGCGGGGGCGGCGGCGAGGACCAGCCCTCCGGCGACGACGGCGCTCGCACCGGCCATCGCGACAAGTCTCTTGAACATGGCTCTCCTTGTGGGGGATCGCGGGCCGCCCGGCTGGTCGCCGAGGCCCACGCCCGCACGAAAGTGCCATGGTCACTTCAAACGGTCAACAGTTCCCGCACAACTCGCCACTCCACGGGCCGGGTTGTGCCATCGATCGGCAACAACCCGTCCTGGTATGCCCGTTACGGGCGGAGACGGAGCGGGCTACGGCTGCGGCGCGGCGTCCGCGTTCTGGCTCTCGGTCTTGGCGTTGCCGTTGCCCTCCCGCGGCCGGATGGTGATCGTCCAGATCGTCCCGCCGCCGTCCCGCTCGAACTCGTGCTTCTCCTGGAACTTGACGAAGTCGCATTCCTGGGTGAACTGCCGCGCCTCGGAGTCCCAGTCCACCCCGGTGGTGTAGTAGAAGTCGTACGAGCCGTCCCGGATGCCGTCGAGCGTGACGTGCTGCCCCTTCGCCGCGTACACCGAGGCCACCGCGGTGCCGTTCCGGGCGATCGTGAAGACCAGGTCCTTCGCGGCGTTGTTGTCGACCTCCAGTGAGCCCCTTCCGCTGTTCTCCCCGTCGCGGACCATCGTGCCGTTCTCCAGGGTCCGCGGCTTCTCCTGCGGCTTGGGCAGCTCCGGGACGGTGAACGTGCCCTGGTAGCCCGCCGCCGTCAGCTCGGTGAGGGCGGTCGAGACGGCCGGCAGCCCCTGCTCGACGCCGAGCCGCGCCTTGCCGGTCTCCACGCCGCAGAGCTTGTTGCTCCTGAGGTCGGAGCGGAGGACCGATGCCTCGTGGGAGAGCGAGTCCAGGGCACTCACTAGGTCGGTGTGGGCGGATTCGGCGCCGGCGGGCGTTCCGACGCCCTTCAGGCTCCGGGAGGCGTGGTAGGAGTCGGACTCGACGGCGGCGAGCGCGATGTTGAGATCGGCCGTGGTCTTGGCCGCGGCGGCCTTGGTCAACCCGGTGCCGATCGGCTTGAGGGCCTGGTCGATCGTGGTGCCGTACGGCGTCGCGGTGGCCGTCGGCGTCGCACTCGGCGCGGCCGCCCCGCCCGGGCCTCCACCCCCGCCCGAGCACGACGCGAGCAGCAGCGCCGCACCGACGGCCAGAACGGACTTACCCGTGGACCCCATGAACTTCACAACCCCACCCCGAGGAAACCGTGCGCACACCCCGTACACACCCCGCGACATCGTGCCGACCACGAACCACCCCGGTCAACAGCTTTCGAACGGTCGCCCGCAGGGGCCGTCCCGGTCCGCCCACCGGGGTCAACTACGATCGGGCACGTGCTCAGCCTCACCGGACTCCCCCTCCAGGTCATCACGTCGGTCATCGCGATCGTCGTCTTCGCCGCCACCATGTGGTTCTGGCCCAAGTTCGGCGGCAGGGGCTGGAAGTCCTGGCTGGGCCGGATCGGCGCCTTCCTGGCCACCCAGCTGTCGGTGCTGGCCGCGATGGGCCTGATCGCCAACAGCTACTTCGGCTTCTACAGCTCCTGGACCGACCTGCTGGGCACGAGCGGCGGCCTCGGCACGGTGGTCGACCACCAGCCGAACGCCTCCGGGGTGTCCGTCACCGGCGAGCAGAAGTTCTACTCGTCCCAGGGTTCGGAGCCGGACCGCTCCGGGCTGATCCAGAAGGTCGACGTCAAAGGGGCCGGCACCGGTCTGAGCACCGAGGCGTACGTCTACCTGCCGCCGCAGTACTTCCAGCCGGGCTTCGCCAAGCAGCGCTTCCCGATGGCCGTGGTGCTGACCGGCTACCCGGGCATCCCGGAGAAGCTGATCTCGCTGATGCAGTACCCGGCGTCCGCCCTCGAGGCCATCGAGCAGAAGAAGCTGCCGCCGACCATCCTGGTGATGACCCGCCCGACCCTGGTCGACAACCGGGACACCGAGTGCGTCGACGTGCCGAACGGCCCCCAGGTCGAGACCTTCTTCACCAGCGACCTGCCCAAGGCCCTCGCCACCACCTACCGGATCGGCACCGACCCGGCCAACCGGGCCGTGATCGGCAACTCCACCGGCGGCTACTGCGCGCTCAAGTTCGCCCTGCGCAAGCCCGACTCCTACCCGGCCGCGGTCGCGCTCTCCGGCTACTACAGCGCCGCCCACGACCCGACCACCGGCGACCTGTTCGGCGGCAACGACAAGCTCAAGCAGGAGAACGACCTGCTGTGGCGGCTCAAGAACCAGCCGGCCGCGCCGGTCTCGCTGCTGCTGACGACCGCGTTCGACGAGAACAACTACGACGAGACCAAGGCCATGGTCGCCGCCTTCAAGGCGCCCACCAAGATGTCCACGATCACCCTGGACACGGCCGGCCACAACTTCCACACCTGGACCCGGGAGATCCCCCCGGCCCTGGAGTGGCTGGGCAAGCACATCACCATGCCGGCCGCCGCCTGAGCGACCCGACCGGATGAGAGCCCGCTGAACCCGTTGCCGGACGGGTGGAGACCGGGCAGATCACACCCGCCTCACAGCCGCATCTCACGGTTCTCTCAGCCACGCCACGCACGGTATGGCGCATGACCACGAGCAGCTACTCCCCTCCGGCCGGCGATCCGTGGCCCGAGGCCGCGAACTACCCGCCGCCGGAGGTGCCGCAGCCGGAGGCCGGACGGCCGGCCCCGGCGCCGCTCTTCCCCGAGCAGCCCCTGCCGCCGACCGGCCCCAAGGGCCCGGCCTCCTGGTCCGGACGGCTGCGCACCCTCCCGGCCCGCGCCTGGCGCGGGCGCGCGGACGACCCGCGCTGGGTGCGCCCGGCCCTGCTGGCGCTGATGGCCGCGACGGTCGTGCTCTACCTGTGGGGCCTGGGCGCCTCCGGCTGGGCCAACGCCTTCTACTCGGCGGCCGTGCAGGCCGGCAGCCAGAGCTGGAAGGCCTTCTTCTTCGGCTCCTCCGACGCCGGCAACTTCATCACCGTCGACAAGCCCCCGGCGTCCCTGTGGCCGATGGCACTGTCGGTGCGGCTGTTCGGCCTCTCCTCCTGGTCGATCCTGGCCCCGCAGGCGCTGATGGGCGCCGCCACCGTGGGCGCGCTGTACGCGACGGTGCGCCGCCGCTTCTCCCCGCTCGGCGGCCTGCTGGCGGGCGCGGCACTGGCGCTCACCCCGGTCGCGGCGCTGATGTTCCGCTTCAACAACCCGGACGCGCTGCTGGTGCTGCTGCTGACCCTGGCCGCGTACGGGATGGTGCGGGCGGTCGAGACGGCGAGCACCAGGTGGCTGCTGTTCACCGGCGCGATGTTCGGCTTCGCCTTCCTCACCAAGACGCTGGCGGCCTTCCTGATCCTGCCCGCGTTCGCGGTGATCTACCTGGTCGTGGCGCCCACCGGCTTCTGGCGGCGGCTGCGGCAGACCCTGCTCGCGGGCGTGGCCGTGCTGGTCGCCGGCGGCTGGTGGGTGGCGATCGTGGAGTTGTTGCCCGCCTCGGCCCGCCCGTACGTCGGCGGCTCGCAGGACAACGACTTCCTGTCGCTGACCTTCGGCTACAACGGCCTCGGCCGGGTCGACGGCAACGAGCGCGGCAGCGTGGGCGGCGGCGGCCGGATGCCCGCCGGGCTCGACCTGCCGGGCGGCGCCGGACACAACCGGGGCTGGGGCCAGACCGGCATCACCCGGCTGTTCGGCAGCGACATCGGCGGGCAGATCGCCTGGCTGCTGCCGGCCGCGCTGATCCTGCTGGTGGTCGGCCTCTGGGCGACCCGCCGCTACGCCCGTCCGGACACGGCCCGCGCGGCCTTCCTGGTCTGGGGCGGCTGGCTGGTCTCGACCGCGCTGGTTTTCAGCTTCATGTCCGGGATCTTCCACCAGTACTACACGGTGGCGCTGGCCCCGGCCGTCGCGGCCCTGTTCGGCATGGGCGTGGACGGCCTGTGGCGGGCCCGGCACCGGCTGCCGTACGCGCTGCTGCTGGCCGGCGTGCTCGCGGTGACGGCCGGGTGGGCGTTCGTCCTGCTCGGGCGCAGCTCCGACTTCCTGCCCTGGCTGCGCTGGGTGGTGCTGGTCGGCGGACTGGCGGCCGCGGGGGCGCTGGTCGCCGGGCAGGTGGCGGGCCGGGTCTCCGGACGGACGGGCGCGCGGATCGCCTCGGTGGCGGGCCTGGTGGGCCTGGCGGCGGCGCTCGGCGGGCCGGCCGCGTACGCGGTGGACACCGTGGGGACGGCGCACAACGGCTCGATCATCACGGCCGGTCCGTCCGTGAAGGGTGCGGGCTTCGGGCCGGGCTCCTTCGGCAAGGGCGGCAAGGGCGGCCGGGGCTTCCCGGGCGGCTTCGGCGGCGGCCAGGGCGGCCAGGGCGGTCAGGGCGGCTTCAACGGCAGCCAGGGCGGCCAAGGCGGTCAGGGCGGCTTCGGCGGGCGGGGTGGTCAGGGCGGCCACGGCTTCCCGGGCGGTCAGAACGGCCAGGGCGGCCAGGGCGGCCAGGGCGGTTTCAACGGCGGCTCCGGCCGGGGCGCCGACGGCGCCGCCCCCGGCGGCCGTCACGAGCGCGGCGCGGGCGGGTCCACCGGCTCCGGCGGCACCTCCGGTGCGCCCGGCTTCCCCGGGTTCCCGGGCGGCGGCCAGGCCCCCGAGGGCGCGGGCACCGGCGGCCCCGGCGGCTTCGGCGGCGGGATGGGCGGCCTGCTCGGCGGCACCAAGGTGAGCGACGAGGCGAAGTCCCTGCTCTCGCAGGACGCCGACCGGTACACCTGGGCGGCCGCCACCACCGGTTCGCAGAACGCCGCGAGCTACCAACTCGCCACCGGCAAGCCGGTGATGGCGCTCGGCGGCTTCAACGGCACGGACCCCTCGCTCAGCCTGGCGGGCTTCCAGAAGTACGTCCAGGAGGGCAAGGTGCACTGGTTCGTCGGCGGCGGCTCGCACCGCGGCTTCGGCGGCGCGGGCGGCGAGGACTCGGAGGGCGGCCAGCAGACCGAGGCGGCGCAGATCGAGGCCTGGGTGACCGGCCACTTCACCGCCCGGACGGTCGGCGGCACCACCTTCTACGACCTGACGGCCCCGAAGGCCTGATCCGGTCGGCCCGACCCGGGCTCCGGGAACCCTGATCCCGGAGCCCGAACTCCCCAGGGGGCGTGCCGCGTTCGCGCGGCACGCCCCCTGGCGCAGGCCCCGCCGCCGGAGCCGTCCCACGCCCCGTCAGTCGGAGCCGCAGCGTGCCTCGGCGGCCGGCAGCGCCCCGTTCACCAGGTAGGCCTCGGCGGCGTCGCGCGCGCAGGAGCTGTGGTACCAGGACATGTGCCCGTCGCCGTCGCGGGTGAGCAGCACGCCGTGCTGCAGCCCGGCCGCCATCCGCTGCGCCCACACGTACGGGGTGATCGGGTCCTCCGTACCGCCGATCACCAGGATCGGGGCGCTGCCGGGCGCCGTCACGGTGTGCGGCCGCTCGGTGGAGCGGTACGGCCAGGCGCGGCAGTCGGGTTCGAGCAGGGCGAGCCGGGTGTCGTGGCGGCTGGTGAGCGGGGCCCGGGCGTCGAGGTCGGCGAGGGCGGTGCGCAGGTCGGCGTCGCTGGGGGCGAGCGGGGCGTCGGCGCAGTGGATGGCCGCGAAGGCGTCCGCGGCGTTCTCGTAGTGGCCGTCGTCGTCGCGGCCGGCGTTGCCGTCGGAGAAGCGGAGCAGTTCGTCGCCCTCGCCGCGGCTGAGGGCGGGGTCGAGGGCGGAGCGCAGCCGGGACCAGCTGCCGTGGCCGTCGGCGAGCGTGTCGATGACGACGCCCCAGCCGAGGGAGGCGGTGACGGTGCGGCCGTCGCGGGTGGGCAGCGGGTGGTCCTTGAGGCCGTCGAGGAAGTCGGCGAGCCGCCCCGGGGCGGCGCCCGGGTCGGTGCCGAGCGGGCAGCCGGCGCCCTCGGCGGTGCAGGCGGTGGCGAAGGCGCGGAAGCCGGCCTCGGTGGCGGCGGCCTGTTCGAGGTCGAGGTGCATCAGGTCGGTACTGCGTTCGACGGCGCCGTCGAGGACGAGCCGACCGGTGCGGTCGGGGAACTCCTCGGCGTAGAGCACGCCGAGGTAGGTGCCGTAGGAGAGGCCGAGGAAGTCGAGCTTGCGTTCGCCGAGGGCGCTGCGCAGCACGTCCATGTCGCGGGCGCTGTCGCGGGTGCCGAGGAACGGCAGGACGTCGGCGTACTTGGCCCGGCAGGCGTCGGCGAGGACCCGGCCCCGGTCGTAGGCCGGGTCGTCGGTGCGCATCCACTGCTCGCGGGTGCGGTCGTCCAGGCAGTCGACGGGCAGCGTGGCGCCGGAGCCGCGCGGGTCGAAGCCGACCACGTCGAAGCGGTCGCGCATCGGGCCCTGGCCGTCCTTCCAGCCCCGGGCCATGTTGACACCGGAGTTGCCGGGCCCGCCGGGGTTGACCAGCAGGGAGCCGATTCGGTGGGCGGGGTCGGCGGCGGGCACCCGGACGACGGCGACGTCGATGCTGCGGCCGCCGGGGTCGGCGTAGTCCAGCGGGGCCTTGAGGGTGGCGCACTGGACGGCCGGTGCGGCCGCCTCCGCGCCGTCGGTGCCCGCGTCGGCGCCCGCGTCGGCACCCCCGCCGTCGCAGGGCGCCCAGGCGAGCCGCTGGTCGTAGTACGCCCGGAGGGCCGGGGAGGCGCCGGCGGGCACCTGCTCGGCGAGCGGCGGGCGGCCGGTCGGCGCGGCCGCGGGGCGTGCGCCGCCGGGGCCGGAGCAGCCGGCGGCCAGGGCGAGGAGCAGGGCGGCGAGGGCGGGCAGGGCGCGTCGCCGCAGGCGGGGGGTCATCGGGGGCACCGCCCACGAATACCATCCGGCGCACCGTCGGGGCATCTCGCCCTCCGTTCCCCGCTGTCTCCTTGTCACTTCCTCAGCGCGCGCCGCGTCACTCCTCGGCGCGGCCGCGCGGTCCGGCAGGCGCGGAAGGATCGTTTCCTCACCCGCCGCACTGCAGGAGCATCGCCTTCTTGTCCGCCTCGGTGACCGGCAGCTGGTACTTGAGCGAGACCTGGGCGAAGCGCACCGCGTACGAGCAGCGGATCTCGGTGTCGGCGGGCAGCCAGTCGGCCGGGCCGGAGTCGCCCTTGGAGGCGTTCTGCGAGCCGTCGGCGGGGATCAGGTTGAGCGGGTCGTTGGCGATCCGGACCCGCTTGGCCTTGTCCCACGTGGCGGCGCCCATCTGCCAGTCGTAGGAGAGCGGCATCACGTGGTCGATCTGGATCTTCGACGCCTGCTGCTTGGTCCACTCGACGGTCCGGCCGGTGTACGGGTCGTGGATGGTCATCGCGGTGACCACGCAGTCCGAGCCGTCCTTGCGCTCGACCCCGCTGCCGTCGCGGGCCAGCAGGTCGTTGCGGGTGTCGCACTTGTTGCCGCCGTACGGAACGCCGTCGACGCTGTCCGTCCAGGCGGGGCCGAACTCGTTGCGGTCGTAGCCGTCCTTGGGGCCGGTACGGGCGGTGGCCACCTTGGCGATCAGCTCCCGGCCCGCCTTCCGCTGCTCCGGGGTGGTCAGCGGCGCCAGTCCGGGCCTGGTGCCGTCCGGGTTCTCCAGCGGACTGGTGCCGCTACCGACGGCGGACGGTCCGGACCCGCCCGGCGACTTCCCGCCCCGGCCCTCGACCAGCCAGCCGACCAGGGCGAGCAGGCATATCAGGAACACGGTGGCGGCGGACAGCCAGGTACGGCGGGCGGGCACGGAGAACTCCCGGGGTCAGGGGCGGGTTGACGGCGCACCAGCAGACCAGCCGCCCCAAGAGGAGGTCAAGCCGACGCCACGGGGAGCCCAAGAGCATGTCGAAGCTCACACTCCGTCGACTCCTCGGCCTCCCCGCCCCTCCCGCCGGAAGCCCCGGAGTTCAGCCCCCGATCGCCGACATCGGCCGGTCCGGCCGGACGAACCCGGCGCTGCCGATGGCGTGTCCGGGCCCCTTGCCCATCACCGAGGCCCGCCAAGCCTCCTCGATCCGCCCGTCGTCCGCACCCCCGCGCAACAGCGCGCGCAGGTCCGACTCCTCCGTCGCGAACAGGCAGTTGCGCAGCTGCCCGTCGGCCGTCAGCCGGACCCGGTCGCAGCCCCCGCAGAACGGCCGGGTGACGGAGGCGATCACCCCGATCACCGTGTCCGTCCCGGCGACCCGCCACTCCTCCGCCGGGGCGTTGCCGCTGCGCCCGACCGGCACCAGGTCGAAGCGCTCGCCGAGCCGGGCCAGCACCTCCTCGGCCGTCACCATCGCGGCGCGGTCCCAACTCCCCTGCGCGTCCAGGGGCATGGACTCGATGAAGCGCATCCGGTAGCCGTGTTCGACGGCGAAAGCCGCCAACTCCGGTATCTCGTCGTCGTTCACGCCGCGCACCGGCACCGCGTTGACCTTCACCGGATCCAGCCCGGCCGCCTTCGCCGCCGCCAGGCCCGCGAACACGTCGGCGATCCGGTCCCGCCGGGTGAGCGCCGCGAACCGGTCCGCGCGCAGCGTGTCCAGGCTGACGTTCACCCGCCCCAGCCCGGCCTCCCGCAGCGCGACCGCGGTCCGCGCCAGGCCGATCCCGTTGGTGGTCAGCGACAGCTCCACGCCCAGCGCGGCCAGCCGCCCGACCAGGCCCGGCAGCCCCCGCCGCAGCAGCGGCTCCCCGCCGGTCAGCCGCACCGAGCGCACCCCCAGGCGCCGTGCCGCGATCCGCACCAGCCGCACCACCTCGTCGTCCCCGAGCGCGTCCGCCCGGGGCAGCCAGTCCAGCCCCTCCGCCGGCATGCAGTACGTGCAGCGCAGGTTGCAGCGATCGGTCAGGGAGACCCGCAGATCGGTGTGGACCCGTCCGAAGCGGTCCACCAGCGGGCGCGGTGCGGTGTTCATCGCCCCAGTACAGGGGCAAGCGGGCCGCGGGACCAGCGGCCGAACCGCCGGGGACCGCCCGCGACCTGCGCCTTCGTCTTGTGGATTCGTACAAGCGCCGAACCGCTGCGGGACCGGGCCCGGACCGGGCAGGCTGGGCGCATGCAGACCACGCCGCCCGCCGTCCCGGCCCTCGTCCTCGCCGCCGGGGGCGGGCGCCGGCTCGGCGGGCGGCCCAAGGCGCTGATCCGGTACGCGGGCCGGCCGCTGGTGGAACACGCGGTGGCCACCGTCCGGGCCGGCGGCTGTCCGGACGTCACCGTGGTGCTGGGCGCGGACCGCGAGCGGGTGCGCTCCACCGCGCACCTGCCGGGCTGCCGACTGGCCGCCAACCCGGACTGGGCCGAGGGCATGGGCTCCTCGCTGCGGGCCGGACTGGCCGCGCTGCCGCCGCGGGCCCCGGCGGTGCTGGTGATGCTGGTGGACACCCCCGGCGTCACCCCGGCCGCGGTCGCCCGGCTGCTGGCCGCGCACCGGGCCGGCGCCGACCTGGCCGCCGCGGCGTACGGCGGACGGCGCGGACACCCGGTGCTGATCGGCGCGCGGCACTTCACCGAGGCCGCCGAGGGCGCGGCCGGGGACGCCGGGGCCCGCGCCCTGCTGGCGGCGCACGCCGGGGAACTCGTCCTGGTCGAGTGCGCGGACATCGCCGTCCCCGACGACCTGGACACCCCCGCCGACCTGGCCCGCTGGTCCGCGGACCGACCACCCCGCGAACACCGGCCGCGCATCCTCCCCGCGGAGGGGCCCGGCCTCGCCCCTGGCGGCGACCGGCCCCTGAACCGTCCCTGATCCGTCCCTGAGGATTGCCCCATTCCGCGCCCGGAGCCGGACGTTTCGGGGAGCATGGGAACCATCCACCCCGACCCGACACCGACGGACGGAGCCCGCGATGGCAGGACTGCCCGACGACTTCACCGGACACGACCCCGCGCGGTCGGGGCCGGCGGCGGGCGGTGGCGCCCGGGCGATCCGCTGCCCCGCCTGCCGCCGCGAGCACCTGTACGAGCCGCCGTCGCTGCCGTGTCCGTGCGGCGCCTCGCTGAAGGTCCCGCTGCTGCGCGGCGGGGTGCCGGTGCAGGTGCGGTTCCGCTCCTGGGAGGATTCCTGGCTGAGCATGCGCTGCCCGCACTGCGGCCGCTCCGACCAGTGGCCGCAGCCCGAGTTCACCTGCAACTGCGGCGCCACCGTCCGGCTCCCGGTGGACCGCACCACCCGGCTGAGCGGCGGCACCGCCGGCCCGCTCGCCGCCCCCGGCCCGCAGGCCGCCCGCCCGTACCCGGCGCACCCGGTGAACGCCCCGGTGCCCGCCCCGCCCGCCCCGCCCGCGCCGAACGGCGGCTCCGCCGGCCGCCCCCGCCCGTTCCGCCACCGCGCCCCGTTCCGACCCCACCCGGTGCGCACCTCCCAGGACGCGGTGTTCACCGCCGCCCGCTACCTGGAGTGGCTCGGCTTCGACGACCTGGAGCTGACCGAGGCCCAGGAACGCGACGGGGTCACCCTGCTGGGCGGCCGGATGGTCGCCCAGGTCGACACCTGGACCGAGCCCGCCGACGTGAAGTCGGTCGAGTGCCTGTGGCTGCAGACCCTGCACGCCGAGGAGATGGCCGCCGCCATGTTCACCCTGGCCGGCTACTCCCACCAGGCCACCGTGCGCGGCGAACAACTGCTGGTCGCCCTGTTCAGCCTGGACCTGGCCGGCGTGCCCCAACCCGCCAACGGCGCCGCCGAGGCCCTGATGGAGACCGGCTGGACCTCCTGACCCGACCCACCCGTCCCCCGGCGCCCCGGCACCCCGCCCCGGGCGCCCCGCCCCTGCGGCCCACTAGATCATCTCCCCGGCAAAAGCAACAACCTCCGCTCGTGATCTGGTGCACAAGCTCACCCCCGTGTTGAATTGCCGCCACAGCGCGGGCCTTTCGCCGTGCCGTCCACCCTGCCGTCGCCATGCGAACGGGTCGTGGCGGCAGGGCTCCAAGGCAGGTCCGCGCCCTTGCTGGATGGCGCACACAAGGAGGTGGCGTTGTCGGAGCACGGATGGAGCCCGAGCGGCCCGGACGAACGGGGGCGGGCGGCAGCGGAGGAACCGGGCGACACCGTGTGGCGGCTGCGGTCCCGGGGGTGCTGGCAGGAGGCCGCCGAACTCCTGCGACCCGCCGCCGAACACGACCCGGCCGCGGCCCTCGCACGGGCCGAACTCCTCATCGAACAGTGCCTGTTCACCGCCGCGCACTGGACCCAGGCGGAACAGGCGCTACGACTGGCCGAAGCCCTGGCGGAGGGCACCGAGCAACGCGCGGCCGCCGGCTGCGCCCGCGGCTTCCTCGCCTACCTGGCCAGCGTGCTCGGCCCGCGCGACCGCCTCGACGAGGCCCAGGCCGCCCTCGGCCGCACCTCGGCGCTGCTGCCGCCGGACGCGCCGGGCCGCCCCCTGCTGGACTTCCGACGCGGACTGGTCGCCGAGAACCTGCTGGGCGACCGCAGCGCCGCCTGGATCGCCTACCGCCGGGCGCACGAGGGCGCCGGGGAACGCGGGGACGAACTGCTCCGCTCCTACACCTGGCGGCACCTGGCCGCGCTCGCGCTCTCCCGCGGCGACCGCGGCAACGCCCGGGAGGGCTTCGACGCCTCCCTGCGACTGCGCGAGCAACTCGGCTTCACGGTGGGGGTGGCGCCGGCGCTCGCGGCGCTCGCCGAGGTGTCCGAACCCGCCGAGGCGGTGCGGCTGCGCGCCGAGGCCACCCGCCTGGTGCACGCCCTGGGCGGGGTACCGGTCTGGCTCGCACGCCAGCTCGGACGTGCGCCGGGGCCTCCCCCGGACGGACGCATCACCAGCGAGACCCGGGGAACAATCAGCTAAGGTGAGCCTAACCTGTCCGGGGTGAGCAGCGCCCCGGACAGGTCGCCTTGCTGTTCCCCGGGCACCGCCGCGCCCCGGACCGGCCGGGCCCGGCCGCGGCGGACCGTCCGCGACCGGCCCCGCCGGGCGGACCACCGGCGGCCCCGGTCGACCCGATGGGGCCCGCCCATGACCGCGAGCAGCACCCGGCCCGGCCCCGCGCCGCGCACCCCCCGCACCACCCGGGCACACGACCACCCCCAGGCACACGACCACCCCCACGCGCCGGACACCCCCACCCCCTGCGCCCCCTCGTACCACCGGCTGACCGCGCTCGCCCCGATGCTCGACCTGCACTGCGCCCCGCCCCGGCACGGCGACGGCTGGCTGCCGGTCGACGCGCTCACCACCGACCCGGCGGCGCTGCGCGAACTGGTCGCCCACGACGCCCGGCAGGGCCTGACCCGCTACGGGCGGCCGCTGCGCCCCGACGTGGCGGCCGGCTTCGGACTGCACCGCTTCGTCTGGCCGGTCTCACTGCTGTTCACCGTGCCGTGGTTCCTGGAACGGCGCGTCCCGCTGCTCGACCCCGGCGACGTCTCGGTGCACCGCACCCCGGCCGCGATGGAACTGACGGTGCGCCCGGAGGCCTTCGTCTGCCTGCCGGACGACCCGGCGGCCCGCACGGCCGGGGCCCGTACGGTACCGGACGAGGACGCGCTCGCGGCCGAACTGCGGCGCGCCCTGGGCGAGTTCCTGACCCCGGTGCTGGCCGCCTTCGGGCCGGAGGCGCGGCGCGGGCCCCGGGTGCTGTGGGCGATGGCCACCGACGCGGTGGTGGAGGGGCTCTGGTACGCGGGCGGGCTGCTCGGGGAGCAGGAGCGGGCGCGCGCCGAGCTGTCCGCCCTGCTGGCACCCGGGGAGCCCGCCGCGCCGCCCTCCTCCGGACCGGCCCCCGCCGGGGCCTCCGCCTCCGGAGCATCCCCGTCCGGAGCGTCCCCGTCCGGAGCGTCCTCCCCCGGACCGGCGCGCACGCCCGGCGCGGACCGGGGCCCCGCTCCCGCCCCGGCCCCCTTCACCCCGGGCGCCGGTTTCGCACCCCCGGCGCCCGGCTGCGGCGGTGCTTCGGGTACGGACCGCGCCCGGGCCAGCTGTTGCCTCGTCTACACCGTGGAATCCGCGGAAATGTGCAACGGCTGCCCCCGTGTCACGCGACGTTGACGGAAATCCGTACGACCCGGGATTCGAAAAGCCCGTGATTCCGGGAATGTCCCGCACCGAATTCATATGACAATGAGATTGACAACGGGTCAGAAATCCCTCTCCTCAGCGCATTGACGGCGAATCCGCCTTTCCCCCGCCGGGCATCCGTCATGATGGTCCCCGCCGCGCTGCTGGAACGCAGTGGGCGGCGCAGGAACGCGACGCAGAAAGCGAGGCTGGTTCCGGCAATGAAATTGTCCGACATACCGCTCGGCTGGGCCGTCACCGGGGTCGTGGGGCTGCTGGTCAGCGCCCTCCTGGTGGCCCTGGCCCGGAGCCGGGGATCCGCCGCCGGCGCGGATTCCTGGGAGCGTTCCGAGGAACGGCGCCGCAACAAGGAATCCCTGTACGGCGCGGCCTCCTACACGCTGCTGTTCTGCTGCGCCGGCGTCGCGGCCGCGCTCTCCTTCCACGGCCTGGTCGGCTTCGGCGTGCAGAACCTCGGCCTGTCCGGCGGCTGGGAGTACCTCGTCCCGTTCGGCCTCGACGGCGCCGCGATGTTCTGCTCGGTGCTCGCCGTCCGCGAGGCCAGCCACGGCGACGCGGCGCTCGGCTCCCGCCTGCTGGTCTGGCTCTTCGCCGGAGCCTCGGCCTGGTTCAACTGGGTGCACGCCCCGCGCGGCTTCGGCCACGCCGGCGCCCCGCAGTTCTTCTCCGGCATGTCGCTGTCCGCCGCGGTCCTGTTCGACCGCGCGCTCAAGCAGACCCGCCGGGCCGCCCTGCGCGAACAGGGCCTGGTGCCCCGTCCGCTGCCGCAGATCCGCATCGTCCGCTGGCTGCGCGCCCCGCGCGAGACCTACGCGGCCTGGTCGCTGATGCTCCTGGAGGGCGTGCGCAGCCTGGACGAGGCAGTGGACGAGGTCCGCGACGAGAAGCGGGAGCGCGCCATGGAGAAGGAGCGCCGCAAGCTCGCCGGGCGACGCGAGCGGGCCGAGATCCGGGCGATCAACCGCGGCAGCGGCCACTGGCGCGGACGCGGCGGCGCCGCACGGCAGTTGGAGTCGGCCGGCCCGGAGTCCGCGATAACCGGCGGGCCCGGGGCGGAACTCCCGGCAGGCGCCCGGGAGGCCGGGGCCGTCGGCGCCGCCGAGACGGGCGCGCGCGAGGTCGAGGCGGCCGGGGGCGCCGTCGTCCAGCCGGGCCTGCCGGCCCGTCCGGAGCGGCGCACCATCGACCTCACCGCCGACGAGGACACCGTCACGCTCCCCCGGCTGGACTCGCTGGAACGCAAACTGAAGGACCTGGAGCAGCAGTTCGGCTGACCCGGCCCCGGGGCGGGGCCGCCGCCCCGGGGACCCGCGTTCGCCCGGGGTCCGCGTTCACCCGGGCCCCGGGCGGTCAGGCCCCGGGGGGCGGTCAGGCCGCGCTCGTCCCGCTGAGCTCGAACCACATCCGCTTGCCGGACCCGCGCGGCTCCACGCCCCAGGCGTCCGCCAGCGCCTCGACCAGCATCAGCCCGCGCCCGGAGGAGGCCTGCTCTCCCGGGGTCCGACGGGTCGGCCAGAGGTCCGATTCGTCCTCCACCTCGACCCGCAGCCGGGCCCGGCCGCCGTCCGAGACCGTCTCCCGGTAGAGCCGGGCGGTGAACATGGCGTCCCGGTCGGTGTGCCGGATCGCGTTGGTGACCAGCTCGGAGGAGAGCAGCTCGGCGGTGTCGATGAACTCGGCGACGCCCCAGCGGCGCAGCGCGTCGCGCAGCTCGGCCCGCACCTCGGCGACCCTGGCCAGGTCGGCCTGGCCGATCCGGCGGCGCAGCTGCTGGGCGGCCAGGCCGCCCTCCGGACCGTCCCAGCGCAGCAGCAGGAGCGCTATGTCGTCCTCGCGCTCGCTGGAGTCGGCGGCCTGGGAGGTGATCCGGTCGGCCAGCTCCTCCAGCGGGTCGCGGGCCGCCTCGCCGGCCGCCGGCAGCGGACGGGCCATGGCCTGGGTGAGCCGGCCGATGCCCTCGTCCAGGTCCGTACCGCGGGCCTCGACCAGGCCGTCCGTGCAGAGCAGCACCGTCTCGCCCGGGTCCAGGCTGAACCTGGTCACCCGGTAGTCCTGGTCCGGGTCGATGCCCAGCGGCAGCCCGCCGGCCACCGGCAGCACGGCGGCGGTGCCGTCCGCGCGGCGCACCACCGGGTCCAGGTGGCCGGCCCGGACGGCGTAGACCACGCCGTAGTCCACGTTGACCTCGGCGTAGGTGCAGGTCGCGAAGTGGTCGGTGTCCAGGTCGGCGAGGAAGCGGGAGGCCCGGGCCATCACCGCGGCCGGCGGGTGGCCCTCCGCGGCGTAGGCGCGCAGCGCGATCCGCAGCTGGCCCATGATCCCGGCCGCGTGCACGTCGTGGCCCTGGACGTCGCCGATCACCAGGCCGACGTGCCCGCCGGGCAGCGGCACCACGTCGTACCAGTCGCCGCCGATCTGCAGGCCGGAGCCGGCCGCCAGGTAGCGCACCGCGGTGGTCACCCCGGGCACGGACGGGACGGTCCGGGGCAGCATCACCCGCTGCAGGCCCGCCGCCAGCTCGTGCTCGGCGTCGTGCAGCCGGGCCCGGGCCAGCGACTGGGCCACCAGCCCGCCCAGGGTGGACAGCAGGGTGCGCTCGTCCGCGTCCAGCTCGCGCTCGTCGTCGAAGCTGACCACGCAGACGCCGATCGCCCGGCCACTGGCCACCAGCGGCAGGTACGCCCAGGAGCCGCGGCCGGTACGGCTGGTCTGCTCCCACACGTCGGGGTGGCGGTCCCGGAAGTCCTCCCGGCTGGAGATGAAGACCGGGGCGCGGTGCCTGAGCGCCTCGGCGGCCGGGTGGCCGGCGGGCAGCACCGCGCGGTCCCAGACGGCGAGGGCCTGCGAACGGTAGCCGGAGGCGCCGAGGATCCGGGCCCGGCCGGCCTCGAAGGAGGCCAGCACCAGACCGTCCGGCGGCAGTCCGGGCAGCGGCAGCTCGGTGAACACCCGGGCCACGTCACGCACGGTGACGGCCTCGGAGAGGGCGCGCGCGGCCTCCTTGATGAACCGGGAGCGCTCCTCGCGCAGCAGGGCCATCCGGTCGGCGTGGTCGCGCTTGTGCAGCTCGACGGTGGCGTCCCAGACGAAGCCCACCATCCGGGAGGCCCGGCCGAAGGCGTCCGCGAGCACCCGGCCGCGGAAGCGCACCGCGCGCATCGTGCCGTTCGGCCCGACGGTGCGGTAGTAGGCGCCGCACTGGCCCAGCTCGGCCACCGCGCGCTCGACCCGGCGGCGGACCACCGGCGCGTCCTCCGGGTGCAGCAGGGACAGGAAGGACGCGGCGGTGCGGTCGAAGCGGTCCCGCTCGACGGCGTCCAGGCCGATGATCGCGCAGGCCCGCTGGTCCCCCTCCAGGACGTCGCGGCGGATGTCCCAGTCGAAGGAGCCGATGCCGTTGGCGGCCATCGCGGGCTCCAGCCAGTCCGGCATGGAGTCGGCGGAGGAGGGCGGCAGGCCGCCGGACAGCACGGGCGCCAGCCGCCCGGAGGCGAGCACCGGCGGCGTGCGGACGGAGTTGCGGCGGGTGGCCTGCGCGGGCGGGCGGGGAGCGGGCGGGTGCGGCTCCACGACGGGCAGGTGCCGCTCCACGGCGGACGCGCCGGGAGGAAGCGCCGGCCCCGGCGACTCGGGCTCAGTGGGCATGCTGCTCCTGCCGCTGCCGTGGCGGACCGCGCCGACCGTCCGGACGGGCCGCGTGGCGGTGTGATGGGTCGTGCTGGATCGGGCGGTGTCGACGGGCGGTGGTCAGTCGAGGTTCGGTCTCCCCGCTGCTTCCCGCACGTGGACACACATTCCCACCATCCTGGCCAATGTTCGGCCGAGCGGCAATGGCAACGGGCCGGAAATCTTGCGCTCCGCCTTGTGTTCAGGGCTTGCTTCGGGAACGGATCAATCGGAGGCGAACAATCGTACGGGTGTCGGGTCCGAGTTCGGCGACCCGGTTCGGCGGCCCGGTTCGACAGGCGGCTTTGGCGGCCGGCTTCGGCAGGCGGCTTCGGCGGGGCCGGTGGATCGCGGCCCGTCGACGGTCGACGGTCGTCGGCTAGGGCATCGCGAGCTCGAACCAGGTGACCTTGCCGTCGCCGCGCAACTGCACGCCCCAGGAGTCCGCCAGCGCCTCCACCAGCAGCAGCCCGCGCCCCGAGGTCGCGTACTCGGCGTCCGGATCGCGCCGCCGCCCGGGCAGCCGGCTCGCGCCGTCCTGCACCTCGACCCGCAGCCGACTGTCCGTACCGAGCACCGCGTCGAAGACCGCACCCTTGCCGGTGTGCTGCAACGCGTTGGTGACCAGCTCGGAGGAGAGCAGCTCGGCGGTATCCGACAGCTCCGGCACCCCCCAGTGGCTCAGCGCGGTGCGCAGCCGGTGCCGCACCGCGCCCACCGCGACCAGGTCGGCCGGTTCGAGCGTCAGGTGCAGCCGGCGGTGCAGCGCGCACCCCGGGGCCGACGCACCCGGCAGGGCCGTTCCGGCGCCGACGACCGGGCCCTGGACCGGCCCGGACCGGTAGGCGTCACCCGAACTCGTCCGCTGCCGCGGGAATCGCGACTGACCGTCCATCAACAGATGCCCCCGCCCTCAAATCCGGGCCCCCGCCTCCGGATCCCCCGCCGGCCGGGTGGCCCCCTCGTACTGAACCACCATCCTCATGCCCAGTTGACGGCGTTTGCAACAGTGTGCGTCCGATCACGTGGGGTGAAAGGGGCACGGGGAGGTTCACGTGATCCAACTGCCCGCGCCGGACAGGTTTGCGAAGCGCAGAGGCTGTTTTCGAGACCGCCCCCACCCGATCCCGCGCACACCCGGCGCCCGTACGGACCGTGCGCGGGGCCGCGCGCCCCCACCCTCGCCACCTCCGTGCGCCACCTCCGTGCGCCGCCCCTGGGGCCGACTCCCCTGGCCCACCCGGCCCGCTCGCCACACCCGCCCGGCCCGCTCGCCCGCCCCGCTCGCCCCGCTGGCCCGCCCCGCCGCTCACCCCGTCGCCCGCCCGGGGAGCCGAAGGCCCGGGGAACAGCAACGCTGGACATGGAGCCCCGGTGCGGGTTCAATGAGCCGAGATGTTTGAACGCCGTTCTAACATCATCCGGAAGCCCAGGGCCCCGAACCCACCCCCTCCCCGGCGACCGCGAGCGAGGAACCGTGCGACTGACCCCCACCGAGCGGGACCGGCTGCTGATCTTCACAGCAGCCGAACTGGCCCGCGCCCGCCGCGCCCGGGGCGTGCGCCTCAACATCCCCGAGGCGACCGCCCTGATCGCGGACACCGTCTGCGAAGCCGCCCGCGACGGCCGCCGCCTCGCCGAGGCCGTCGAGGCCGGCCGCTCCGTCCTCACCGCCGACGACGTGCTCCCCGGAGTGCCCGACGTGGTCACCGTCGTCCAGGTCGAGGCCGTCTTCGAGGACGGCACCCGGCTCGCCGTCGTCAACGACCCCTTCCAGGGCGCCGGTTCGCTCGGCGACGAGGCCCCCGGCGGCGCGCTGACCGGCGACGCCGGCTACGACCCGGTCGAGGAGACCCTGCTCATCCCCGTCCACAACACCTCCCGGGTACCGATCTCGGTCACCTCCCACTTCCACTTCTTCGAGGCCAACCCGCGCCTGGCCTTCGACCGCGCCGCCGCCTACGGCACCCACCTGGCCGTCCCGGCCGGCTCCTCGGTGCGCTTCGACCCCGGCGCCACCGTCGAGGTCGGCCTCGTCCCGATCGGCGGCGCACGCGTCGCGATCGGCTTCGCCGGACTCGTCGACGGCCCCCTGGACGCCCCCGGCGCCAAGGACGCCGCCCTCGCCAAGGCCCGCGCCACCGGCTACCTGACCGACTTCGACGACCAGGAGGTGCCCTCGTGAACGCCATCTCCGCCCACGACTACATCTCCGTGCACGGCCCCCGGGCCGGCGACCGGGTCCGGCTCGGCGACAGCGGACTGATCGTCCGGGTCGAAGCCGACTCCCAGGCCCCCGGCGACGAATTCCTGGCCGGCTTCGGCAAGACCGCCCGCGACGGCCTCCACCTCAAGGCCGCCGCCGTCCGCGACACCTGCGACGTCGTGATCAGCAACGTGCTGGTGATCGACGCGGTCCAGGGCATCCGCAAGACGTCCATCGGCCTGATCGGCGGCCGGATCGCCGCCATTGGACGGGCCGGCAACCCGGACACCCTGGACGGCGTCGAGGTGGTCGTCGGCACCGGTACCACCATCGTCTCCGGCGAAGGCCTGATCGCCACCGCCGGCGCCGTCGACACCCACGTCCACCTGCTCTCGCCGCGGATCATGGAGGCCTCGCTCGCCTCCGGCGTCACCACCGTCATCGGCCAGGAGTTCGGCCCGGTCTGGGGCGTCGGCGTCAACTCGCCCTGGGCGCTGCGCCACGCCTTCAACGCCTTCGACGCCTGGCCCGTCAACATCGGCTTCCTGGGCCGCGGTTCGTCCTCCGACGAGGCCCCGCTGGTGGAGGCGCTCGCCGAGGGCGGCGCCTGCGGCTTCAAGGTGCACGAGGACCTGGGCGCGCACACCCGCGCCCTGGACACCGCGCTGCGCGTCGCCGACCAGTACGACGTCCAAGTCGCCCTGCACACCGACGGCTTGAACGAATGCCTGGCGGTCGAGGACACCCTGCGCGTGCTGGACGGCCGGACCGTCCACGCCTTCCACATCGAGGGCTGCGGCGGCGGACACGTCCCCAACGTGCTCAAGCTGGCCGGCGTGCCGAACGTCATCGGCTCCTCCACCAACCCCACCCTGCCCTTCGGCCGGGACGCCCTCGGCGAACACTTCGGCATGATCGTCTCCGCGCACGACCTCAAGACCGACCTGCCCGGCGACGCCGCCATGGCCCGCGACCGCATCCGGGCCGGCACCATGGGCGCCGAGGACGTGCTGCACGACCTCGGCGTCATCGGCATCACCTCCTCCGACGCCCAGGGCATGGGCCGAGCCGGCGAGACGGTGCGCCGCACCTTCGCGATGGCCGGCAAGATGAAGACCGAACGCGGCCCGCTGGACGGAACCGGCTCCTACGGGACCGCCGAGAGCGGCGACGACAACGAGCGTGTGCTGCGTTACATCGCCAAACTCACCATCAACCCCGCCATCGCCCACGGACTCGCCCACGAGGTCGGCTCGATCGAGACCGGCAAGCTCGCCGACATCGTGCTCTGGCGCCCCGACCACTTCGGCGCCAAGCCGCAACTCGTCCTCAAGGCCGGCTTCCCCGCGTACGGCGTCACCGGCGACCCCAACGCCTCCACCGACCGCTGCGAACCCCTCGTCCTGGGGCCCCAGTTCGGCGCCCACGGCGCCACCGCCGCCGACCTCTCGGTCGCCTTCGTCGCCCAGGCCGCCGCCGACGGCGCCCACCCCGACCGACCCGCCGACGGACTCCCGACCCGCCGCCGCCGGGTCGGCGTCCGCGGCACCCGCGGCATCGGGCCGCGCGACCTGGTCCGCAACGCCCGCACCGGCCACGTCGAGGTCACCGAGACCGGACTGGTCTCGCTTGACGGCGCACCCCTGCGCTCCGAACCGGCGGACAGCGTCTCACTCAGCCGCCTCTACTTCCTCTGACTCCTTCTTCCTCCCTTCCCCCCTTCCTCCCTCCTCCTTCTTTCCCTTCTGCTCTTCTTCCTCAAGGACCCGATGATGACCACCCCCACGCCCGCCTCCCTCGGCTACCGGATGCCCGCCGAGTGGCACCCCCACGAGCGCACCTGGATGGCCTTCCCCACCACCAATCCCACCTTCGAGACCCCCGAGCAGCTGCACGCCGGCCGCGAGGCCTGGGCCGCCGTCGCCGACACCATCGTCCGGTACGAGCCGGTCACGCTGATCGTCAACACCGGTGAGACGGCCGACGCCCGCCGCTACGTCTCCGAGGCCGTCGAAATCGTCGAACGCCCGCTCGACGACGCCTGGATGCGCGACATCGGCCCCTCGTTCGTGATCGACGGCAAGGGCTCGCTGGCCGCCACCGACTGGATCTTCAACGGCTGGGGCGCCCAGTCCTGGGCCCGCTGGGACAAGGACCAGCACGTCGCCGAACACATCAGCGAACTGACCGGCGTCCAGCGCTTCGCCTCCCGGCTGATCAACGAAGGCGGCGGCATCCACGTCGACGGCGAGGGCACCGTCCTGGTCACCGAGACCGTCCAGCTCGGCGAAGGCCGCAACGCCGACTGGACCAAGGAGGACGTCGAGGCCGAACTGCACGCCCACCTCGGCACCACCAAGGCCATCTGGCTGCCCCGCGGACTCACCCGCGACTACGACGAGTTCGGCACCCGCGGCCACATCGACATCGTCGCCTCCTTCGTCCGTCCCGGCGTCGTCGTCGCCCACGTCCAGCCCGACCCGGCCCACCCCGACCACGAGGTCTGCCAGGAGCTCGTCGCCGTACTGCGCGCCGCCACCGACGCGCAGGGCCGACAGCTGGAGGTCATCGAACTGCCCGCCCCCACCGTCCTGTTCGACGAGGACGACGAGCCGGTCGACTACTCCTACATCAACCACTACGTGGCCAACGGCGCCGTCGTCCTGTGCGCCTTCGACGACCCGCGCGACCAGGAGGCCGCCGACATCCTCGCCAAGGCCTACCCCGGCCGCACCGTCGAACTCGTCGACGCCCGCGAGATCTTCGCCAACGGCGGCGGCATCCACTGCATCACCCAGCAGCAGCCCAAGGCCTGACGCCGGGGGTACCGGAGCGGGGGCGGCTCCCCCGCTCCGGTACCGTTCCCCCGTCTCCCCCGCCCTGCCCGTCTCTCCCGTCCCGCCCGCCCCGCCCGTCAGGAAGCAGCCCCACCATGGCCGACCCCCGCCCGCGCCGCCCGGCGCGCCCCCGCGAGGAGGTCTACGCCACCGCCCGGGCCGCGATCGCCGAACACGGACTCGCCAAACTCACCATGGCCGGGCTCGGCAAACAGCTCCAGATGAGCGCCGGACACCTGCTCTACTACTTCGGCAGCAAGGACCAGCTGCTACTCGAAACCCTCCGCTGGAGCGAGGACCAGCTGGGGGCCCGCCGCCGCGAAGCCCTCACCGACCCGGCCCTCGACCCCTGGCAGCGCCTCGACGCCTACCTGCGGCTCTACCTGGCCGAAGGCCCCGGCGACCCGCGCTGGATCCTCTGGGTCGAAGTCTGGGGCCGCTCCCCCGCCAGCGCCGAACTCCGCCAGGGGCAGCAGGAGATCGAGGCGCCCTGGCAGGCCGACCTGGTCACCCTCATCGAGCAGGGCACCAGCACCGGCCACTTCACCCCCGGGCCGGCCGCCGACCGCGCCGGCCACCTCCGCGCCCTCCTCGACGGCCTGGCCGTCCCCATCGCCATCGGCCTCCCCGGCGCCGACCACCCCACCGCCCTCACCCAGGCCACCGCCGTCGCCACCATCCTGCTCCGCGCCTGAGCCAGACAGCCAGCGAGCCGGCCACTGGGGCCCGCCCGGCCCCCGGCACCAGAAGTCGGCCGGGCCGACTTCTGGTGCAGCACCGCCGCCCCTCCCGGGTAGCCCACCCCCGGGCCCCGCCCCCGGCGCGGCGCGCCCCTTGGGGGAAATATGCAGACCGATCTACTGCCTGGCCGCCCAGCCAAGTCCCGTTCTCGCGCAGTACACCCCCGGTGAATCTGCAGATCGGTCTACAGATTCACCGGGCCGCCAACCCCGCCCCCAACCTGCCCCCACCAAAAGTCGGCCCAGCCGACTTCTCATGCATCCCATCGATAAGTAGACCGACCGGTCTACAGATTCACGACCCCTATCCGCTCCGCTCCGCCACACCCCGCCCGCGCCAAAAGTCGGCCGGGCCGACTTCCTGTGCAGCGCGCTCAGGAGTAAACCGACCGGTCTATCGATTTTCTCCCAGCGCACTCGCCGCTCCTGCACCGGAAGTCGGCCCAGCCGACTTCCGGTACCCGGGGGAGCCGGGGCCGAGGCGAGCTGGGCTACGACCGGCGGCATGGTGCTCACCCCTCGTCCCTCGGCCCTAAGACTCGCCCCTCGGCCCTCGGCCCTCGGCCCTCGGCCTTTCGGCCCTTGCCCGACCTGACGTGAGACCGGCCGCGGCATCCGGTTCGGGCGGGACGAGCGCAGATCTGGGTTGCGCCAGAAGTCGGGCAGGCCGACTTCTGGTGCGGTGGAGGGCTTGGTCATTCGGTCCAGATGGCGGCGGCGGTGCGGTCGTCGGCGTAGCCCTTGGCGCGGACCTGGACCTGGCGGAGGAAGTCGACGGTGCCCGGGGGGTGGGGGTGGGCCCAGTGGGAGGAGAGGAAGTGGGCGACGGCCGGTTCGTCGGCGATCGGGCGGGACAGGCCCGGGGTGCAGAGGAGCAGGATGTCGCCCGGGGTGGCGGGGACGAGGCGGAAGCGGAACGGGCGCGGGTCCGGTACGGGGCCCTCCGGGACGGGCGGCTGGCCGTCGGGGTGGTGGAGCAGCCGGGCCGCGTAGGCGTCGATCCAGTGGCCCGAGCGCAGCAGGTAGAGCCCGCCGGGCCCGACGCCGAAGGCGGCGCGGTAGCCGGCCGCCGGGTCGAGCGACATCAGCAGGCAGTGCAGTGAGGCCGGGGACGGGCTGTCGTCCCCCTCGGCCCGGGGGGTGAGGGCCCGCAGTGGGGCGGCCGCGCCGGTGGCCAGGCGCTGGAGGCCGTAGCGCAGGCGGTCGCGGGCGCCGTCGCGCAGGTCGGCGGCGAGGCCGGTCCGGCTGCGTCCGATGGCGGTGGCGAGCTGGCGGCAGGCCTCGCCCGCCCCGGCGGCGACGGCCTGCGGGGTGAGTGACTCGTCCTCGGCCCCGCCGGTGCGCTCGTAGCCGGCGAGGACGGCGAGCAGCAGTCCGTCGGGGCCGTCGCCGAACCTGGTGACCAGCAGGCTGTCCCGGCGCGGTTCGCCGCGGTAGCGGGCGGAGTCGCCGCGGACGGAGACCGCGCGCAGCACGGTCGTCCCGTACTGGGCGCCTTCGAGCGCGGTGTCCGGCACGAGGGTGTCGAGGGTGTCGGGGTCGGCCTCCGGTACGGCGGTCGGCTCGGGACCGTAGGTCGGGGGGCGTTCGCCGACGTGGGGGACGGTGGGAGGGGTCTCGGCGAGCGGGGTGCGGATGGCGAGGCGCGGATCGGGGGCGGGGGCGGGGACGGGGGCCATGGGTTCGGCGTCAGGGCCGGGGCCGGGGTCGAGGTCGGGCTGCGGCGCATGGTCGGGTTCGGGCTCAGGGGCTGGGGCGGGGGTTGGGGCGGGGGCGGGTTCGGGGGTGGGTTCGGGGGTGGGCTTCTCCAGGGAGACCGGGGTGGGCGGCTCCTCGGGTTCCGGTTCGGGCTCGGGCTCAGGCTCGGGCTTGGGCTCGGGCTTGGGCTCGGGCTCGGGCTCGGGCTCCGCCGCGCTGGGCTCGTCGGCCGCGGAGGGGGGCTCGGGGGGCTGCCGGGTCTCGGTCGAGCCGCGCTGGCGCCCGATGCCGCCGGCGCCCTCGATGACGCCGAGCGCGTCGTCGAACCAGTCGTCGATGCTGTCCCGTTCGGCCGCGGGCTCCTCCACGGCTTCCACCCCGGCTTCCACCCCGGCTTCCACCCCGGCTTTCACTCCGGGTTCCGCCGCGGCGTCCGCCTCCGGTGGTGCGGTGCGCTGCGGCCCGATCAGTCCGGCCGCCGTGTCGAACCAGTCGTCGACGCTGCCGTCGCCGGGGTCGGCGTGCGGGGTGTCGGGGAGGGTGCCCGCCGGACCGTCGTAGACGGTGTCCCACCAGCCGTCGTCGGGCCGGGGCGGCTGTGCGGGTGCACCCTGCTTGCTCATCTGGCGGCTCCTGGTCGGTCCGTGGTCGCGCCGCCCCCGGCGGGGCCGGACTGGCGTCATTGTCTCCAAGTGCAACGACCGTGTCCGGGTTTCGGCGACAACCGGTCACCGATCGGATCTTCCCGGCCACCGCGCTCACCTGCCGGTTCGTGGCCGTCCGGGCGGCCGGGCGGGGCGGGTGTCACCGACTCGTTCGCTCCCGTTCCGTCCCTGCTTGCCGGATGTGCCCCGAGCAGGGCGTTTCCTGGACATTGCGGGGTGTTGGCGGTCGAAAATGAGGGCCGAGGAGGGGCATCGCTTCACCCGTTCGGCTGATTAAATGTGCGCATGACCGCGTCGGCCCCGAGCTCGCCCCGACCGGGGAGGGCCGCACCGGCGGGCCGCCCGGCGGGTGTGCTGTTGGTCCTGTTGCTGGTCGCGTTGTTGTCCGCGCTGCCGTGTTCGGGCCTGGCGAAGGCGGACGCCCCCGTCCGCCCGGGCCCGGTCCCGGTGAGCGCCGTGTCGGTGGTGAGTGCGGCGGACGCCGTCGCACCGGCGCCGCACGGCCGTGACGCCGTCCGGGCGTCCGACCACCACCGGTTCGGGGAACCGCAGGAGCACTGGATCCTGTGCACCGCCGACGGCCAGCCGCCGCGCAACAACGGCTGCTCCAGCCACCCGTTCTGCCCGCAGGACGCCCAGTTGCCAAACCCGCCGCCGCATCCGCAGCCCGCCGTGCTGCCGTTGGCGGTGCCGACGCCCGAGGCGCTGCCCCGGGCGGTGCCCGCGGGTCTGCTGGACGGTCCGCGTCCCGCGCCGGATCTGCACGAACTCCAGGTCCACCGGTCCTGAGCGGAACCCACCGCCGACGCTCCCGTCGGCGGACCCGCCCCTCCCCCACTACAGCCGACCGCCGCCACAGCCGTGCGCGGCGGGGACAAGGACGACCATCATGGGTTCCGCCTCCAAGCAGTCCAACAAGCCCGGCGCCAAGGGCAGTGCCGACCGCCGTACCCGGATCGCCGAGCTGCGCGCCGCCGAGCAGCGGCGCGACCGCCGCAACAAGGTGATCGCCTCGGTGGCCGCCGGTGTGCTGGTGGTCGGTGCGATCGGCACCGCCACCTGGTTCGTCATGGACCAGAACCAGAAGAAGAAGGACCGCGTGGCCGCCGCCAACGCGGACATCCCGGGCGTGAAGACCTTCGGCGACCTGAGCCGCAACCACGTCAAGGAGAAGGTCAACTACCCGATGACCCCGCCGGTCGGCGGCGACCACAACGCGGTCTGGCTGGACTGCATGGGCCACGTCTACGACCAGCCGGTCGAGAACGAGCGCGCCGTCCACTCGCTGGAGCACGGCGCGGTCTGGGTGACGTACAACGGCAAGGCCACGCCGGACGACATCAAGACCCTGTCCGACAAGGTCAAGAACACCCCGTACTCGCTGATGAGCCCGTACCCGGACGAGCAGGGCACCATCACCCTGAACGCCTGGAGCACCCAGCTGGTCGTGGACAGCGCCAGCGACCCGCGGGTCAGCCAGTTCTTCACCAAGTACGTCCAGGGCAAGCAGACCCAGGAGCCCGGCGCCTCCTGCACGATGGGGCAGATGTGACCGCCGAGGGGCCCCGCCCCGAGGACGTCCCGGTGGCGGAGGCCGCCCCGGCCGGGGCCGCGGACGCGGCCGGGGCGAAGGACGCGGTGACGGAGACGGCAGCCCGTCCGGGCCGTCGGCGGATGTGGTGGCCGGCCGCGCTGGCCGCCGCGGTGGCGCTGGCGCTCGGGGTGCCGGCTCTGGTGGCGGGTTCGACCACGGCCTCCGGCTCCTCCTCGGTGGCCGTGCCGGCCGACGACTCGCCCGAGGCCGGGTTCGCCCGCGACATGGCGACCCACCACCAGCAGGCGGTCGACCTGTCGTTCATCGTCCGGGACCGCACCGGCGACGAGCCGACCCGCACCCTGGCCTTCGACATCATCAACACCCAGGCCAACCAGCGCGGGATGATGATGGGCTGGATCGACCAGTGGGGGCTGTCGCAGCACTCGCCGGCCAAGCCGATGGCGTGGATGAAGATGGGCCACGACTACCCGGCCCACGACGGTTCGCTGATGCCCGGCATGGCCACCAACACCCAGATGGCGAAGCTGCGTTCGCTCAGCGGGCGGGACGCCGAGGTGTACTACCTGCAGCTGATGATCGAGCACCACAAGGGTGGTGTCGAGATGGCCCAGGGGTACGTCGACATGGCGAAGAACGACGTCGAGAAGCGGCTCGCCCAGTCGATGGTGGTCGCCCAGACGTCGGAGGTGGAGCTGATGACCGACATGCTCAAGGAGCGCGGCGCCGCCCCCGGCGTCCCCGCGTCCTGACACCTGCTGTTCCCGCTGTTCCGCCGCCGTTCCCTGCTGTTCCCCGCAGTTCGCCGCTGTCCCCCGTTGTCACGTTCCCACCGTTCTCCCGGACGGCCGGGGCGCGCGGGCGGTCCCGTACCGACCCGCACCGCGCCCCGGCCGTCCGCCGTTCCACAGCACCTGGAGTTCCCGCATGACCTCTCAAGCGCCCTGGCTGATCGTCGGGCTGGGCAACCCGGGCCCCTGGTTCCGGAGCACCCGGCACAACGCGGGCTTCCTGACCGTGGACCGGCTGGCCGAACGGCACGGCGCCCGGTTCCGGCGGCGCGGGATCGGCGGCACGGTCGCGGAGATCGAACTGGACGGGCGGCGGGTGCTGCTGGCCAAGCCGCAGTGGTTCATCAACCTGTCCGGCCGGCCGGTGTCCGGCCTGATGCGCCGGTACGGGGTGCCGGTGGAGCACCTGGTGATCGTCCAGGACGACCTGGACTTCGCCTACGGCTCCGGCAAGTTGAAGCGCGGCGGCGGGCCGGGCGGGCACAACGGGGTCCGTTCGGTGGGCGACGTGCTCGGCACCCGGGAGTTCATCCGGCTGCGCTTCGGCATCGGCCGCCCGCCGAAGGGGCAGAGCGTCGGCGACTACGTGCTCAAGAAGTTCACGGACGAGGAACTGGCCGCGCTGCCGGGGGTGTTGGAGCGCTGCGCGGACGCCCTGGAGACGCTGGTGCGGCTCGGCCTGAGCCGGGCCCAGGACGCCCTGAACGTCAGCGCGCCCTGAGGCCCTCCGGGCCGCCGGGGCCCGGTCGGCCGGGGCCGGTCCGGTCCGGGCCGTACGGGTCGAGGCCGGTCCGGTCGGGGCCCGTCCGGTCCGGGCCCGTCCGGTCCGGGCCGGACAGGCGCCCGGTCGGGCGGGTCAGGACGGCGGCCGCCACCGCGACCGCCGCGAGGGCGACCAGCACCGTCCGCCCACCGGACGCCGCGCCCGCCAGGTGGACACCCAGGACGGACAGCGCCATGCCGAGCGCCGTGCCGAGGCTGCGCGCCATGTTCACCATGCCGCCGCCGACGGCCGAGCACTCCGCCGGGACCGCCCGCATCACCAGGGCGTTGTTGGCCGGCAGCAGCAGCCCCAGCCCGTACCCGGCGACCAGCAGCGGGGCCGCCACCGCCGCGCCCGAGACCGGCAGTACGGCGAACAGCAGCAGTCCGGCGGCGGCGAGGCCGGCCCCGAAGCGGCACCGGGCGACGTCCGACCAGCCCCGGGGCAGCAGCCCGCCGCCGACCGTCGCGGCGACCGCGAACGCGGCGGGCAGCAGGGTGGTCACCAGGCCCGCCGCCGCCGTCGAGACGCCCGCGCCGGTGAGCAGCACCGGCCCCAGCACGAGCGGGCAGAACAGCAGCAGGTAGCCGATCAGCGCGACCACCAGCCCGGACCGCACGCCCGGGGTGTTGACCAGCCCGGGCGCCAGGACCGGCCGGGCCGCCCGCCGCTCCTGGCGCACCAGAGCCAGGGTGAGCGCGGCGGCGGCCGCCAGCAGCACGGCGACGGCCCAGCCGGGCAGCGGCAGGCCGGAGGCGGTGGAGAGGGCGAGTAGCAGCGCGGTGGTCGCGCCGGTGAGCAGCAGCATGCCGGGCAGGTCGAAGCGGGGCTCGGAGGGCGTGCGGCGCTCGGGCGTGCGGTGTGCGGAAGCGCGGGGTACGGAAGCGCGGTGTGCGGAAGCGCGGGGTACGGCGCCGTGGCGTGCGGAACGGCGAGGCGCGGGGACGGCAGCGGGAACGGTGGTCGGCCCGTCGACCCCGGTCCGGGTGCGGGGCAGCAGGTACCAGCCGGCCACGATGCCGAACACCGCGATCGGCACGTTGACCCAGAACACCCACTGCCAGGAGGCGTGCTCCACCAGCAGCCCGCCGAGGGTCGGCCCCAGCGCCAGCCCGAGCCCCTGGGCGGCGGCCTGGATGCCGAGCGCGCGCCGCATCGCGTGCTCGGGGACGCCACGGGCGACCAGGGCGACGCTGTTGGCCTGCATCATCGCGGCGCCGACGGCCTGCACGGCGCGGCAGCCGACCAGGATCCACAGGCCGCCGGCGAGTCCGGCGCCGAGGGAGGAGAGGCCGAAGACGGCGAAGCCGCCGATGTACATGGTCTTGCGGCCGACCAGGTCGGACAGCCAGCCGATCGGGGCCAGCAGGGCGACCAGGACGAGCAGGTAGGCGAGGGCGACCCATTCGACGGCGGCGAAGCCCGCACCGAAGTGGCGGCCGAGGGCGGGGAAGACCAGGGCGATGACGCTGGCGTCGAGCTGGCCGAGGAAGGCGCCGAGACAGACCGTGCCGACGGCCAGCCAGTGGGCGTGGTGCCAGCCGGCTATGCCGCGGGGCCGGGGCCGCTCGGTGAGCAGGCGCGCGGTGAGGGCGGTGGCGTTCATGCCACAAATATATCGGATGCAGACATGTTCTTTCTACGAGTTGCTCGCCCTGCGATACGAAACATCTCGCCGTGCGCCCACCCCGCGTCCGAGGACCGGACAGCGGCCCGGGAACGCCCCGTACCAGGCGATACGCTGTCCGCCATGCCGTCGTCACCACACGTTCCCGACCCCGCCACCGAAAGCCCCGACCCGGCGGTCGAGCACGCCCGGCGGCTGACCAACACCGTCACCCGGCTGCGCCGCGCCCTGCGCAGCAGCATCCGCACCGACTACCCCTGGGAGTCCCTGCCGATGGCGCAGGTCGAACTCCTCCAGACACTCGCCGCCGCCCCGCTCCGGGTCGGCGAACTCGCCGCCCGCCAGCGGCTCGCCCCCAACACCGTCAGCGGACTGGTCGGCAAGCTCCTGGAAGCCGGCTTCGTCGACCGTCAGGCCGACCCCGGCGACCGGCGCACCGCCCGCATCGCCCTCACCCCCGCCGGACGGCGCCAGCTCGACGACTGGCAGCACGCCCACGAACGCCGCATCGCCACCGCCCTCGGCACCCTCGACCCGGCCGACCGCGCGACCGTCGTCCACGCCCTGCCCGCGCTGGAACGGCTCGCCCGCGCCCTCGCCCAGCCCGGGGCGGTCGGCCCCGAGGGGCCCGTGAGCGGGTGAAAACCGCTGGTGGACGCGGGCCGGCGGGCGCTACCGTCCTCGGCATGACCACCACCGAGGTACAGCTCGAACCCTGGACGGACGCCGACCTCGCACTGCTTCGCCGGGTGAACACCCCGGAGATGAAGAAGCACGTCGGCGGACCGGAGACGGAGGAGCAACTGCTCGTCCGGCACGGGCGGTACCTGGACTTCGTCCCGTCCGGACTGGGCTGCATGTACCGGATCGTGCTGCTACCCGGGGGCGAGGCCGTCGGCACGGTCGGCTACGGCACCCGCAGCTGGGACGGCGGGACCGTGCACGAGATGGGGTGGAACGTACTGCCCGAGCACCAGGGGCGCGGCATCGCCGTGACCGCCACCCGGGCCGCCGTCGCCGCCGCCCGGCGCGAGGCCGCGCACCGCTTCCTGCACGCCTTCCCCTCGGTGGACAACCCCGCCTCCAACGCGGTCTGCGCGAAGGCCGGGTTCACGCTGCTCGGCGAGACGGAGTTCGAGTTCCCGCCCGGGCGGTTCATGCGCAGCAACAACTGGCGGGTGGACCTGCGGGATTGAGGCCCGCGACCGTCCGCACACGGGTGCCTCGGGCACGGGTGCCTCGGGCACGGGTGCCTCAGAAGAGGGTGCCGCTCTCCAGCTCCAGCAGCCAGCGCTTGCGGTCCACGCCCGCGGCGAAGCCGGTGAGCGCGCCGTTGGCGCCGAGCACCCGGTGGCAGGGGCGCACGATCAGCAGCGGGTTGGCCCCCACCGCGCCGCCGACCGCCCGGACCATCCGCGGCGACTGCCCGGCCAGTTCGGCGAGTTGGCCGTAGGTCACGGTCGTGCCATACGGGATCTCGTCCAGCGCGGCCCAGATCCGGCGGCGGAACTCGGTGCCCTCGGGGGCCAGCGGGAAGTCGAAGGTGGTGCGGTCGCCCTTGAAGTAGCCGGTCAGCTGGGCAACCGGCTCGGCCAGGGCCTCGGGGTCGTACTCCCAGCCGTCGGCGGGCTCGGCCAGCGCGTACTTCTGCCCGGGCGCGGTGACCGTGGCCAGGGCCGCGGGGCCGCCGTCCTCGGGCAGCACGCCGCTGAGCAGCAGCGGGCCGAACGGGCTCTCCATGGTGGTGTAGACGGTGGTGCTCATGCCGGGTCGTTCTCCGTTCCGGTGTTCGTGCTGGTGCTGAGGGTGGTGCTGGTGGTGAGGGTGGCGCTGCCGGTGCTCGCGGTGTCGGTGCTCGCGACGCCGGTGTCGGTGCTCGCGGGGCCTGCCCACAGGCGGTGGACGGCGTAGGAGCGCCACGGGGCCCAGGCCTCGGCCGCGTGGGCGGCGGCCTTGGCGTCCCCGGGGGCGCCGAGCCGGAGCAGGCCGTGCTTGACGCCGATGTCGGTCGGGAGGAAGACATCGGGGTCGGCGAGGGCGCGCATCCGCAGGTAGCCGACCGTCCAGGGGCCGATGCCGGGCAACGCCAGCAGCCGGGCGGCGGCCTCCTCCCGGTCGACACCGCCGTCCAGGCGCACCACGCCCTCCGCCAGCGCGGCGCACAGGCCGGTGAGCGCCCGGCGGCGGGCCGCGGGCATCGCGAAGTCCTCCGGGTCGGCGGTGGCCAGCACCGCCGCCGAGGGGAAGAGCAGCCGCAGTCCGCCGCTCGGCTCGGGCAGCGCGACGCCGTACTTCTCCGCGAGCCGGCCCGCCAGGGTACGGGCGGCGCCGACGGTGATCTGCTGGCCGAGCACGGCGCGGACGGCGAGCTCGTGCGGCTCCACGTGGCCGGGTGAGCGCAGACCGGGGCGCTCGCGGACCAGCGGGCCGAGCACCGGGTCGGCGCCGAGCTGCTCGTCCACGGTGTCCGGGTCGGCGTCCAGGTCGAAGAGGACGCGCAGGCGCTGGACGGCGGTCGGCAGGTCGCGCAGGTCGGCGAGCAGCAGACGGCAGTCGAGCCAGCCGCGAGTGCGCGGGTCCTGCGGGGCCAGACCGTCGACCTCGGCGATGCCGTGCCCGTACGGGAGCGCGAGGGTGCGCCGGTAGGTGCGCACGCCGGGGCGCGCGCCGGGCACCACCTCCTCCACGCCGGGGACGGCGCGCAGCTCCAGGAAGTCGATCAGGTGGTCACTGTCCAGCGCGCCGCGGTAGGCCAGGCGCAGCGTGAGCCCGCCGGCCGGGGTCGCCGTGCGGCGGCCGGACACCACCTCGGCACGCAGGCCGCTGGGGGTGCGGTCGTAGACCTCGCGCACGGTGTCGTTGAACTGGCGGACGGAGGCGAAGCCGGCCGCGAACGCGATGTCGGTCACGGGGAGTTCGGTGGTCTGGAGGAGCAGTCGGGCGGTCTGGGCGCGGCGGGCCCGGGCCAGCGCGATCGGGCCGGCGCCGAGCTCGGCGGTGAGCTGGCGCTGGAGCTGCCGGGCGCTGTAGCCGAGGCGGTCGGCCAGGCCGGCGACGCCCTCGCGGTCCACCACACCGTCGCCGATCAGGCGCATCGCTCGGCCGACCAGGTCGGCGCGGTGATTCCACTCCGGGGAGCCCGGCACCGAGTCCGGGCGGCAGCGGCGGCAGGCGCGGAAGCCGGCGCCCTGGGCGGCCGCGGCACTGGGGTAGAAGCGGCAGTTGACACGTTTGGGGGTCACGGCGGGGCAGCTCGGTCGGCAGTAGATGCCGGTCGAGGTGACCGCCGTGAAGAAGACGCCGTCGAAGCGGGCGTCGCGGCTGTCCACGGCTCGGTACCGGATGTCGTCGTCGATCACGTTGTCCAGTTTGCGGGATCGGACGAGGGGTGACTGGCGGGAATCGGACATTGCCATCGGGGGGCTTCCCCCTCCCCCCTCCCCTCCCCCCACCCTCCCGCCTCCACCACCCACCCGCCGCCGCGCTCGGCCTACCCCACCCACCCGCCCACCCGCTGGCCTTCTACGCCCACCCACCCACGCACCCACCGCACCCGCGGCACCTGCTGCACCCGTCGCACCTGCTGTTCGAGCTGCACCTGCTGGCTTGCCGCAGCCACCGGGCGCCTCGGCCCGCCCATCGGCCCGTCGGCCCCGCACTGGTCGGCCGCCGGCAGCCGGCCAGTGCGGGGCGTCACGCCCGGGCTCGCCGGGCGGACGCTGGGTCATCGAGCTGCTGAACCACTGCGCCGGGGACGGATCCGGTCAGCGCTTCACCGGACCGCCTGCCGCGCGCATCGACTTGGTGATCGCCTTCCACTTGTTCAGTCGGGCCTTGGCGACCCGGGCGTCGGTGCGCGAGGCGATCCACTCGTTCTCGCGCTGGAGCTTGAGGTAGCTGTCCATCCGGCGCTGCGGCAGGGTGCCGTCCTCCAGCGCCGCGCGGACCGCGCAGCCGGGCTCGGTGTGGTGGTTGCAGTCGTGGAAGCGGCAACCCTCGGCCAGCTCGGCTATGTCGGCGAAGGCCAGGTCCACCCCCTCGCCACCGTAGAGGCCGACCTCGCGCAGCCCGGGGGTGTCGATGAGGACGCCCCCGCCGGGCAGCGGTATCAGCTCGCGGGTGGTCGTGGTGTGGCGCCCCTTCTGGTCGACCTCGCGGGCTTCCTGGACGGTCATCACGTCGGCGCCGACCAGCGCATTGGTGAGTGTGGACTTGCCCACGCCGGACTGGCCGATCAGCACCGTGGTGCCGGGGGCGCAGGCGCGGAGCACGTCGATGCCCTCGCCCGTCTCCGCGCTCACCACCAGCACGGTGACGCCCGGGGCGACGGATTCGACGTCGGACCGGATGAACTCGGCGTCGTCGACCAGGTCGGCCTTGGTGAGGACGACCAGCGGTTCGGCGCCGGACTCCCAGGCCAGGGCCAGGAAGCGCTCGATCCGCCCGAGGTCGGGATCGGCCGCGAGCGAGGCGGCGATCAGCACGCTGTCGACGTTGGCCGCCAGCACCTGGCCGTCGGAGCGCTTGCCGGCCACCTTGCGGATGATCGCGGTGGAGCGTGGCAGCAGCGCGGAGACGGCGGCCATCGGCTGGGCGTGCAGGTCGACGGCGGCCCAGTCGCCCGTGCAGGGGCAGTTGATCATGTCGGCGTCGCCCACCGGCCGGGTGTCGAGCCGGACGGTGCGCAGCTCGCCCGTCTCCGGGTCGGCCAGGACGGCGTCGCACTGGCCGCGGTCGACTCGGGTGATGCGGGCGGGGAGCAGGCCGGCCTCGGCCAGCGGGACGAAGAGCTCATCGAGCTCGGGCGTCCAGCCGTAGCGGGCCAGCGGGGAGCCCTCGCTGGGGAGGGCGGAGGAGAACAGCGAAGTGGAGGCAGCGTTGGACAACGCAGTGGCCCTTCGGGAGGAGATGGTCCCGGCGGGCTACGGCTGGCGCGGAAGACTCAGCCGGCGGCCGGGAAGAGGAGGTGAACGCGCGTGCTGCCCAGGGCAGCTATCGGGGCGACAACGACCACGGGGTTCACCTCCTGCTCTCTACTCCTCGGGCGGCCCAATGGCCCCCGAACCGATGTGTCACACGCTAGCGGGGCGGGCGGTTGTGGCCAACCTATTTTTGACCTGCGGAAATGCGATCGGGAGGGGTCACAGCGGGCCAACATTGGCCCGCCTGACCCTGCCGTCCGACCGGACCGGCCACCCGACCCGGCCGTCCGCCCCGGCCGTGCCGCGCTGCGCGCCGCGCCGCGCCCGGGGCGACGGAGCCGCCCCTACCCCCCGTAGCGGTGCTTGAGGTTCGGGTCGTCCAGCCACCACGGCCGCATCCCGCCCTCGTCCTCCTCCGGGCGCCCCTCCGCCCTGGCCTCCGCGGCCTGCGCCTCGAAGCGGGCGTCCAGTTCGGCGTCCACGGCCTTGGTCTCCTCGCGCCCCTGCACCACCATCCGCCGCACCAGCGCGGCCAGGAACGGCAGGCCGACGAGGTCGCCCAGCACCCAGAAGGCGTTGCCGCCCCAGGTCTGGTCCTGCGCCAGGCTCGGCCCCCAGGGCCGCCCGAGCGCCAGGTAGTAGTGCTCGGCGACGAGGTGTCCGCCGTAGATCAGCACGATCCCGAGCCCCGCGTCGAAGATCACCTCGGCGAAGGTGATGAACAGCCCGACCAGGTGCGGGTACTCGTGGCCGACCGGGTCCAGTTGCAGCCGCGGCCAGAAGTAGGCGAGGCCCAGCAGCACCAGCGCCAGGTGCAGCACCAGGTTGCCGACGCCGCTGGAGACCGACCACTCGTACCAGGGCGTGAAGTAGAGGAGCCACGGCGGCGCCATCAGCAGCGCGGTGGAGATCGCGGGGAACATCAGCACCTTGGAGGGCCGGCTGCGCAGCGCCCGCAGGATCCGTTCCCGCCGGCGCTCCGGCGAGGACCGGACCAGCAGCGAGACGGGGGCGCCGAGGGCGAGCAGCAGCGGGACGACCATGAGCAGCAGCACGACCTGCACGGCCCGGTCGGTGAACAGGACGCGCTCGTACACCCCGAGGCCGGAGCAGGTGCACCAGATCCACAGCAGCAGCCCGCCGAGGAAGGCCGTGGTGCGGGTGGGCTGCCAGCGGGCGCCGTCGCCGCGGTTCACGGAGCGCACCGCGGCCAGGTACCAGCCGCCGAGCAGCAGCGACAGGGCGAGCACCACCGGTTCGAAGGTCCAGGAAGTGGCCAGTTCGGACCACTGCCACGCCGGCGGTCCGCTGTACGCGAGCACCCGGGCCGCGCCGTCCACCGCGCCGTTCATCCGTCCGCCCACCTCATCCGTGCCGCCGTACCGGCCGTACCTCCGCACGGGCCGTACCTCCGCACGAGCTGTACCGCCGTACGGGCCGTGCCGCCGTGACAGCCGTGCCCGCCGTGACAGCCGTGCCGCCGTCACAGCCGTGCCCGCCGGGCGCAGGGGCCGCGGCGCCCGGCCATGATGTCCTTCCCGACGCGGTCCGCCGCAGCCGGGGCCCACCTCTATACCCGGGTCTGAACAAAGCTTTGCCAAAGCCGAACAAAGCTTTGCCCAGGCAAAGTTCTGCCCTTGCCGACCCCGGAGGCGCAACCGGCGCGAGCCCGCTCTCGTCTGGCAGGATGCACCGTCGGCGATACCGGCCACGTGGGTGACAGCAAGGGGACGACAAGAGGTGCAAAGCACTGCACGCGGCGAGGGCCGGCGGCTGGCCGCGCGCCACCGCAACATCGAGCTGGGCCTGCTGGCGCTCGCGGTGGCCGTCTGCCTGGCCGGACACATCGACGCCTCGCTCACGATGACCGACAAGCTGCCGCCCGGGCTCCTCGTCCACGGCCTGTCCCTCGGGGCGCTGGTCGCGGTGGCACACCTGGCGGTGCGCCGGTTCGCGCCGTACGCGGACCCGCTGATCCTGCCGCTGGGCGTGTTCCTGACCGGCTTCGGGCTGGTGCTGCTGGACCGGCTGGACTTCAGCTACAAGGCCGCGCACGCCGCCAAGGGCGACTACCAGAAGCTCCCGGCCGCGCCGGGCCAGCTGATGTGGACGTTCATCGCGGTGGCGGCGGCGCTCGCGCTGATCGTCTTCGTCAAGCACCACCGCTTCTTCCAGCGCTATGTCTACGTGCTGATGGCGGGCGCGCTGATCCTGCTGACCGCCCCGATCTTCTCGCCGACCGACAGCTTCGGCGCCAAGCGCTGGATCAAGCTCCCCGGACTGCCCTCCTTCGAGCCGGACGAGTTCGTGAAGGTCGCGATCACGATCTTCTTCGCGGGCTACCTGATGGCCTCCCGGGACGCCCTGGCGCTGGCCGGGCGGAAGGTCTGGGGGATGACCCTCCCGCGCGGGCGGCACGCCGGGCCGGTGCTGGCGATCTGGGCGGTCAGCCTGATGGTGCTGATCTTCGAGCGCGACCTGGGCACCTCGCTGATCTTCTTCGGCGTCTTCGTCGTCATGCTGTACGTGGCGACCGAGCGCACCAGCTGGGTGGTGCTCGGCCTGCTGATGGCGGTCGGCGGCGCGGCCGTGGTCGGCACCGTGGAGCCGCACGTGCACGGGCGCGTCGAGGCCTGGCTGCACCCGCTCGACTACTTCCCTCCGGTCAACAACCAGGCGATCTCCGCGCAGCCCGCCGAGGCCCTGTTCAGCCTCGGCACCGGGCACATGACCGGGACCGGCCTGGGCTCCGGCCGGCCGTGGCTGATCGGCTTCGCCGGGCGCAGCGACTTCATCTTCACCACCATCGGCGAGGAACTGGGCCTGGCCGGGGTGACCGCGATCCTGCTGGTGTACGTGCTGCTGATCCAGCGCGGGCTGCGCACCGCGGTCGGCCTGACCGACCCGTTCGGCAAGCTGCTGGCCACCGGCCTGTCGGCGGCCCTCGCACTGCAGGTGTTCGTGGTGGTCGGCGGCGTGAGCGGGCTGGTCCCGCTGACCGGCAAGGCGCTGCCCTTCCTGGCGGCCGGCGGTTCCTCCCTGCTGGCGAACTGGCTGATGGTCGCCCTGCTGATCAAGCTGAGCGACTCCTCGGGGCGCACCGCCCTGGACCCGGCCCCGACCAGCCCGGAGCCGCTCCCGGCACAGGCCGGCCCGGCCGAGCGGTCGGCGGCCGGCGCCCCGGCCTCCCCCGGCCCGGGCCGGACCCTGGGGGCGGGCGAGCCGCTGGCCGCGGGCCTGGACCCGCTGCCGGGCGCCGGCCCCGACCCGGCGGGCCCGTCGTCCGCGTCGTCGACGCCGCCCGGCCCCGGCCACGCGGACCCGGGCGCCCCCACCGAGCTGCGCCCCTCCTTCGGGCACGCGCCCGGCGCGCCCCGGCCCGACGGACCGCTGCCCGGCGGTCCGCAGCACAGTGGCCCCCAGCACGGCGGAGCGCAGGCCTCGTACGGCTACCCGCCGATCAACGAACAGTCCACCCACCGCTACGGCCACCCGCAGCAGCCCCCGTACCCGCAGAACCCGACGACCGGCTGACCCCGCCGACCAGTCGTCAAGGCCCCGTCAAGGTGCCGTCACGGAGCCGCAGGCCCGCGCCGACCGGCCCGGACCGCCCTCGGCACGATTCGCACACAAGTCGAACACCGGCCGACCCGTCACCGGCACCGCAGAGGGCCTCCCTCCCACCCGCGAGGGAGGCCCGGCCCGTACGACGTCACCATCACCGCGCCACGACGGCGCCACGACGGCGCCACGACGGCGCCGCTACCGCCGCCACCCCGCTACCGCTGCTCCCACGGCGGCTGCGGCGGCTGCGGCGGCCTGGGCGGGTACCCCGGCACCTGCTGCCCCGGCCCCGCCCCGGCCCCCGGCCCCGCCCCCGGCCGCTCCGGCGGCGGCCCGGTCGGCCGGTCGCTGTCCGGCGGCGGCGGGGACGGCCGGTGGTGCGGCCCGGGCCGGGCGGTGAGCCGCGCGCGCACGTTGTCGGCGGCCAGCACGTCGGCCCACCGCTCGGGGTACTCGGCGGGCACGTCGACGTCGTCGGCGTCCTCCTCGCCCCACTCCTCCTCGACGCCCTCGGCCAGGCTCAGTTCGCGGGCGCGCCGGGCCCGTTCGACGGCCCGGCGGGCGGCGACCTCGCGGACCACCGCGGCGGCCGCCTCCTCGTGGGCGCGCTCGTTCTCGGCCCGGGCGTCGGCGGTCTCCAGGGTGGGCCAGCGGCGGTCTATGGCGGCGTTCATGGCGGCGCCGATGAGCACCGCGAGGGCCACCACGAAGATCCACAGCAGGACGGCCACCGGCGCGGCCAGCGAGCCGTACACCGAGGGGCCCTCGACCGAGCTGACCAGGTAGAGCCGCAGGCCGACGCTGCAGAAGACGAGCACCACCAGGGCGACCAGCGCGCCGGGGATGTCCTCGCGCCAGGGTGTGGAGACCGGCACGGCCAGGTGGTAGAGGGTGGTGAGGGAGACGATCAGCAGCAGGATGGCGACCGGCCAGTAGGCGGCGCCGACGAGTCCGGCGACGCCGGGGAGGGCGTTCTCGACCAGTCCGGGCCCGGCCATCAGCAGCGGCAGCACCAGCGAGCCGATCACCAGGGCGCCGAGGTAGAGGCCGAGCGACATCAGCCGGGTCTTGACGATGCCCCGCTTGCCGTCCAGCCCGTACATGACGGTGATGGTGTCGATGAAGATGTAGAGGGCTCTGGAGCCGGACCACAGCGACAGCAGGAAGCCGATCGAGATCAGGTCGGGCCGGGTGTGGTCGAAGACCTGGCTGAGCAGCGGTTTGACGACCTCGTTGACGGAGGAGTCGGACAGGACCGTTCCGGAGGCCGAGACGATGTCGTGCTTGAGCCGGTCGATGGTGCCCGCGCCGAGGAACTTGTCGAGGTAGCCGAGGGTCGCGGCGAGGCCGAGCAGCAGTGGCGGGATGGACAGCAGGGTGAAGAAGGCCGCCTCGGCGGCGAGGCCGGTGACCCGGTACTCGACGCAGGTGTTGGTGGTGTCCTTGACCAAGTCCCACGCCGTGCGGCGCCAGAGGGCCTGTTTGGCCGCGCGCCGGGAGCCCTTGCCCCGGCGCCGGGAGGGCCGTTCGGGGTTCGGTCTGCTCGTATCGCCTGCTGCTTGCACAGGGCTAACGGTATCGGGCCGGGTCGCTCCGGTTGATCTCCCCCGGGGTACGGGCGCGTGCGGACCGCCTCGCCGGCCGCTGCGCGGGGCCGCGCCCCGACCGCCCGTCAGGAGGCCTGGCCCGGAGCGGCGGGAACACCCGGGCGTCCCAGATGTCGAAACCCCAGCGTCCAGCATTCGGATGTTAGTGGACCGCGAGTCCCGCGCCGTGCGAATCTCTTGCCATGCCTAGCGCCGGAACCACCCTAGTAGGTCGACTCCACGTCGATCTCCTTCGCGTGTCCAGCGCCATCTGTCCGGTGACCTGAGCTCCCACCCCGCCGCACCACCGCACCCGGCGCCGTCCACCCCGCCATCCCCGCACGAGCGGATGCGCAGGCGCCCGCCCGGCCCGGTCAGCTGCTCTCCCGGCCCTGAGAAACCCGCAGGTCACAGCAGCGATCGCACGGCCGAGCACGCCCCGCGACCCACCCGGCGCCAGCGCCACCTGCCCAGAAGGACTTCACCATGGCCACCTCTCCCGAGACTGCCGAGCCCACGGCCGACCGCACGGTCGCGCCCCGCCCCGCCGCGGCTCGCAAGGTGACCCGCCACCGCGGCGAGGGCCAGTGGGGCATGGGGCACTTCACCCCGCTGAACGCCAACGAGCAGTTCAAGAAGGACGACGACGGTCTCAATGTGCGGACACGTATTGAGACGATCTACGCGCACCGGGGCTTCGACTCGATCGACCCCGCCGACCTGCGCGGCCGGATGCGCTGGTGGGGGCTCTACACCCAGCGCAAGGAGGGCATCGACGGCGGCAAGACCGCGATCCTGGACCCGCACGAGCTGGACGCCGAGTTCTTCATGCTCCGGGTGCGCATCGACGGCGGCCGGCTGACCGTCGCCCAGCTGCGCGCGATCGCCGAGGTCTCCGAGCAGTACGCGCGGGGCACCGCCGACCTGACCGACCGGCAGAACATCCAGTACCACTGGATCCGGATCGAGGACGTCCCGGCGATCTGGCAGAAGCTGGAGGCCGTCGGCCTGTCCACCACCGAGGCCTGCGGCGACACCCCGCGCGTCATCCTCGGCTCGCCGGTCGCCGGCATCGCCGAGGACGAGATCATCGACGGCACCCCGGCCATCGAGGAGATCCAGCGCCGGTTCATCGGCAACAAGGACTTCTCCAACCTGCCGCGCAAGTTCAAGAGCGCGGTCTCCGGCTCCCCGCAGCTGGACGTCGCCCACGAGATCAACGACGTCGCCTTCGTCGGCGTGGTCCACCCCGAGCACGGGCCCGGCTTCGACCTGTGGGTCGGCGGCGGCCTGTCCACCAACCCCAAGCTCGGCGTGCGCCTGGGCGCCTGGGTCCCGCTGGACGAGGTCGCCGACGTCTACGGCGGCGTCATCGGTATCTTCCGCGACTACGGCTACCGGCGCCTGCGCAACCGCGCCCGGCTCAAGTTCCTGGTCGCCGACTGGGGCGTGGAGAAGTTCCGCAAGGTCCTGGAGGAGGAGTACCTCGAGTACCGGCTGGTCGACGGGCCCGCGCCCGCCGAGCCCGCCGCCCGCTGGCGCGACCACGTCGGCGTGCACCGGCAGAAGGACGGCCGCTACTACATCGGCTTCGCCCCGCGCGTCGGCCGGGTCGACGGCAAGCTGCTCGGCCGGATCGCCGACCTCGCCGCCGCCCACGGCAGCGACCGGCTGCGCACCACCGCCGAGCAGAAGATGCTGGTCCTGGACATCGCCGAGGAGCACGTCGACGCGGTGGTGGCCGGCCTGGAGGAGCTCGACCTGCGGGTCACCCCCTCGCCGTTCCGCCGCGGCACCATGGCCTGCACCGGCATCGAGTACTGCAAGCTCGCCATCGTCGAGACCAAGGAGCGCGGCCGCACCCTGATCGACGAACTGGAGCAGCGCCTGCCGGAGTTCGCCGAGCCGCTGACCATCAACATCAACGGCTGCCCGAACGCCTGCGCCCGGATCCAGGTCGCCGACATCGGCCTCAAGGGCCAGCTGGTCACCGACGAGCACGGCAACCAGGTCGAGGGCTACCAGGTCCACCTGGGCGGCGCGCTCGGCCTGGAGGCCGGCTTCGGCCGCAAGGTCCGCGGCCTCAAGGTCACCAGCGCCGGCCTGCCCGACTACGTCGAGCGCGTGCTGACCCGCTACCAGGCCGACCGCACCGAGGGCGAGCGCTTCGCCCAGTGGACGGCCCGCGCCACCGAGGAGCAGCTGTCGTGAGCGAGCGCAGCGAGCGAACCAGAAGGCAGGGCGTTGTTCGCGCAGCGAACGCCGAGCGCAGCGAGGTGGGCGATGAGTGAGCGAGCCGCACCGTTCTTCTGCCCGTACTGCGGGGACGAGGACCTGCGCCCGTCCGAGGCCGGCCACGGCGCCTGGGAGTGCCACGGCTGCCGCCGCGCCTTCCAGTTGAAGTTCCTCGGCCTGCTGTCACCGACCAACGGGGGTGCGTCACATGAACAACCGCACCACGGCTGACCACGCGGAGCTCGCCGTCCGCGCCGGCCGCGAGCTGGAGGAGGCCACGCCGCAGGAGGTGCTGCGCTGGGCCGCCGACACCTTCGGCAAGCGGTTCTGCGTCACCTCCTCGATGGAGGACGCGGTGGTCGCCCACCTCGCCTCCTCGGTGTTCCCCGGGGTGGACGTGGTGTTCCTGGACACCGGCTACCACTTCCCGGAGACCATCGGGACGAGGGACGCGGTGGCCGCGACCATGCGGGTCAACGTCATCACGCTCACCCCGCTGAGGACGGTCGCCGAGCAGGACGCCGAGCACGGGCCGCGGCTGCACGACCGCGACCCGGACCTGTGCTGCGCGCTGCGCAAGGTCGAACCGCTCAACCGCGGCCTCGCCGGCTACGACGCGTGGGCCACCGGGCTGCGCCGGGACGAGTCCCCGACCCGGGCGAACACGCCGGTGGTCTCCTGGGACCCGAAGCGCCGCAAGGTGAAGATCGCCCCGATCGCCCGCTGGACGCAGGCGGACGTGGACGCCTACGTCGCCGCGAACGGCGTGCTGCTCAACCCGCTGCTGTGGGAGGGCTACCCGTCCATCGGCTGCTCGCCGCTGTCCTGCACCCGCAAGCCGGGCGAGGGCGAGGACGCCCGGGCCGGCCGCTGGTCCGGCTCCGGCAAGACCGAGTGCGGCATCCACCTCTGAGCCCGAGCGTTCCCCGACCGCTCGTCAACTACCGTGTAAGGAAAGAACCGTGACAGCTCACACCCCGGCCGCCGACGGAGCCGCAGAGGCGGCCCCCGCGGCCGCCCCCTGCGAGCGCGGCGCCACCGTGTGGCTGACCGGGCTGCCGAGCGCGGGCAAGACCACGCTGGCCTTCGCGCTGGCCGAGCGGCTGCGCGCCGAGGGCCACAAGGTCGAGGTGCTGGACGGCGACGAGATCCGCGAGTTCCTGTCCAAGGGCCTCGGCTTCTCCCGCGAGGACCGGCACACCAACGTCACCCGGATCGGCTTCGTCGCCGAGAAGCTCGCCGCCAACGGCGTCAAGGTGCTCGCCCCGGTGATCGCCCCGTTCGCCGACTCGCGCACCGCGGTGCGCGAGCGGCACGCCGCGGCCGGCACCGAGTTCCTGGAGATCCACGTCGCCACCCCGGTCGAGCTGTGCGCCGAACGGGACGTCAAGGGCCTGTACGCGAAGCAGGCGGCCGGCGAGCTGTCCGGCCTGACCGGTGTGGACGACCCGTACGAGGCCCCCGAGAAGCCCGAGCTGCGCCTCCAGACGCAGGGCCGCGCGGTCGCCGAGTCCGCCGCCGAGCTGCACGCCTTCCTGACCGAGAGGGGTCTCGCATGACCACCGCGACCGACAGCCCGGTCCGCACCCACGACGGCTCCCCCTTCGCGCTGTCCCACCTGGACGCGCTGGAGGCCGAGTCGGTGCACATCTTCCGCGAGGTCGCGGGGGAGTTCGAGCGCCCGGTGATCCTGTTCTCCGGCGGCAAGGACTCCATCCTGATGCTGCACCTGGCGCTCAAGGCCTTCGCGCCGGCCGCCGTGCCCTTCTCCCTCCTGCACGTCGACACCGGCCACAACTTCCCCGAGGTGCTGGCCTACCGCGACCGCGTCGTCGCCGAGCACTCCCTGCGCCTGCACGTCGCGCACGTCCAGGACTTCATCGACGACGGCCGGCTGCGCGAGCGCCCGGACGGCACCCGCAATCCGCTGCAGACCGTCCCGCTGCTCGACGCCATCGAGAAGGGCCGCTTCGACGCGGTCTTCGGCGGCGGCCGCCGGGACGAGGAGAAGGCCCGCGCCAAGGAGCGCGTCTTCTCGCTGCGCGACGAGTTCGGCGCCTGGGACCCGCGCCGCCAGCGCCCCGAGCTGTGGTCGCTGTACAACGGGCGGCACGCCGTCGGCGAGCACGTGCGGGTCTTCCCGCTGTCCAACTGGACCGAGCTGGACGTCTGGCAGTACATCGAGCGCGAGGGCATCGACCTGCCCGAGATCTACTACGCCCACGAGCGGGACGTCTTCGCCCGGGGCGGCATGTGGCTGACCGCCGGCGAGTGGGGCGGCCCCAAGGACAGCGAGCCGGTCGAGCGGCGCCTGGTGCGCTACCGCACCGTCGGCGACATGTCCTGCACCGGCGCCGTCGACTCCGACGCCACCACCATCGAGGCCGTGATCGCCGAGATCGCCGCCAGCCGCCTCACCGAGCGCGGCGCCACCCGCGCCGACGACAAGCTGTCCGAGGCCGCGATGGAAGACCGCAAGCGCGAGGGGTACTTCTAATGAGCACGACCGTCGAGACCAGCGCCACCTCCCTGCTGCGCTTCGCCACCGCCGGCTCCGTCGACGACGGCAAGTCCACCCTGGTCGGCCGCCTGCTGCACGACTCCAAGTCGGTGCTCGCCGACCAGCTGGAGGCCGTCGAACGCGTCTCCCTGGGCCGCGGCCAGGAGGCGCCCGACCTCGCGCTGCTCACCGACGGCCTGCGGGCCGAGCGCGAGCAGGGCATCACCATCGACGTCGCCTACCGCTACTTCGCCACCCCCCGGCGGCGGTTCATCCTCGCCGACACCCCCGGGCACGTGCAGTACACCCGCAACATGGTGACCGGCGCCTCCACCGCGGAGCTCGCCGTCGTGCTGGTCGACGCCCGCAACGGCGTGGTCGAGCAGACCCGCCGGCACGCGGCCGTCGCCGCCCTGCTGCGGGTGCCGCACGTGGTGCTGGCCGTCAACAAGATGGACCTGGTCGACTACGCCGAGCCGGTCTTCGCCGCGATCGCCGCCGAGTTCACCGCCTACGCCGCCTCCCTCGGCGTCACGGACGTCCTCGCCGTCCCGATCTCCGCCCTCGCCGGGGACAACGTCGTCGAGCCGTCCGCGCACATGGACTGGTACGGCGGCCCGACCCTGCTGGAGCACCTGGAGACCGTCCCGGTCGGCAGCGACCCCAGCGCGGAGCCCGCCCGCTTCCCGGTGCAGTACGTGATCCGCCCGCAGACCGAGGCCCACCCCGACTACCGCGGCTACGCCGGCCAGCTGGCCTCCGGCGTGCTGCGGGTCGGCGACCCCGTCACCGTGCTGCCCTCCGGCCTGACCACCACCGTCGCCGCCATCGACGCGCTCGGCCGCCCGGCCGACCTGGCCTGGGCCCCGCAGTCGGTCACCGTCCGGCTCGCCGACGACCTCGACATCTCCCGCGGCGACCTCATCGCCGCCGGGGCCTCCCCCGCCCCCACCAAGGACATCGAGGCCACCGTCAGCCACCTCAACGAGCGGCCGCTGCGCGCCGGGGACAAGGTGCTGCTCAAGCACACCACCCGCACCGTCCGCGCCCTCGTCAAGGAGATCTCCTACCGGATCGACATCGACAGCCTCGAACAGCGCTCCGGCGCCGAGGGGTTGAACGTCAACGACATCGGCCACGTGAAGCTGCGCACCGCCGAGCCGCTGGCCCTCGACGACTACACCGACAACCGCCGCACCGGGTCGTTCCTGCTGATCGACCCGGCCGACGGCACCACCCTCACCGCCGGCATGGCGGGCGAGGCCTTCGCCACCGTACGCACCGACGGCGCGCCCGGCGCGCCCGAAGAGGAGGACTGGGTCTGATGCCCAGCGAGGCGTTCTCGGGCATGGACAAGGAAGGCGGCCGCATCGGCAGCGGCGTCCTCGGCAGCGGCCAGGGCGGCTTGACCCGATGTGCGGGCCGACGGGGCTGAGAACGCCCCGTCACCGGGCCGCTCCCCACGGCCGCCCGGCTTGCCCGGCACACCCCCTGCCGCAAGCGCCACCTTCCAACCGTCCGCCCGGGACCGCTTCCTGACGGTCCGTCCGCGAACAGGACCCACCACCATGGCACCGCACCAGGCATCCTCGCACCGCACCCCCTCCGATCGGCCCACCCGCCCCAACGCCGGCCGGATCAGACGCTCGGCGGCGGCCGCCGCCGCCGGCCTGACCGCCGTCGCCCTGCTGTCGGCGTGCAGCTACGGCTCCAAGGCCGACAACAAGGCCGACACCGCGGCCACCGTGGGGAGCTCGGCGTCCGGCCCCAAGCTCACCGCGGACACGGTGAAGATCGGCTACTTCGCCAACCTGACCCACGGCACCCCGCTGGTCGGACTCCAGGAGGGCATATTCCAGAAGGAGTTGGGCGCGACCCAGGTGAAGACCCAGGTCTTCAACGCGGGCCCGGCGGAGATCGAGGCGCTCAACGCCGGATCGATCGACATCGGCTGGATCGGCCCCTCCCCGGCGATCAACGGCTACACCAAGTCCGACGGCAAGTCCTTGAAGATCATCGGCGGTTCGGCCTCCGGCGGGGTCAAGCTGGTGGTCAACCCCGACAAGATCGGCTCGCTGGACGACCTCAAGGGCAAGAAGATCGCCACCCCGCAGTTGGGCAACACCCAGGACGTGGCGCTGCTCAACTACCTGGCCGGCAAGGGCTACAAGGTCGACGCGGCGTCCGGCGCGGGCGACGTCTCGGTGGTGCGCACCGACAACAAGGTCACCCCCGACGCCTACAAGCAGGGCTCCATCGACGGCGCCTGGGTGCCCGAGCCCACCGCCTCCAAGCTGGTCACCCTCGGCGCGAAGGTCCTGCTCAACGAGAAGGACGTCTGGCCGGACAAGAAGTTCGTGATCACCAACATCATCGTCTCGCAGAAGTTCCTCAAGGAGCACCCGGACGTGGTGGAGGCCGTGCTGCGCGGCTCGGTGAACACCAACGCCTTCATCAAGGCCAACCCCGACAAGGCCAAGGCCGACGCCAACGAGGCGATCAAGAAGGAGGCCGGCAACTCCCTGGAGCCGGCCGTCCTCGACCCGGCCTGGTCCGACATCGACTTCCTGGACGACCCGCTGGCGAACACCCTGCAGGCCGAGGCCGACCACGCCGTCACCGCCGGGCTCCTCAAGAAGCCCAACCTGAACGGCATCTACGACCTCACCCTGCTGAACAAGGTCCTCGCGGCCAAGGGCCAGGCGCCCGTGGCGGACGCCGGACTCGGCGCCAAGTAGCCCGGCGCCACGCAGCTCCGCGGTCCGGCCCCCGCCCGCCCGGTCGATCCCCGATCGATGCCCACCGGGCCGGGCGGGGGCCGGACCCGGCCCCCGCTTCGCAGCCCTCGCCAGCCCCGCCAGACCACTCACGCAGGAGGTGCCCGGATGACCCCGGCACTGACCACCTCGGCGGACGCCCCCGGCGCCGACGCCGCCGGCGCGACGCCCGCCGTCCGGATCTCGCACGTGCACAAGTCCTTCGGCCGTCCGGGCGCCGCCACCCACGTGCTGGACGACATCACCCTCGACGTCGCGCCCGGCGAGTTCGTCACCCTGCTCGGCGCCTCGGGCTGCGGCAAGTCGACCCTGCTCAACCTGGTCGCCGGCCTGGACGCGCCCACCCGCGGCAGCATCGAGGTGTCCGGCGGCCGCCCCGCCCTGATGTTCCAGGAGCACGCCCTGTTCCCCTGGCTCACCGCCGGCCGGAACATCGAACTGGCCCTCAAGCTGGCCGGCGTCCCCCGCCCCGAGCGGCGCGCCGAGGCCGAGCGCCTGCTCGAACTCGTCCGCCTGAACGGCGCGTACGGCAAGCGGGTGCACGAGCTGTCCGGCGGCATGCGCCAGCGCGTGGCGATGGCCCGTGCCCTCGCCCAGGGCAGCAAGGTGCTGCTGATGGACGAGCCGTTCGCCGCCCTCGACGCCATCACCCGGGACGTCCTGCACGACGAGATCACCCGGATCTGGGCCGAACGCCAGCTGTCCGTCCTGTTCGTCACCCACAACGTGCGCGAGGCCGTACGCCTGGCCCAGCGCGTCGTCCTGCTCTCCTCCCGCCCCGGCCGGGTCGCCCGGGAGTGGCGGATCGACCTGCCGCAGCCGCGCCGGATCGAGTCCTCGGGCGTCGCCGACCTGTCCATCGAGATCACCGAAGAACTGCGTGGGGAGATCCGTCGCCATGGCCAGCACTGACACCGCTCCCGTCGTCCTGGACAAGGACCCCGCCTCCGACGGCGCCGCCGACAGCGCCGGCGTCGGCGCCGGCCTGGACGCCCTCGACTCCGTCGCCGCCCCGCGCAGCTCGCTCGGCGAGGTGCTGCGCTCCAAGGCCCTGCCGCCGCTGATCGGCGTGCTGGTGGTGCTGGCGCTGTGGCAGGGCGCGTACAGCCTGCACGTCACCTCCTCGTACAAGCTGCCCAGCCCCACGGACGTGTGGCACTCCCTCCAGGACCTCTGGTACCAGGGCACGCTGTTCTCGATCATCTGGACCAGCGTCTGGCGCGGCCTGTCGGGCTTCCTGCTCGCCGTCGTCATCGGCACCCCGATCGGCCTGGTCGTCGCCCGGGTCAGGCCGGTGCGCACCGCGATCGGCCCGGTCCTCCAGGGCCTCCAGTCGCTGCCCTCGGTCGCCTGGGTGCCGGCCGCGGTCATCTGGCTCGGCATCAACGACCAGATGATGTACGCGGTGATCCTGCTGGGCGCCGTCCCGTCCATCGCCAACGGGCTGGTGGCCGGCATCGACCAGGTCCCGCCGCTGTTCCTGCGGGCCGGGCGCACCATCGGCGCCACCGGCCTGACCGGCGCCCGGCACGTGCTCATCCCCGCCGCGCTGCCCGGCTACCTGGCCGGCCTCAAGCAGGGCTGGGCGTTCTCCTGGCGCTCCCTGATGGCCGCCGAGCTGGTCGCCTCCTCCCCCGACCTCGGCCGGGGCCTGGGCCGGTTCCTGGAGGACCAGCGCGAGTTCTCCGACATGTCCGGGGTGCTGCTCGGCATCATCCTGATCCTGTTCGTCGGCATCGCCATCGAACTGCTCGTCTTCACCCCGGTCGAGCGCCGGGTGCTGCGCAACCGCGGCCTGCTGGCCTCCGGCAAGTGAGGCAGCCGCCGGTGCCCGCCCTCCTGCTCATCGCCCACGGCAGCCGCGACCCGCGGCACGCCGCGACCGTGGCCGCGCTGGTCCGGGAGGTGCGGGCCCAGCGGCCCGCCCTGGAGGTCGCCACCGCCTACCTGGACCACTGCGCGCCGCGGATCCCCCAGGTGGTCGGCCGGTCCGGACGGTTCGGACGGCCGGCGGACGCGGTGGCCGTGCCGCTGCTGCTCAACCGGGCCTTCCACGCCAAGCACGACATCCCCGCGGCGCTGCGCGCCACCGGCGCGGGCCTGCCGGTGGCGGAGGTGCTCGGCCCCTCCCCGCTGCTGCTCGCGGCCCTGGACCGCCGGCTGGCCGGGGCCGGGCTCGACGTCGGCTCGGCGGCGGTCCGCGCCCGCACCGGCGTGGTGCTGGCCGCGGCCGGCTCCTCCGACCCGGCCGCCGACGCCGCCACCCGCCGGGTCGCCGCCGAGTGGCGCCGCACCCGCGGCTGGGCCGCCGTCGAGGTCGCGTACGCCTCGGCGGCCGGCCCGCGCGTGCCCGACGCCCTCGCCGCCCTGCGCGCGGCCGGGGCCGAGCGGACCGCCGTCGCCCCCTACCTGCTGGCCCCGGGCCTGCTGCCGGACCGCATCGCGGCGGCCTCGCAGGGCGCGGACCTCGTCGCCGAGGTCCTCGGCGCGGCCCCGGAGCTGGCGGCGCTGCTGCTCGAACGCTACGACCGGGCCCGCCGGACGGCGGCAGCCGTTCCGGCCCTGAGCGCCTGAGCCGTCACGGGGCCTTGCGGTGCTGGTACTCGGCCACCGCTGCGGTGATCACGCCGACCGGCACCGAATCGTCCACGGTGGCAACGGCAGCCTCGATCCACTCGCGCATGATCGCGGTCGGCTTCACCCCTCGCTCCCGCGCGCGACGTCGGGCGGGCTGCGGACCGGCCGGCACGCGCTGCCGGCCACCGAGGGGCCGCAGTCGACCGTGATGGCGCCGAAGGAGGCGCGGACCGCGGAGCGACTGCGCCGCCGCCCGGCCCCGCCGGGGGAGGTCCGCCGCCCGACGGGGGTGCGGGCGGCGGCCCTGGCTCCGGTGGTGGTGCGTCAGGCCGGGAGGTTCCACTTCTGGTTGGCGGCGCCGTTGCAGTCCCAGATGCCGAGCTGGTTGCCGTTGTTGGTGGCGAAGCCGAGGTCGTCCAGGCAGCGGCCGGACTGCGGGTTGTAGAGCGAGCCGTCGGAGCGGGCCTGCCACTGCTGGGCACCAGTGCCGTTGCAGTCGTAGAGCTGGACCAGGGTGTGGTTGGCGGTGCCGCCGCCGGCGACGTCCATGCACTTGCCGAGGGCGCGGACGGTTCCGTCGACGCCTATCCGCCACTTCTGCGCGACGGAGCCGTTGCAGTCGTAGATCTGCACGGGGGTGCCGTTGCCGAGGTTGGCGCCCTTCACGTCGACGCACTTGCCGGCGTAGCCGGTGATCTGGCCGGTCGGACCGGCCGGCGGGGTGGCGCCCAGGATGACCCGCGGGAACATGACGCTGTCGCCGACGCCGCAGGCCGCGGAGATGCTGCCGTCCCCGATCGCCAGGCCGCCGATCGCGGGGCGGGTGAACTGCACGGTGTGGGTGGAGTTCCAGTAGTAGCAGGTGGCGGTGACGGTCCAGGTCTGCATCGGGTCGAGGCCGCTGCAGCTGCCGATCGCGCTCCAGCCCGCGACGTAGGCACCGCAGGAGGGCGCGGCCTGGGCGGAGGTGGCGGGTGCGGCCAGAGCGGCGGCCCCGGCGAGCAGGGCGGTGGTCAGCAGGGCGGAGGTTCGGCGCATCGGGACGGTGGTCCTTCCGGTCGGCGGATCGCGTCAACTCGACGTCTGCGCACTGGTGGTGACTGTGCGGCAGTTGTGTGGGCCGTGTAGAAGAATCGGGGTTCGCCGGGCCACCGTCAAGCTCTCGTTCAAGGCGAGCTTCGACGGATTCACGCCAGCTGTTCGGGTCGGCGGTCGCTCGGACGTCCCGGGAACGCGGAACGGGCCCCGCACTCCCCCTCACGGGGAGTACGGGGCCCGTCCGGTGGAACCGGGGCCGGGACGGCCGTCAGTCGAACTTGCGGCGCTGGCGCCCGGTCCCGTAGTTGCCGCCGGACTGGGAGCCGCTGCCCGGCCGGGCCCGGCCGGAGGAGCGCCCGATGAACCCGGCGGCCTGCGGCCGCTCGCCCTGCTGGGCGGCGGCACCGAGGCGCTGCTTGGGGCGCGGGCGGCGCGGGTTGCCGTTCATGTCGACGTCGGCGGGCAGCCCGGAGCGCTTGGCGGGGCGGCGGCGCGGGTTGCCGGACTTGCCGCCGGCGCCCTTGCCGTCGGCGGCGGCCGGGGCCGCGGGCTGGGCGGCGGCCGGGACGACCAGCGCGACCGCGACGCCGCTGGGGGTGCGGGCACCGGTGATCCGGGCCAGCTCGGCGTCGCCGGGGCGGATCTTGGTGACGGTCGGGCGGATCCCGGCGACGGTCATCAGCCGGTTGACCTCGCGGCGCTGCTCGGGCAGCACCAGGGTGACGACGGTGCCGGACTCGCCGGCCCGGGCGGTGCGGCCGCCGCGGTGCAGGTAGTCCTTGTGGTCGATCGGCGGGTCGACGTTGACGACCAGGTCGAGGCCGTCGATGTGGATGCCGCGGGCGGCCACGTTGGTGGCGATCAGCGCGGTGACCTCGCCCTCGCGGAACTGGTCCAGGACCCGGTTGCGCTGCGGCTGGGACTTGCCGCCGTGCAGGGCGGCGGCCATCACGCCGGTGGCGCGCAGCTGCTTGGCGAGCCGGTCGGCGCCGTGCTTGGTGTGCACGAACATGATCACCCGGCCGTCGCGGGAGGCGATGTGCGCGGTGGCGGAGGCCTTGTCGGTGGGCTCCAGCTGCAGGACGTGGTGGTCCATGGTGGTGACCGCGCCGGCCGAGGGGTCGACCGAGTGGGTGACCGGGTCGGTCAGGAAGCGCTTGACCAGCCGGTCCACGTTGCGGTCCAGGGTGGCGGAGAACAGCATCCGCTGCCCGCCCTCGGCGACCTGCTCCAGCAGTCGGCTGACCTGCGGGAGGAAGCCCATGTCGGCCATCTGGTCGGCCTCGTCGAGGACCGTGATGGCGACGTCGGAGAGGTTGACGTCACCGCGGCCGATCAGGTCGTCCAGTCGGCCGGGGGTGGCGACCAGGACCTCGGTGCCGCGGCGCACCGCGTTGGCCTGCCGGCTGATGCCCATGCCGCCGACGACGGTGGTGATCCGCAGGTTGACGGCGGTGGCGTACGGGGTGAGCGCGTCGGTGACCTGCTGGGCGAGCTCGCGGGTGGGCACCAGGACGAGCGCCAGCGGGTGCCGGGAGTCGGCGCGGCGCCCGGCGGTGCGGGCGAGCAGCGGCAGGCCGAAGGCGAGGGTCTTGCCGGAGCCGGTGCGGCCGCGGCCGAGGACGTCGCGCCCGGCGATCGAGTCGGGCAGGGTGGCGGCCTGGATCGGGAACGGCTCGGTGACGCCCTCGCGGGTGAGCGCGGAGAGGATCGCCTTGGGCAGTTCGAGCTCGCCGAAGGAGGCCGCCGGGGGCCGGGCCGGGGTGCCCTCGACGACGGTGAAGTCGGCGGGCTCCGCCACGGCGGCGCGGGTGGCCTTGGAGGCGCCGGTGCGGCCCCGCGGCTTGCGGGCGCGGTCGGCGCCCTCCCCGGTGCGGCGGGCGCGCTCGGGGTTGTCGCCGGTGCGGCGGGGGCGGCCGGTGCGGCCTTCGGCCGTGCGGTCGCCGGTGCGCGCGGCGGAACGGTCGGTGTTGCGGTCGCCTCGGTCGCGGGGCGTGCGGGCAGGGGTGGTCACGGGTTCTCCGTCCGTCGGTCGGCAGCCCGCGGTCGCGGACTGGTCGGCCGTCTGAGTGGAGTGCGCCGCCCCGGCCGTACTGCGGCATGCACGAGGGCCCGCACCGTCGAGCGGTGCGGGCCCCCGCTTCACGAGATCACAGGGGATCGCGCATCAGCACAGAGGCTGACGTCAGGCGATGACCTGGATGTTCTCGCCCTGCGGGCCCTTCTGGCCCTGGGTGACGTCGAACTCGACGCGCTGACCCTCGACGAGCTCACGGAAGCCCTGGGCCTGGATGTTCGAGTAGTGGGCGAAGACGTCCGGGCCGCCGCCGTCCTGCTCGATGAAGCCGAAGCCCTTTTCGCTGTTGAACCACTTCACGGTGCCGGTAGCCATAACCGTCTCCTCATACTTGGGGCATCAGGGATTCACACCTCGTGAATCCCCAAGTAGCCGCGATCCCCATCCGGAGACTGAAACACCGGACAAAACAAATGCGCCTGTTGGTTGGTACCAGCAGGCGCACACACACGTTCATGGGAACCAAAACTGCAACTGCCTCGACTGTAGCACGGCCGCACCCCGATTGACCGGGGACTTTTCTGCCCGACAGATCACGTTTGGCCCCCCTGGAAAGAGGGGACGGCGCCCCGCCGGAGCGGGGCGCCGCCTGGTGTCCGGCCCGTCACCGGGCCCTCGGGTCAGTGCCGGCCGACCGGCTCCGGCGGCATGGCGGCGCCGACCAGCGGGGCGTGGCCCTCACCCGGACGGGCGTCACCGCCGTGGCCGGGCCACCAGGCCTTGTTGCCGATCAGCGCGGTGAGCGCCGGGGTGAAGAACATCGCCATCACGAAGGCCGCCAGCACGATGCCGAAGGCCATGGCGAAGCCGAACTCCAGCATGAAGGTGTTGCCCGCGAGCATGAAGGTCCCGAACGAGGCCGCCAGGATGAAGCCCGCCGCCGCGACGGTCGGACCGGCGTGGCGCAGCGCCTCCCGGGCCGCCTCGCGCGGGGAGCGGCCCGCGCGGGCCTCCTCGCGCAGGCGGGCGATGATCAGGATGTTGTAGTCGGTCCCGATCGCCACTACGAAGAGGTAGATCAGGATCGGCATCATGAACATCAGGCCGGTCTCGTGGCCGATCTTCTGGAAGAGCAGCGTGGCGGCGCCGAGGGTGGCGCCGAAGCCGAGGCCGACCGAGGCCATCAGGTACCAGGGGGCGACCACGCTGCGCAGCTGGAGCGCCAGGATGAGCAGGATGAGCAGTCCGGCGATCGGGAAGACCAGCTTGTAGTCGTGGGTCATCGCCAGGTTGATGTCCTTGAACACCGAGCTGAGGCCGCCGACCTTGGCCTCGGTGCCGGCCGGGGCCTGGGCGTGGGCGACCGCGCGGAGTTCGGTGACGGTGGTGATGGCCTCGTTGCTGGAGGGCTCGTCCGTGAGCATCACGGTGAACTGGGCCGTGGTGCCGTCGTCGCTGATGGTCTTGTTCCGGTTCGCGGCGGTGGTGGGGGCGGGCGGGAAGACCTGGGCGACGCCGGCGACGTGGAGCTTGTCCGCGTAGGCCTGGAAGGAGGCCGGGTCGAGCTTCTTGCCGTCGGTGCTGCTCAGGAAGACCTGGCTGGGGGAGGCGGCGCCCTTGGAGAAGGCGGTGGACATCTTGTCCTGGACGACCATCGACTCCTTCTCCTTGGGCATGGAGCCGCTGGTCATGTCGAAGAGGCCGTTGTAGCCCAGGGCGCCGAGGGTCAGGGCGACCAGGACGCCGCCGGAGGCGAGGGCGGTGAGCGCCGGGCGCTTCTCGACGACCCGGCCGAGCGCGGTGAAGCGCGCGTCGCTGGGCTCGCGCATCCACTTCTTGCCGGGCCAGAAGACGGCCCGGGCGGGGATGACGGCGAGCAGGGCCGGGGCCAGGGTGACGGAGGCGAGGGCGGTGACGACGACCGCGATGGCCAGCGCCGGGCCGAGGGCCTGGAACATGCCGAGGCTGGAGAGGATCAGCGCGGCGAAGGCGATGGTGACGGCGCCGGCGGCGGAGGCGATCGCCTCGCCGACCCGGCCGACGGCGTTGACGACGGCGGCCTTGCGTTCCTCGCCGGCCCGCAGTCGCTCGCGGTAGCGGAAGGCGAGGAAGAGGAAGTAGTCGGTGCCGACACCGAGCACGACGACGATCAGGATCGGCGTGAGGATCGCCGTGCTCTTGAGGTCGAAGGCCTTGGTGGCGTAGTTGATCAGCCCCATGGAGGTCGGCAGGGCGATGATCAGCGAGACCAGGATGGGCAGCAGGCCGGCCAGGACGCTGCGGAAGATGATGCCGACGATCACGATGACCAGCACCAGGGTGGCCATGGTGATGAGGCCCTCGGTGTCGCTGGAGGACTCCTGCTGGTCCAGGGTCTGGGCGGCGGAGCCGCCGAGCCGGAACGTGAGGCCGGTGGGGCCCGCCAGGTCCTTGCCGTCGTTGCGCAGCGCCTTGGCGACGTCCGCGATCGCCTTCGGGTCCTGCTGCTTGTCCTTGGCGATGGCGACGGTGCCCATCGCGTACTTGTGGTCCTCGGAGTAGCCGAGCTTCTCGGCCGGCGGGTTGACCGCCTCGACGCCGTCGATCTTCTTGCCCGCCAGGTCCTGGGTCAGCTTGCCCATGGCCTTGGTGTCGGCGTCGGTGAGCGCGGCGCCGTCGTTGCGCTCGAAGAGGATGAGGGCGTCCGGGGTGAAGGCGGCCGGGAAGGCCTTGGCCTGCACCTCGGCGGCCTGGATGGACTCGTAGTGCTTGGGCAGGAACGACGCCTCGTCCGTCTGGGAGGTCACCTTGGGCGCGGATATGAAGATCGCGACCATGGCGACGAGCCACGCGGCGATCACCCACCACGCGCGGCGTACGGCGAATTGTCCTAGTCGGTGGAACATGCTCGATGCCTCCTGGGCATGGTTCACCGCAGCCCTTGGGGGACGGGACGCTGGGCGACGGCAGGACCGGGCCGGACGCGCACGGGGCGTCCACTAGCCGGTCGGCAGGTAAGTAGGTCTGGGCGTCAGCCTACGAGTACGCGCTCGCCGTGCGGCAAGGAGCCCCCCGCGGTCCAACCCCCGTTGCGGGGCCACCCCGAACCGGCCCCGCCCCAGTCTCCCCCGGCCGCAGTGCCGTCGGCCTCGTGCTCCGGGTGGAGTCTTCTCCCCCTCAGGGTGGAGACCACCCCCTACCTCGGAGGAGGAGGCCTAGGGGTAGGGAGCCAGGGAAAACCCGCACGACGCCCGCGCGGCCGACCCCGGGGCCCGCTCGCCCGGCCACCGCGGGGCGCGCCGCTCCGTGCGTCATGATGATCACCGTCCGGAATCCCCCGGATGAACACCGGCGGAACGGAGCCCAGCCATGATCACCTTCGACGAGGCCCGCGCCCGGCTGCTGCTCGCCGGGGCCTGCGCCGCCGCCGGACTGCCCGCCCCCGACGGGGCACGGCTGCTCGCGCTCGGCGAGAACGCCGTCTTCGACCTCGGCGACCCGGCCGTGGTCGCCAAGGTCGGCCGCGGCCCCGGACTGTACGACCGGGCCCGGCGCGAACTGACCGTCGCGCACTGGCTGGCCGGGCAGGGCATCCCGGTGGTCCGCCCGTACGAGCGGGTCGAGGCCGGACCGCACCGGGCCGACGGGCACCCGGTCACCTTCTGGCACCGGCTCGCCCCCGCCGTCCGGCCGGCCCGCCCGGCCGACCTCGCCCCGCTTCTGCGCGCCCTGCACGCCCTGCCGCTGCCGCCCTTCCCGCTCGACGGGCGCGACCTGCTGGCGCCGGTGGAGCGCTGGCTGGCCTCCGCCGAGGGGCAGGTCGACCCGGCGGACGTCGCCTTCCTGCGCGAGCGCCGGGACGCCTTCGCGGCCGCCCTGCCCGGTCTGGTGCCGGAGCTCGCGCCCGGGGTGATCCACGGCGACGCGCTGCCGCGCAACGTCCACGTCGGACCGGACGGGCCGGTGCTGCTCGACCTGGAGACCTTCTCCCGGGACCTGCGCGAGCACGACCTGGTGGTCCTCGCGCTCGCCCACGACCGCTACGGGGTGCCCGAGGAGGACTACCTGGCGTTCACCGGGGCCTACGGCCGGGACGTGCGCGACTGGTCCGGCTTCGCGGTGCTGCGCGGGGCCCGGGAGACCGCCAGCGCCTCGTGGGTCGCCCAGCAGGCGGCCGGGAACCCGGCGGCGCTCGCGGAGTTCCGGCGCCGGGTCGACTCACTCCGGGAGGGGGCCACCGGGGTGCGCTGGTACCCGTTCTGACGGCGGGCGGCTACCTCCTGGGAGCGACGGACGTCGAACCGGGCGAGTGTGAGAAGACTCTTGGAGCGCAACGGTCCGGCGCGCAACCGGGACACGTACGATCGGCGTCCTATCGCACAGTCATCCTGACCGAGGGATCGGCCCCCTTCTCGCCCCTCAGGAGCCGCCGCCATGCACCGGACCCCCACCCGTCGCAGCCCCCTCCCCGACTCCCGCACCGCCGCCGGCCGCCGCCGGCTCCTCGCGGGCTGCGTCGCCGTGGCCGCCGTGCTGGGACTGTCCGCGTGCGGCACCGCCAGCGGGGCGCTGCAGCCCACCGCGACCACCACCACCCCGGGCACCGCCACCGCGCGGCAGCCGACCGGCACCCCGGCCGCCACCATCGCCCCCACCCCCGGCTCCGACGCCGCCGGCCCCGGCCAGGGCGCCCCGCCGGCCGGCACCGAGGCGCGCACCCCCACCACCGCGGCCACCCCCGGCCACGCCCCGACCGCCGGAACCCCCACCGGCACCCCCGCCGGCTGGCCCGCCGGAACCCCCACCGGCACCCCCGCCGCGCCGCCCGCGCACCCCGGCCAGGGCACCAAGGTGATCGGCTCCACCGCCTCCGGCGGCCGCACCGTCGCCCTGACCTTCGACGACGGCCCCGGCCCGGCCACCGGCCAGGTCCTCGACCTGCTCGCCCAGTACCACGTCAAGGCCACCTTCTGCGAGATCGGCCAGAACGCCGCCGCCAACCCGGCCCTGGTCAAGCGGGTGCTGGCCGAGGGCCACCGGCTCTGCGACCACAGCGTCCACCACCCCCAGCCGTTCGAGAAGCTCCCGCACGACAAGGCGGTGTACGAGATCTCCGCCGCCCGCGACATGATCGTCAAGGCCGGCGGGCCGGGCACCCGGATCAGCTGGTTCCGCGCGCCGGGCGGCGGCTTCAACGCCGACAACGAGCACATCGCCGCCGGGCTCGGGATGGACTCGCTCGGCTGGTCCGTCGACCCCCGCGACTGGTCCCGCCCGGGCGTGGCCGCGATCGTCGCCACCGTGCAGAGCCAGCTCAAGCCCGGCGGCGTGATCCTGATGCACGACGGCGGCGGCGACCGCAGCCAGACCGTGGCCGCGCTCAAGCAGCTGCTGCCCTGGCTGGTCGCCCAGGGGTACACCTTCGACTTCCCCGCCGCCTAGGGCGTGTCTGACAATTCGCGTCGGATCAGCGTGCGGCGTTGGGGTGCGTGCATCGCAAGGCGGAGGAGGGAGTCCATGCGGTGGGGGCACC
>NZ_JBVIWC010000030.1:91901-100652 GCF_055594965.1 Kitasatospora sp. NPDC040550 | reverse complement strand
GCTTCGGTGCGCAGGGGGTTGATCTCGGAGACGGCGCCGACGAGCGTGGTCTTGCCGACACCGAAGCCGCCCGCGATGACGATCTTCGCGGAGGTCGTCGCGCGAGCGGGTCCGTTAGAGCTTGCGAAGTCCACTGAGGACCCTTTCGAGCAGCGTGACATCGGGCGTTCCGCCCGACTCGCCCGCGGCGGCGGGCTGGTGGATGGCGACGAGGCCGGCCTCGGCCAGGTCGGCCACGAGGATGCGGGCCACACCGAGCGGAACGCCGGCCAGTGCGGAGATCTCCGCGATGGACTTGACCTCACGGCAGAGACCGACGATCCGGGCGTGCTCGGGCAGCAGCCCGGTGGTGCGCTCGGCCGAGCCCGTGGTCGAGATCAGGGCCTCGATCGCGAGCTGGTACCGGGGGCGGGTCCGGCCGCCGGTCATCGCGTAGGGGCGGACCAGCGGCTGCTGCTCGTAGCCGTCGGACTGCTGCCCGCCGTAGCCGCTGCCGTACCCGTTGCCGTACGGGCCGGCGGGTGTCGAGGGCGGGGTCATGGGTCCTCCTTGTGCTGCGGCCTTGGGCAGCCGGTTCCAGCTGGGGCGGTGCCAGCTGAGGCGGGATCAGCTGCCTGAGGGTAGCTGAGGGTGAGGCGCCGGGTCCGGTCGGGTCGGACCCGGTGCGGGGTGGAACGGTGGGTGGTCCGCGTGGGTTCCGGTCAGTGCAGGAGACTGCCCTGGAGTTCCGCGCGGAGTGCGGGGGTGAGGACGGCGCCGGCCCGGTCGACGAGCAGGGCCATCTCGTACCCGACCAGACCGATGTCGGAGTCGGGTGCGGCCAGGACGGCGAGGGCGGAGCCGTCGCTGACGGCCATCAGGAACAGGAAGCCGCGCTCCATCTCGACGACGGTCTGGTTGACCTCGCCGCCTTCGAAGATCCGGCTGGCGCCGGAGGTGAGGGAGGTGAGGCCGGAGGCGACGGCGGCGAGCTGGTCGGCACGGTCGCGCGGGAACCCCTCGGACATGCACAGCAGGAGGCCGTCCGCGGAGACCACCACGGTGTGGGACACCCCGGGGGTGTTGTCCACGAAGTTGGTGATCAGCCAGTTCAGGTTCTGTGCGGCCTGGCTCATCTGGTTCAACTCAACGCTCCTGGTGATCTGCGCCGTTGCCGTCGCTCCGGCCACCGAAACTATCGAATCCGGGCTGCTGGGCACCATGCTGGGAGCCCGGCTGGTTGGCGGCCTGCTCGGCCCCGGCCCGCCGGCCCTGCTGGATGCCGCGGCGCAGGTTGGTCAGGCGGCCGCGGACCTCCTCGGGGGCCCGGGAGACCTGGGGGCCGGTCAGCGGCGAGGCCTCGGCGGTGCCGGAGACCAGGTTGGCCTGCGGGGTCCGCCGGGGGAGGCCCGACATGGTGACCCCGCTGGTCGAGGGCTCGCGGACCTGCTCGGCACGGCGCCAGCGCTCGTCGTTCGCGGACGGGCGCCAGGGCGCGTCACCGACGCCCGGCTGCGGCGGCTGGCCCTGCGGGGCCTGCTGCTGCGGGGCCTGCTGCTGGGGCGCCTGGGCCTGCGGGGCCTGGGGGCGCTCCGGCCGGGGCTGCTGCTGCGGGGCCCGCTGCGGCCGGCCCGGCTGCTGGAGGTCCGGCTGCTGGAGGTCCGGCGCGGAAGTGCCGGGGCGGCGCGGCTGGTACGACCGGGGCCGGCCCTGCGGCTGGCCGTCGGCCTGCTGCGGGTACCAGGGCTGCTCGCCGGTGGCCTCGGACGGGCCGGTCGGCAGGGCCATCGGCTCCTGGCGCTGCGGCTGCTGCGGCGCCTGCTGCTGCGGGGCCGGCTGCGGCTGCTGGAGCTGCGGCTGGGCCGGGCCCGGCACGTTCGGCAGCACCGGCTCCACCAGGCCGAGGCCCAGCGGGTCGCGCGGGTCGATCTGGCTGGCCTCGAAGCGCGGCCGGGCGAACTGCTGGGTGCTCTCCACCGGCGCCGGCTCGGCCGACGGCAGCGGCTGGGGCTGCTGCTGCGGGGGCAGCTGGGGCTGGGCCTGGCGGCCCTGCTGGGGTGCCTCCGGGCCGGGACGCTGCGGACGGCGCTGGCCCTGCGGACCCTGCGGACCCTGCGGACCCTGCTGGCCGGGCCGACCCTGCTGGCCCTGCTGGCCGGGGGCGCGCTGCGGCAGGCCGTCCTGCGGACGGTTGCCCGGACGGGCACCCTGCTGCGGGGCGCCGGGACCGCCGGGGCGGCCGTGCTGCGGCTGCTCGCCGGTCTGCGGCGCGGGAGCGCCCGGAGCACCGTCGAACTCGCCGCCGGGGCGCGGACGTTCCTGGCCGGGGCGGCCCTGGCCGCGGCGCGGCAGGCCGTTCGGGCCGCCCTGCGGCGGGCCCTGACGGCCGGGGGCGCGCTGCGGCAGCGCGCCCTGCGGCGACTGCTGCGGCTGGCCGGGCTGGCCGGGCTGGCCCTGCGGACCCTGCTGGCCCTGCGGACCGGACTGGCCGGGGGCCTGCCGGCCCGGACCCTGCGGTGCCGGGGCCGGTCGGCCCTGGCCGCGCCGGCCCGGCTGACCCGGGCCCTGCGGACCCTGCGGGCCGGACTGCTGCCCCTGCGGACCCTGCGGGCCCTGCTGACCGGGCTGGCCCTGCGGACCGGACTGGCCGGGGGCCTGCGGGCCCTGCTGACCCTGCGGGTTCTCACGCAGCGACTGGCCGACCTGACGGGTCGGCAGTCCAGCCGGTCCACCGGTCCGGCCGCCGGGCGCACCCGGGCCGGCCGGTGCGGCGGGGCCGGCCGGACCGCCCTGGCCGAGCTGCGGACGGCCGCCCTGCGGGGCACCGCCCGCCGGGCCCTGGCCGAGCGCGGCCGGACCGCTCTGGCGGCCGGGCGGCACCTGGCGCTGCTGGCGCGGCGTCGGGGCGGCCCCGCGCTGCTGCTTGCCCTGCCCGCCGGGGCCGGGACGGCCGCCGGGGCCGCGCCGGTCGGCGGAGTTGGTGACGTCGACCGGGAGCATGACCAGCGCGGTGGTGCCGCCGGAGTCGCTCGGACGCAGCTGGATCCGGATGCCGTGTCGCAGGGACAGGCGGCCGACCACGAAGAGGCCCATGCGGCGGGAGACCGAGACGTCCACCGTCGGCGGGTTGGCCAGGCGCTCGTTGATCTCGGCCAGGTCGTCCGGGCTGAGGCCGATGCCGGTGTCGTGGATCTCGACCAGCACCCGGCCGTCCGGCAGGGCGTGGCCGGTGACCCGCACGCGGGTCTGCGGGCTGGAGAACGAGGTGGCGTTCTCCAGCAGCTCGGCGAGCAGGTGGACGAGGTCGTTGACGACCCGGCCGGCGACCTCGGCCGACGGTACGGCGGCGAGCTCGATGCGCTCGTACTGCTCCACCTCGGAGGCGGCGGCGCGGAGCACGTCGACCAGCGGGACGGGGCGGGTCCAACGGCGGCCCGGGTCCTCACCGGCGAGGACGAGGAGGTTCTCGCCGTTGCGGCGCATGCGGGTCGCGAGGTGGTCGAGCTTGAACAGGTTGGCCAGCTGGTCCGGGTCGGCCTCGCGGCTCTCCAGCTCGGAGATGAGCGACAGCTGGCGCTGGATGAGGCCCTGGCTGCGGCGCGAGAGGTTGGTGAACATCGCGTTGATGTTGCCGCGCAGGAGGGCCTGTTCGGCGGCGAGGCGGACGGCCTCGCTGTGCACCATGTCGAACGCGTGGGCCACGTGGCCGATCTCGTCGGTCGAGTCGACGGCGACCGGTTCGACCGTGGTGTCGACGTCGTGCGGGTCGCTCTCGGAGAGCGTCTTGACCAGCTCGGGCAGGCGGCGCTCGGCGACGTCCTCGGCCGCGGTCTGCAGGCGGGTCAGCGAGCGCACCATCGAGCGGGCGATCAGACCGGCGCCACCGAGGGCGATGATCAGGGTCAGGGCGACGGCGGCACCGATGATCAGGGCCTCGGTGTCGGCCTGGGACTGGAGGTCCTGGGCCTTTCCGTCGAGGTCCTCGATCAGCTTGGCCTCGATCCGGCGCTCGGCCGTGATCTTGGTGGTGGCCTTCTCGTACCAGTCCTTGTACGAGACCGCCTCGGTCTGGTGGATGCCGCCCGGCTGGAGGATCGAGCGCGAGTAGCGGTCCGCCTCGGCGATGACGTTGTTGTAGCTCAGCTGGCCGCGCAGGTTGTCCAGGTCGTGCGAGGTGTAGATGTTGTTGAAACTGGTGAGCGCGTTGTCGTACGTGGTGCGCAGGCGGATGCCGAAGGACTCGTCGCTCGCGCTCAGGTCGGGGGCCTTGGGGTTGCCCAGACCGGCGCTGATCAGCGCGCGCTGCTGCGAGGTGGCGTCCTTGGCGAGCGAGAACTGCTGCAGCGCGCGGGTGGCGATGAGCAGGTCCTGGTTGTTGGAGGCGAGCGCGATGTCCTGGGTGATGCCCAGGAGGTCGCGGATGATCACGTCGTAGGCGGTGATCGTGGCCTGGATGTTCTGGTTGTTCTGGTACGGCGTGTTGCGCGCGTCCGCGATCGAGTTCAGGTCCTTGCGGATCTGGAACAGCAGCGCCTTCCCGCCGGACAGCTGGAGGTTCTCGAACTTGTCGGAGGAGGCGGTGAAGGTGCGGCTGAGGTCGTCGGTGCTCTTGCGGGCGGCGACGATCTCGTCGTCCAGCGGGTCGTTCGGCCGGTTGGTGATGTAGCCGGCGCTGATGTCGCGTTCGGTCTGCAGGGCGTCCGCGAGGTTGGTCGCCTTCTTGGCCAGGTCGGAGAGGTTGGCCATCTGGGCGAGCTGCTGCGAGTTCTGCATCGAGGTCTGGATGCGCAGGCCGCCGAGGACCAGCGAGACCATGACCGGCAGCGCGAGCAGGGCGATCAGACGGGTGCGGATCCGCCAGTTGCGCATCGCGAGCCGGCTCAGACCGGTGGCGCGGCGCCTGGTCAGGGTGGTCCGGAGCTTGTCCCGGGCGGACTTCCGTTCCTGGCCGTCGTCCTCCGGCCGGGCGGGAGCCTCGGGCGTCACCGGGTCGGCCGGGCCGCCGGGGGCCGCCGCCTGTTGAGGGGCTGCCACAGGCTCGCGCGACTCCGGGTTACCCGCGGCGCCGCTACCCCTTTTGAAACGTCCCTGCACTGGCGTCGCAACCTCTGGACCGGGCGTCCCGCCGCGTCGCCACGGCCTGGACGGTGTCGAGTTTCCTTCCGCACCCCGGCCGGTCCGGGAGAGCGGGTCGCCGGGGTGGACTGCTCCCTACCCACGGTCCGTGGCATTCCAGCACAGCGAGGGAATCCCAACAAGGGCCGCCGGAACCAGCGGCCGGGTACTACCGACCGCATGCACGGTCTCACTGACTGTGCGGTAACCGGACCGGAATACCGCCTTTTTCGGACACTCGCCGGATACATGCCAACGTGGCCGGAGATCGACAAGAGTCGCAGACCTGCCGGAATGCCCGTTACGAGCGAATTGTCGGGAAATTCCGATCCGGCGATATGTCGGATATTCGTGATTTGTGCGTCAATTTGTGAGCAAAATCACAGGTGAATGTGTAGCTTTGGTCACGGCCGGTATGGAAAGAGATCTCGTAACCTTGGCTGTCTCCGGAGCACGGCCCCGATCAGCCTGCCCAGAACCCCTCCGAATCAATCGGAACCACGCAGGCCGGTGCGGACCCTTGGCGGGACCGCCCGGCCACGACCACGAGGTGCTCTCGATGTCCCTGGCGAAGAAGGCCACCAAGTCCACGCTGTCCTGCCGCTCCACGGCGAACCCGCGCCGGACCACGCTGGCCTCGGTCGAGGACTTCAGCAAGATCCCGGGCGCCCGCAAGTCCGAGGACGTCGTCACCTACGGCACCGAGCTGCCGGCCGTCACCGCCAACCCGCGCCGCACCCAGCTGATGGTCGCCCCGGTCATCACCCCCCGGGACTGATCCCGGCCCCAGCGCCGAGGGCGCCGCGGACCAAGGGGTTCGCGGCGCCCTCGCGCGTTCCTCCTCGAACCGTGCTGAACAGGGGCAAAGCGGTCCCGGGAGGCCCCACGCGATAGCCTGGGCGACGATTGACGGGGCCGCGCCCGTGGCGGGCGAGGCGCCCAGCAGCGCCCGGGGGCGCCCCGGGCGGCCGACGAAGCGAGGGGTAGCCCAGCCGTGCGCATTGCCAGGTTTTCCGTCCGGGAAGGGAGCCCTGCCGCCGGCAGCGTTTCCTTCGGCGTGGTCGAGGGGGATCCGTCCCGGCCCGACTCGCTGGTCGTGCACGAGCTGGCCGGTCACCCGTTCGGCCAACCCCAGCCCACCGGTGAGAGCTACCGCTTCCAGGACGTCCGGCTGCTCAGCCCGATGCTCCCCAACAAGATCGTGGCGGTCGGCCGCAACTACGCGGCGCACGCGGCGGAGCTGGGCAACGACGTCCCGGACGTCCCGCTCACCTTCTTCAAGCCGTCCACCTCGGTGATCGGCCCGACCGAGAACATCGCCTACCCGCCGTTCTCCTCGGACGTCCACCACGAGGCCGAACTCGCCGTGGTGATCGGCCGGATGTGCCGCGAGGTGCCGCTGGACCGGGTGCCCGAGGTGATCCTCGGCTACACCTGCGCCAACGACGTCACCGCCCGGGACGTCCAGCAGCGCGAGGGCCAGTGGGCCCGGGCCAAGGGCTTCGACACCGCCTGCCCGCTGGGCCCGTGGATCGAGACCGACCTCGACCCGGCCGACCTCGCGATCACCTGCACGGTCAACGGCGAGCTCCGCCAGACCGGCCGCACCTCCCTGATGATCCGCTCGGTCGCCGAACTGGTCGTCCACATCTCCGAGGCCATGACGCTGCTGCCCGGCGACGTCATCCTCACCGGCACGCCCGCAGGGGTGGGCCCGCTCAACGTCGGCGACGAGGTCGCCGTCTCCATCGAAGGCATCGGCACTCTCACCAACAAGGTGATCAAGCGTGGCTAACACTGACCCGGCCGTCCGGGTTCGCTTCTGTCCCTCCCCGACCGGCAACCCCCACGTGGGCATGGTCCGCACGGCCCTGTTCAACTGGGCCTACGCCCGCCACACCGGCGGCAAGCTGGTCTTCCGGATCGAGGACACCGACTCCGCCCGCGACTCCGAGGAGTCGTACGGCCAGCTCCTGGAGGCCATGAGCTGGCTCGGCCTGGACTGGGACGAGGGCCCGGAGGTCGGCGGCCCGCACGCGCCGTACCGCCAGTCGCAGCGGATGGACATCTACGCCGACGTCGCCCGCCGCCTCCAGGAGGCCGGCCACGCGTACCACTGCTACTGCAGCACCGAGGAGCTGGACGCCCGCCGCGAGGCCGCCCGCGCGGCCGGCAAGCCCTCCGGCTACGACGGCCACTGCCGCGAGCTGACCGACGACCAGGTCGCCGTCTACAAGCTGGAGAAGCGCGAGCCGATCCTGCGCTTCCGGATGCCCGACCGGACCATCTCCTTCGACGACCTGGTGCGCGGCACGCTCACCTTCGAGCCGGAGAACGTGCCGGACTACGGCATCGTCCGCGCCAACGGCGCCCCGCTGTACACCCTGGTCAACCCGGTGGACGACGCCCTGATGGGCATCACCCACGTGCTGCGCGGCGAGGACCTGCTGTCCTCCACCCCGCGGCAGATCGCGCTGTACGCGGCGCTCGCCGAGATCGGCGTCGGCGACGGCACCACCCCGCGCTTCGGCCACCTGCCGTACGTGATGGGCGAGGGCAACAAGAAGCTCTCCAAGCGCGACCCGCAGTCCTCGCTCAACCTGTACCGCGAGCGCGGCTTCATCCGCGAGGGCCTGCTCAACTACCTGTCCCTGCTGGGCTGGTCGCTGGCCGAGGACCGCGACCTGTTCGACATGGACGAGATGGTCGCCGCCTTCGACGTCGCCAAGGTGAACTCCAACCCGGCGCGCTTCGACCTCAAGAAGTGCGAGGCGATCAACGCCGAGCACGTCCGCCGGCTGGCCCCGGAGGACTTCGTCCGCCGCCTGGTGCCGTTCCTCCAGGGCCCGGGCCTGCTGCCGGCCGAGCCGACCGCCGAGCAGCTGGACCTGCTCGCCCGGATCGCGCCGCTCACCCAGGAGCGGATGGTCGTGCTGAGCGAGATCGTCAACATGGCCGGCTTCCTGTTCGTCGACCCGGCCGACTTCGCGGTGGACCCGGACGACGCCGCCAAGGTGCTGACCGCGGACGCCGGCCCGGTGCTGGAGGCCAGCGTCAAGGCGCTGGAGGAGCTCGCGGACTTCACCCCGGAGCCGATCCAGGCCGCGCTGCGCGAGGCGCTGGTGGAGGGCCTGGGCATCAAGCCCAAGTTCGCCTTCACGCCGCTGCGGGTGGCCGTCACGGGCCGCCGGGTCTCGCCGCCGCTCTTCGAGTCGATGGAGCTGCTCGGCCGCCCCGAGACGCTGCGCCGGCTCCGCTCCGCCCTGGACGCCCTGCCGACGGCCTGAACGGGCCGCGCAAGCGCCTCCTGAGCAGCCCGCGGGCCCGGCTCCGTGCCGGGCCCGCGGCGCACCCGGAGGTCACCGGACGGCCTCCCCGCCGCTGCCTGCGGTTATCGATTTTGGAGCCAGGGCAGACGTCGGGTAATGTTCTTTCTGCGCCGCCCGGGAGGGAACGGACGAGGGAGCGAAAGCCCCTCGGAACGGGACCGACCGAGAGGCGCAACGCCTGAGAAGGGCCCGCAGGGGTTCAACTCTGGTGGGGTATGGTGTAATTGGCAGCACGAGTGATTCTGGTTCATTTAGTCTAGGTTCGAGTCCTGGTACCCCAGCGCAGTACGATCGGTGACGATCACCCCGCAGTACAAATGAAGATCCA
>NZ_JBVIWC010000030.1:0-91804 GCF_055594965.1 Kitasatospora sp. NPDC040550 | reverse complement strand
ACGAGCCCCCGTTGTGTAGCGGCCTAGCACGCTGCCCTCTCACGGCAGTAGCGCCGGTTCGAATCCGGTCGGGGGTACTGATCCCGCAAGGGATCGCCTGGAAAGCCCCCGTTGTGTAGCGGCCTAGCACGCTGCCCTCTCACGGCAGTAGCGCCGGTTCGAATCCGGTCGGGGGTACTGATCCCGCAAGGGATCGCCAGGATGCCCCCGTTGTGTAGCGGCCTAGCACGCTGCCCTCTCACGGCAGTAGCGCCGGTTCGAATCCGGTCGGGGGTACTTCAAAGCACGAAGCCGGTGGCTGTGTTCTTCTCGAGGACATGCCCATCGGCCCTTGCTTTGCGTTGGGGTATGGTGTAATTGGCAGCACGAGTGATTCTGGTTCATTTAGTCTAGGTTCGAGTCCTGGTACCCCAGCCAGAAATATGGAAGACCCCGCCCGCGCGGGGTTTTTTGCTTTTCCGCCGCGCAGGCATTCGAAGGGCCCCGCTCGATCCGAGCGGGGCCCTTTCGCATTCGGTGGGGGAGTGGGGGAGTGGGGGAGCGGGGTACGGGGGAGTCGGCGGGGTGGGTGGGGGAATCCGCCGGATCAGCTGCGCCGCAGCGCCTCGGTGAGCCGGTTCGCGGCCTCGATGATGGCCTGGGCGTGCAGCCGGCCCGGGTGGCGGGTCAGGCGCTCGATCGGGCCGGAGACGGAGACGGCGGCCACCACCCGGTTGGAGGGGCCGCGGACGGGGGCGGAGACGGACGCGACGCCCGGCTCCCGCTCGCCGATCGACTGGGCCCAGCCGCGCCGCCGGACGCCGCTGAGCGCGGTGGCGGTGAAGCGGGCGCCCTGGAGGCCGCGGTGGAGCCGCTCGGGCTCCTCCCAGGCCAGCAGGACCTGGGCGGCCGAGCCGGCCTTCATCGGCAGGGTGCTGCCGACCGGGACGGTGTCCCGCAGGCCGGAGAGCCGCTCGGCGGCGGCTACGCAGATCCGCATCTCGCCCTGCCGGCGGTAGAGCTGTGCGCTCTCGCCGGTGACGTCGCGCAGGTGGGTCAGGACCGGGCCCGCGGTGGCGAGCAGCCGGTCCTCGCCCGCCGCGGCGGAGAGTTCGGAGAGACGGGGGCCGAGGATGAACCGCCCCTGCATGTCCCTGGTGACCAGACGGTGGTGTTCGAGTGCGACGGCGAGTCTGTGGGCCGTGGGGCGCGCCAGACCGGTGGCGGCGACCAGCCCCGCCAACGTGGCGGGGCCCGACTCCAGTGCGCTGAGCACCAGAGCGGCCTTGTCGAGAACGCCGACGCCGCTAGTGTTGTCCATGCCCTAAGACTGCAGTCTCATTCCGCGAGACGCAAGTTCAATCTTCCGGGAAAAGCGCCACTCTGGATGCAGCAGCCCGGGAGACATCCAGGATGGGGCCTCGTCAGAGTGTCCGCATCGTGGACAGCGATCCGGCGTGCAGGTCTCGCGAACGCGCTCCGCACGGGCGGGCACGCAATGACCTCGACGACACGAGAAGGCCGGCAACGCGGCCGGCTGGAGGGAATCCGATGGGACGGACACTCGCAGAGAAGGTCTGGGACGACCACGTCGTGCGGCGCGCGGAGGGCGAGCCCGACCTCCTGTTCATCGACCTCCACCTGCTCCACGAGGTGACCAGCCCGCAGGCCTTCGACGGGCTGCGGCTGGCCGGCCGTACGGTCCGCCGCACCGATCTGACGATCGCCACCGAGGACCACAACACCCCGACCCTGGACATCGACAAGCCGATCGCCGACCCGGTCTCCCGGGTGCAGCTGGAGACGCTGCGCCGCAACGCGGCCGAGTTCGGCGTACGGATCCACTCGCTCGGCGACGTCGAGCAGGGCGTGGTGCACGTGGTCGGCCCCCAGCTCGGCCTGACCCAGCCCGGCACCACCGTGGTCTGCGGCGACTCCCACACCTCCACCCACGGCGCCTTCGGCGCGCTGGCGTTCGGCATCGGCACCAGCCAGGTCGAGCACGTGCTGGCCACCCAGACCCTGCCGCTGGCGCCGTTCCGCACCATGGCGGTCACCGTCGAGGGTGAACTGCCCGAGGGCGTCACGGCCAAGGACCTGATCCTGGCCGTGATCGCGAAGATCGGCACCGGCGGCGGCCAGGGCTACGTCCTGGAGTACCGCGGTTCGGCGATCCGGAGCCTGTCCATGGAGGCCCGGATGACCGTCTGCAACATGTCGATCGAGGCGGGTGCCCGGGCCGGCATGATCGCCCCGGACGACACCACCTTCGAGTACCTCGAGGGCCGCCCGCACGCCCCGAAGGGCGAGGACTGGGACGCCGCCGTCGCGTACTGGCGGACCCTGGCCACCGACGAGGACGCCGTCTTCGACCACGAGGTGTTCATCGACGCGAGCGAGCTCACCCCCTTCGTCACCTGGGGCACCAACCCCGGCCAGGGCGCCCCGCTCGGCTCGGACGTCCCGAACCCCGCGGACTTCGCCGACCCGCAGGAGCGCGCGGCCGCCGAGAACGCCCTCACCTACATGGGCCTGGAGGCGGGCACCCCGCTGCGCGAGGTCGCCGTCGACGCGGTCTTCGTCGGCTCCTGCACCAACGGCCGGATCGAGGACCTGCGCGCCGCCGCCGCCGTGCTGGAGGGCCGCAAGGTCGCCGACCGGGTGCGGATGCTGGTCGTCCCCGGCTCCGTCCGGGTCGCGCTCCAGGCCGTCGAGGAGGGCCTGGACAAGGTGTTCACCGCCGCCGGGGCCGAATGGCGGCATGCCGGCTGCTCGATGTGCCTGGGTATGAACCCCGACCAGCTCGCGCCGGGGGAGCGCTGCGCCTCCACCTCGAACCGCAACTTCGAGGGCCGCCAGGGCAAGGGCGGCCGCACCCACCTGGTCTCCCCGCAGGTCGCCGCCGCGACCGCCGTCCTGGGCCGGCTGGCCGCCCCGTCCGACCTGTCCGCCAACGTCGCCGTGGAGGCCTGAGCCATGGAGAAGTTCACCACCCACACCGGCCGGGCCGTCCCGCTGCGCCGCAGCAACGTGGACACGGACCAGATCATCCCGGCCCATTGGCTCAAGAAGGTCACCCGATCCGGTTTCGAGGACGGCCTGTTCGAGGCCTGGCGCAAGGACGAGTCGTTCGTCCTCAACCGGCCCGAGCGCGAGGGTGCCACCGTCCTGGTGGCCGGCCCCGAGTTCGGCACCGGCTCCTCCCGGGAGCACGCGGTCTGGGCGCTGCAGAACTACGGCTTCCACGCGGTCATCTCCTCGCGCTTCGCCGACATCTTCCGGGGCAACTCGTTGAAGAACGGTCTGCTGACCGTCGTGCTGCCGCAGGAGACCGTGGAACGGCTCTGGTCGCTCACCGAGAGTGACCCTTCGGCCGAGATCACCGTTGATCTGGAAGCACGGGAAGTCCGGGCCGAAGGCATCACCGCGCCCTTCGAACTGGACGACAACGTCCGGTGGCGGCTGCTCAACGGCCTGGACGACATCAGCATCACCCTGCGGAACGAGGGCGACATCGCCGCCTACGAGGCGACCCGTCCGGCGTTCAAGCCCCGTACTCTGCCGGTCTCCTGAGTTCCCCTCAGAACAAGCATTCTGACGATCCACCGGATGGCCCGCGCTCCCCCTCGGGGGGGCCGGGCCATCCGCCGTTCCGGAGCACGAGTTAGCACCGGGGCCTCCCCGGATTGCCCATTCGGCTTTGCGGAAGAGGGCCCCGCGCAAGTACAACTGCGGGTAGATGGCACAATCAGTACATGCACCGGCACCATGAACCTCCGTACGCGGGCGGCGAACCCGCGTCCGAGGAGTCCACGGGCCGGGGATCCGAACGCCGAATTGACGATCGGCCGGACGTCACCTCCGCAACACCAGCTGAGGCGCCGGACGACCAGGAAGTCGCAGCGCTCTACGCGCTTGTGGCCGAGCGGTTGAAGCAAGCTCACGCCCGCGTGCATGCGCTGAACGTGTCTGTCGATGCAAAGACCGCTCTCACCCGTCAACTGCTCATCGTCACGGAGACCGCCAAGCGCGATCTTCCGGAGGCGGCAAGGCGGTTGAGTCGCTTTGTACATGACCTCGACGAGGGGCACCCGCCCCTCGACTGAGGTCGCGGACGCGCAAATCCATTGCGACACTAGGGTGATTCGCGCGTTTGGTAATTGAAAGTCCGCAGATACATACCTAACGTGCGAAAAGAACGGATGGAATCATCCGGCGCCCGTTTCCGAAGGGGAAGACGTGAACAAGGCTCAGCTTGTCGAAGCGGTGGCCGAGCAGCTGGGCGGTCGCAAGGCTGCCGCAGAGGCTGTCGACGCAGTGCTCGACACCATGGTCCGTGCCGTTGTGGCCGGTGACCGGGTTTCGGTCACCGGTTTCGGCACCTTCGAGAAGGTGGAGCGCTCCGCGCGCTTCGCCCGCAACCCGCAGACCGGCGAGCGGGTCAAGGTCAAGAAGACCTCGGTCCCCCGCTTCCGTCCGGGTCAGGGCTTCAAGGACCTGGTCAGCGGCAGCAAGAAGCTGCCGAAGGAAGGCCCCTCGGTGAAGAAGGCCCCCAAGGGCTCGCTCACCCCGGGCAAGACCGGTGTCGCCGCGACCCCGGCCGCCAAGCGTGCCGCCACCAAGCGCGCCGCCACCGCTGCCGCCGCCGCCCCGGCCGCCAAGAAGGCCGCCGCCAAGAAGGCGACCACCACGGCCGCCGCCAAGAAGACCACGGCCACCGCCGCGAAGAAGGCGACCGCCACCAAGAAGGCCACCACGGCCGCCAAGAAGACCACGGCCACCGCCACCAAGGCGGCTGCGACCAAGGCCGCGGCGACCAAGAAGACGGCCGCCGCCAAGAAGGCGACCACCACCGCCGCCGCCAAGAAGACCACGGCCACCGCCAAGAAGGCGACCGCCACGGCCAAGAAGACGGCGCCGGCGAAGAAGACCGCCACCCGCAAGACCACCGCGCGCAAGGCCTCGGCCAAGTAAGTCCCGCGCGACTGTCCTCGGACGGCCTTCGGCACAGAGCCGCGGCACCCCCTTCCGTGAATTGCGGAGACCGGGTGGCCGCGGCTCTTTCGATTTCCGGGCGCTTAGTCAGGATTCGCCGGCAGCCGCCGTCCGGGCACGGAAATCCGCAGGAGCGGCGGGACCGGCGCGGGCGCCGGGAGGGGGCTGCGCCGTCAGCGGCCGTTGACGTCGGTCAGCGGCCGTCGGCCGGGTCCGGGAAGGTCTGCAGGGTCACGAAGACCACCCGGCGGGCCTCGCCCGCGCCCTCGGTGCGGATCCGCACCCGCTGGCCGGGCCGCAGCAGCAGCAGGCCGCCGGCGTCGAAGGCGGCCGCGTCGAACGGCACCGGGGTCCCGTCGTCGAGCAGCACCGAGCCGGCGCGGGTGGCGGGGTCGAAGGTGAACGCGGTGGCCTGCATGCCTGCAGCATAGCGAGCGGGTCCGACGGGCCCGCTGGTCAGGAGCGGTCCAGGCGGGCGAACAGCGCACTGGTGTACGGGCCGAGGCCGAGCGTCGCGGCCTCGCCGAGGTCGGCGCCGGTGTCGACGTCCCGGCGCACCGACTCCACGTCCGCCAGGCGCAGTTCGAGCGCCCCGCCGGCCGCGTGCCGGGCCCGCGAGCCGTCCCCGAACGCGGGGGCGAGCGGACGGCCGGGGCCGCTGGCGAGCAGGGTGGTGCCCAGACCGGGGGAGTCCGGCAGGAAGGCCCGGCCGTCCGACGGCACCGCGCCCAGCACCCGGGCGAGTTCGGCCGGGCGCAGGGCCGGCAGGTCCGCCGAGAGGGCGGCCAGCGGTGTCCGCGGGGCGAGCGCCCGGGCGGCCGAGGCGCCGTGTGCCAGCGCCCGGTTGAGGCCGCCGCCGGGCTCGTCGGCGACCACCAGGGCGCCCAGCTCGGCCAGCCGGGCGCCGGCGGTGGCGTCCGGGGTGACCACCAGGACGCGCGAGACGCCCGGGGTGGCCAGCGCGGCGGTGACCGTGTCGAGGGCGAAGGACAGGGCCAGCTCGGCCCGGTGCGGGCCCGCGTACGGGGCCAGTCGGCTCTTCGCGAGGGCGAGCGGCTTGAGCGGTAGCACCAGCGACCAGTCGGCGGCGGGTGCGGCGGGCGCGACGGGCCCGCTGGGGCGTACGGTGTCCTGGGTCATCGGCGTCATTGTGACGCCGGTCCCGGAGCCCTCGCCAGGCCGTCCGAGCTGTGCGGACGTGCGTTTGATCACGCCTGCCCGGCGGGTTGGCGCGGCCGCTCGACAGTCGGTGAGCAGGCGGGCGACACTGTTCCGCGCCCGTGCGCCGGGCCCCGGTCGCAGCGGTGCGCGGCACCGGGAGGCTATGACCGCGGCACCCCACGTGCCGCATCGGATGAGAAGGAGCTGGGGTGGCCCGCCGCTCGTACGCCAAGTTCGGCAACGCCGACTACGGCATCTGGTACCGCTTCGCGGCCGTGCTGGTGAAGCCGGTGACGACCGCGCTGGTGAAGCCCGACTGGCGGGGCTGGGAGCACGTTCCCGAGAAGGGCGGCTTCATCGCCGCGGTGAACCACAACTCGATCATCGACCCGGTGATCTACGCGCACTGGCAGTACAACAGCGGGCGTCCGCCGCGGATCCTCGGCAAGTCCTCGCTGTTCTCGATCCCCTTCATCGGGTTCATGCTGCGCAAGACCGGCCAGATCCCGGTGTTCCGCGAGTCCACCGACGCGGCGCAGGCCTTCCGGGCCGCGATCGACGCCGTCAACAGCGGCCAGTGCGTGCAGTTCTACCCGGAGGGAACGCTCACCCGGGATCCGGACCTGTGGCCGATGACCGGGAAGAACGGGGTCGCCCGGGTCGCGCTGATGACCGGCGCGCCGGTCATCCCGGTCGCGCACTGGGGCGCCCACGAGATCATCCCGCCGTACGGCCGGGCCGGTTACGGCAAGGGCAGGTTCAACCTGTTCCCGCGGCACCGGGTGACCGTGGCCGCCGGGCCCGCGGTGGACCTGAGCAAGTACCAGGGCATGGAGCTCACCGCCCAGGTGCTCAACGACGCCACCGAGGACATCATGGCGGCGATCACCGAGGTGCTGGCCGGGATCCGCGGCCAGGAGCCGCCGGCCGAGCGCTACGACATGCGCAGGGCCGCCCGCGAACGGGCCGCCGCCGCGCTGGCCGAACGCCGCCGCGCCAAGGGCAGCAGGACCGGCAACGACGATGAGGGGACGGGCCGGTGACCCGCTGCGCCGTGATGGGGACGGGCTCCTGGGGCACCGCGTTCGCGATGGTGCTGGCCGACGCCGGCTGCGAGGTCGTGCTGTGGGCCCGCCGCCAGGAGCTGGTGGACGCCGTCAACACCACCCACGAGAACCCGGACTACCTGCCGGGCGTCCGGCTGCCCGACACCGTCCGGGCCACCACCGACGCCGCCGAGGCGCTGGCCGGCGCGGACTTCGCGGTGCTGGTGGTGCCCTCCCAGACGCTGCGCGACAACCTGGCCGCCTGGGCGCCGCTGATCGAGCCGCAGACCGTGCTGGTCAGCCTGATGAAGGGCATCGAACTCGGCACCGCCAAGCGGATGAGCGAGGTGATCGACGAGGTCACCAAGGTCGGCCCGGGGCGGGTCGCGGTGGTCAGCGGGCCCAACCTGGCCAAGGAGATCGCCAACCGGCAGCCCGCCGCCAGCGTGGTCGCCTGCACCGACGAGGCGGTCGCCAAGCGGCTCCAGGCGGCCTGCCACACGCCGTACTTCCGGCCGTACACCAACACCGACGTGATCGGCTGCGAGCTCGGCGGCGCCGTCAAGAACGTGATCGGCCTGGCCGTCGGCATGGCGGCCGGCATGGGGCTCGGCGACAACACCAAGGCCACCCTGATCACCCGCGGACTGGCCGAGACCACCCGGCTCGGCGAGGTGCTGGGCGCCGACCCGCACACCTTCGCGGGGCTGGCCGGGATGGGTGACCTGGTCGCCACCTGTTCCTCGCCGCTGTCGCGCAACAACACCTTCGGGATGAACCTGGGCCGGGGCATGTCGCTGGCCGAGACCATCGCGGCCACCCGGCAGACCGCGGAGGGCGTCAAGTCCTGCGAGTCGGTGCTGGACCTGGCCCGGCGCAGCGGGGTCGACATGCCGATCGTCGAGGCCGTGGTGGACGTGGTGCACAACGGGCGGCCCACCCAGGAGGCGCTGCAGGTGCTGATGTCCCGCTCGGCCAAGGCGGAGCGGCGCTGAGGCCGGGCCCGTCGGGCCCGGCACCCGGGGCGGGGCACGGACTCTCCGGGCCGGCGTTGACTTCCCGGAAACACCTCGCACGGTAGTCTCAAACCCGATATGAGCATCGAACAGACCACCCCGGACCCGTCCGCCCCCAAGCCGCGCGTCGCGCTGGTCTTCGGCGGCCGCAGCTCCGAGCACGCGATCTCGGTCTCCACCGCGGGCAGCGTCCTCCGGGCGATCGACCGTGACAAGTACGACGTGCTGCCGATCGGCATCACCCACGAGGGCCGCTGGGCGCTGACCAGCGACGAGCCGGCCCGGATGGCCATCACCGACGGCCGGCTGCCGGACGTGGCCCACGTCGCCGAGGCCGTCGACGGGCAGGTCGCGCTGCCGGTCTCGCCGGGCAGCCGGGAGGTGCTGCTGAGCGAGCCGGGGAGCGCCCCCAAGGCCCTCGGCGAGGTCGACGTGGTGTTCCCGCTGCTGCACGGCCCGTGGGGCGAGGACGGCACCCTCCAGGGCCTGCTGGAGCTCTCCGGCGTCCCGTACGTCGGCAACGGCGTGCTGGCCAGCGCGGCCGGCATGGACAAGGAGTTCGCCAAGCGGATCCTGGCCTCGCACGGCCTGGGCGTCGGCCACTACACGATCGTGCGGCCGCGCGACTGGGAGACCGAGCAGGGCCGCGCCGCGGTGCGCGAGCGGGTCGCCGAGCTGGGCCTGCCGGTGTTCGTGAAGCCCTGCCGGGCCGGCTCCAGCATCGGCATCACCAAGGTCAAGGACCTGGCCGAGCTGGACGCCGCGATCGAGGAGGCCCGCCGGCACGACCCGAAGCTGATCATCGAGGCGGGGGTCTCCGGCCGCGAGATCGAGTGCGGGGTGCTGGAGTTCGAGGACGGCCCGCGGGCCAGCGTCCCGGCCGAGGTGCTGGTCGGCGAGGGCTTCGACTTCTACGACTTCGAGGCCAAGTACATCGACTCCTCCGAGGTGCGGATCCCGGCCGAGCTGACCGCCGAGGAGGTCGCGGAGATCCGGCGCCAGGCGGTGGCCGCGTTCGAGGCCTTCGGCTGCGAGGGGCTGGCCCGGGTCGACTTCTTCCTGCTGGAGGACGGCAGCTGGATGATCAACGAGATCAACACCATGCCGGGCTTCACCCCGATCTCCGCCTACCCCAAGATGTGGGAGGCCAGCGGAGTCTCGTACGCGGAGCTGATCGACCGGCTGCTGCAGACCGCGCTGCGCCGCTCGACCGGGCTGCGCTAGCGGGCCGGTACGCGCGACAGGGGCGGGCCGGGAGCTCCCGGCCCGCCCCCGTGCGCGGGCTCAGCCCGGGACGTTGGCCTTCACCGCGGGGGTCAGGGCGGCCGCCGGGTCGAAGGGGTTCTGCGCGGCCCCGGCCGGGACGGTCACCTCGACGTAGGCGGCCCGCATGGTCGTCACGAAGCGGTGGCCGCCGTCGGCGAGCTGCTGCGACCACCAGGTGACGTCGTCGACGGTCGGCGACCAGTCCTTGGCGTGCTCGCCGTCCAGCTCGTCCGGCCGGTCGACACCGCACCGCAGCACCACCCGGGGCGAGTCGCCCCAGGCCGCCACGTACGGGGAGGCCGGGGACGGGTCCCGGCGGTCCCGGCCGAGCAACTCCCGGGGCAGCGCGGCGTTCAGCGCCCGGCAGTAGTCCGCGGCCTTCCCGCTCGGCCGCGGGACCTCCACCGCGGGGTCGTCGGCCGAACTCCAACTGCCGATGAGCACCACCACGGTGCAGGTCAGCGCGACGGGCGCGGCCAGCCAGCGGACCGGTGCGGGAAGCGCGGTCAGCGCCCTGGGGATGCGGAGTTCTCTGGCCACCCGCCGATGGTAGCCGGGGTCAGAGGTGCACCACCGGACAGGTGAGGGTGCGGGTGATGCCCTCCACCTTCTGGACCTTGGCGACCACCATGCGGCCCAGGTCGTCGACCGTCTCGGCCTCGGCCTTGACGATGACGTCGTACGGGCCGGTGACGTCCTCGGCGGTGAGCACACCGGGGATCTTGGCGATGGTCTCGGCCACTGCGGTGGCCTTTCCTACTTCGGTCTGGATCAGGATGTATGCCTGTACCACGGGTGACCTCCCGGCGGCCGGTTGGGGGGATCGCCGCCGGGACCGCCCGGGCTGGTGCAGGGTGGGTGCGGGCGCACCGGCAGGCTGATCACCACGCTACCGCGCAGCGGGCCGGGGAGGGGAGACTTCGGTGCCCCCGGAGGGCGTACGCTGCGCGCGGGGGGAGCGACGGGGACCGTATCCCGGACGGCGGTGCCGTCCGGGGAGGAAAGGCGAGAGGACGGCAGATGCAGGGGACCGTGGGCGAGCTCGGCGAGTTCGGTCTCATCAGGGAGCTGACCGCCCGGGTACCGCTCACCGACGCGGTCGACCTCGGCCCCGGGGACGACGCCGCGGTGGTGAAGGCCCCGGACGGCCGGGTGGTGGCCACCACGGACGTCCTGATCGAGAACCGGCACTTCCGCCGCGACTGGTCCACCGCCTACGACGTGGGCCGCAAGGCCGCCGCCCAGAACCTCGCCGACGTGGCCGCGATGGGCGCGGTGCCGACCGCGATACTGCTCGGGCTGGTCACCCCCGCCGACCTGCCGACCACCTGGGCGACCGAGCTGATGGACGGGCTGCGCGACGAGTGCCAGGTCGCCGGGGCGACGGTGGTCGGCGGCGACGTGGTGCGCGGTGACACCGTCATGCTGGCGATCACGGCGCTCGGCGACCTCCAGGGGCGCGCGGCGGTGACGCGCTCCGGCGCCCAGGTCGGCGACGTGATCGCGGTGTGCGGCTGGCTGGGCTGGTCGGCGGCCGGACTGACGGTGCTGCAACGCGGCTTCCGCTCCCCGCGCGCCTTCGTCGAGGCGCACCGCCGTCCCGAGCCGCCCTACCACGCGGGCCCGGCCGCCGCCGAGTTGGGCGCCACCTCGATGATCGACGTGAGCGACGGACTGGTCGCCGACCTCGGCCACGTGGCCCGGGCCAGCGAGGTGGACATCGACCTCAGGGCCGCCGACTTCGACGTCCCGGCGCAGATGGCCGACATCGGCCAGGCGGTCGGGGTGGACCCGCTGGTCTGGGTGCTGTCCGGTGGCGAGGACCACGCGATCGTGGCGACCTTCCCGCGCGGGGTCCAACTCCCGTCCCGCTGGCGGGTGGTGGGCGAGGTGACCGGCCGCCCGCGGGGTTCGCGCAGCGGCCGGGTGACGGTCGACGGCGCGCCCTGGGACCGGGTCGGCGGCTGGGACCACTTCGCCGAGTGAGCTACGGAGTACGGCCGACGGGGTGTGGACGCCGGTACGGCGCGTGACGCTCCGGGCGTGCGGCGGACGGGCTTCGAGGATGCGTTGTGCGTAGGCTTGCGCCATCCGAGCCCGCCCGCTGTCGGCTGCGGCCGGGCCGAACCACGGCGAGCGGGAGCACACCACACATGCGCATCGGTGTCCTGACCAGCGGCGGCGACTGCCCCGGCCTCAACGCGGTGATCCGCTCGGTGGTGCACCGGGGCACGGACGTGCACGGCGACGAGATCGTGGGCATCGAGGACGGCTTCCTCGGGTTGATCGAGGGCCGCACCCGGCCGGTCTCGCACGACGACGTCACCGGTCTGCTCACCCTCGGCGGCACCATCCTCGGCTCGGCCCGGGTGCAGCGCGAGCGGATCGCCTGGGCGGTGGAGAACGCCAAGACGCTGGCCCGGGACATCGGCATCGACGCGCTGGTCGCGATCGGCGGCGAGGGGACGCTGACCGCCGCCAAGCTGTTCAGCGACGCCGGACTGCCGGTGGTCGGGGTGCCCAAGACCATCGACAACGACATCGACGCCACCGACGTCACCTTCGGCTTCGACACAGCGGTGCACGTGGCGACCGAGGCGATCGACCGGCTCAAGACCACCGCGGAGTCCCACCAGCGCGTCATGGTGGTGGAGTTGATGGGCCGGCACACCGGCTGGATCACCCTCACCGCGGGCATGGCCGGCGGCGCCCACGGCATCCTCATCCCGGAGAAGCCCTTCGACATCGAGGCGGTGGCCCGGATGGTCGAGGACCGCTTCGCCCGCGGCAAGAAGTTCGCCATCATCGCCGTCGCCGAGGGCGCCGCCCCGACGCCCGGCACCATGCGCTTCGACCACGGCGAGGTCGACCAGTACGGCCACCGGACCTTCGGCGGGATCGGCAACCGGCTCGCCCACGAGCTGGAGAACCTGCTCGGCAAGGAGGCCCGCCCGGTCATTCTGGGCCACACCCAGCGCGGCGGCACCCCGACCGCCCGGGACCGGGTGCTCGCCACCCGCTTCGGCTGGCACGCGGTGGAGGCCGTCCACCGGGGGGCGTTCGGGCACTTCACCGCGCTGCGCCGGACCGGCATCGAGCTGCTGCCGATCGGCGACGCGGTGACCAGGTTGAAGACGGTGCCGGAGGACCGCTGGGCGGAATCGGAGGCGGTGCTCTGACCGCGGTGCCCCGGACGCGCGCGGGTAGGTTGGGGTCCATGGATTCGACCGCACCTCCCCGCGTCCTCACCGTCGCCGGTTCCGACTCCGGCGGCGGCGCCGGCATCCAGGCCGACCTCAAGGCGATGCTCGCCCTCGGCGTCCACGGCATGAGCGTGATCACCGCCGTCACCGCGCAGAACTCGCTCGGCGTCCAGGGCTACTGGGAACTGCCCGCCGAAGCCGTCCGGGCGCAGTTCCGCAGCGTGGTGGACGACATCGGGGTGCAGGCGGTGAAGACCGGCATGCTCGCCTCGATCGACCTGGTCGAGACCGTCTCGGAGCTGCTCGCCGGGGTGGACGCCCCGGTGGTGGTCGACCCGGTCGGCGTCTCCAAGCACGGGGACGCGCTGCTGGCCGCCGAGGCGGTCGCCACCGTCCGCGAGCGGCTGCTGCCGGTCGCCACCGTGGTCACCCCCAACCTGCACGAGGTGACCCAGCTCACCGGCCGGACCGTCGAGGACGAGTCGCAGATGCGGGCCGCCGCCGAGGCGCTGCTGGACCTCGGCCCGCGCTGGGTGCTGGTCAAGGGCGGCCACCTGGCCGGTGAGGCGGCCGACCTGCTGTACGGCGGGCCCGGTGAGGTGCACTGGTTCCGCGCGCCGCGCTACGACAACCGGCACACCCACGGCACCGGCTGCACCCTGGCCAGCTCGATCGCGGCCGGCCTGGCCAAGGGGGAGTCGGTGCCCGAGGCGGTGGGCTCGGCCAAGGAGTACGTCACCGGCGCGATCGCCGGGGGCTTCGCACTGGGCGCCGGGATCGGCCCGGTCGACCACGCCTGGCGCTGGCGCTGAGCCGAGGCCCCGGCCGGAACGCGGCGACGGGCGGACCCCCGAGGGGGACCGCCCGTCACGTGTGCGTCCGGAAAGCCTGACCGGTCCCGGAAACAGCGAAGCCGGTCCATCCGGGGATGAACCGACTCACTGGAGGACCGGCATGCCGGTCTGCGCGTCAGCGCGAGACCTTACCGGCCTTGATGCACGAGGTGCAGACGTTGAGCCGCTTCGGCGTACGCCCAATCACAGCGCGCACCGTCTGAATGTTGGGGTTCCAACGACGGGGGGTGCGGCGGTGAGAGTGGGAGATGCTGTTGCCGAAGCCCGGCCCCTTGCCGCAGACGTCGCAGTTGGCAGCCACAGGAGTCACTCCAAGACTTCAGATCAGATACTTTCGAAAACCCACTCACCCACCAGAACACTCGCGTGCACCGGACCGGACAAGGGGGTGAGCCTGGACGGTTCCAGGCAACCGGAAGAGCATACAACGCTTGCTTCCGTCCCACGAAACTACCATGACCGGCCGGGTGATCGCTCCGGTCGGGGGCCCCGGCGGCCCTCCCTCAGCCCCGATAACCTGCCGGTATCACCCCTCGCCGCGGCCCCCGGCCGGTCCGGCGGCCCGTCCCGGAGGAGACCTGGTGCTGCACACGCTCGATGCCCCGGCCGTGCGCACCTGGTGCCAGCTCGCGCTGCGGGCGCTCGGCCAGGCCCGCGAGGAGATCGACGCGCTCAACGTGTACCCCGTCCCGGACGGCGACACCGGCACCAACCTCTACCTGACCGTCGAGTCCGCCGCCGCCGAGGTGGAGAGCCGCTTCGCCGACCCCGCGGCCGGACCGGCGCCCGGACTGGCCGACGCCGTCCGCGCGATGGCCCGCGGCGCGCTGATCGGCGCCCGCGGCAACTCCGGGGTGATCCTCGCCCAGTGGCTGCGCGGCACCGCCGAGACGCTGGCCGAGGGCGGCGGCGCCGAACAGCTGCGGGCCGCCCTGCTGCGCGCCGCCGACTCCGCCTACCAGGCCGTCGCGGAGCCCGTCGAGGGCACCCTGCTCACCGTCGCCCGGGTCGCCGCCCGCGAGGCGGTGCGGGCCGGGGACGGGCTCGCCCAGGTAGCCGACACCGCCTACCGGGCCGCCCGGGACGCCCTGCGGCACACCCCCGAGCAGCTCGCCGTGCTGGCCGAGAACGGGGTGGTGGACGCCGGCGGGCGCGGCCTGGTGGCCGTCCTCGGCGCACTCGCCGACGCCGTCGCCGGGCAGCAGCCGATGGGACCGGTCGCGCTGCGCGGGGACGTCCGGGCGGTGGAGAGCTGCCCGGCGCACGTCCGGCCGCCCGGCCCCGGGCACCCCGCCTTCGAGGTCATCTACCTGCTGGACGCCGAGGACGAGGCGCTGCCCGCGCTGCGCGAGCGGCTCGGCGGGCTCGGCGACTCGCTGGTGATCGGCGGCGGCGACGGCCTGTGGAACGTGCACGTCCACGTGGACGACGCGGGCGCCGCCGTCGAGGCCGGGGTCGAGGCCGGGCGCCCGCACCAGATCCGGATCACCCACTTCGCCGAGGCCGCCGCCCGGGCCGGCAGCGCGGCCGAGCGCGGCGAGCGCGAGGAACGGACCCGCGCGGTGCTCTCGGTGGTGTCCGGCGACGGCCTGGCCGAACTCTGCGAGCAGGCCGGCGCCGTCGTCCTGCACGCCGACCCGGACCACCCTCCGGCCAGCGCCGAACTCGCCGACGCCGTCCGCGGCTCGGCCGCCCGCGAGGTGGTGCTGCTGCTCAACGACCCCGAACTGCGCGCCGCCGCCGGGGCCGCCGCCGACCAGCTGCGCGAGGAGGGCGTGCGGATCGCCGTGCTGCCCACCCGCTCGCCGGTGCAGGGCCTGGCCGCGCTCGCGGTGCACGAGGGCGGGCGCCGCTTCGACGAGGACGTGGTCGCGATGACCTCCGCCGCCGGGGCCACCCGGTACGCCGAACTCGCCGTCGCCGAGGGGGAGTCCTGGACCATGGCCGGGGTCTGCCAGGCCGGTGACGTGCTCGGCCTGATCGACGGGGACGTCGCGGTGATCGGCGCCGGACTGGCCGAGGTCGGCGAGAGCGTGCTCGACCGGATGCTCGGCGCGGGCGGCGAACTCGTCACCCTGATCCTCGGCGAGGGCGCCGACCGGGCGCTCGCCGACCGGCTGGTGGCGCACGTCCGCCAGCAGCGGCCGGAGGTGGACTCGGTGGTCTTCCACGGCGGCCAGGAGTTCACGCCGCTGCTCATCGGGGTGGAGTAGCGGCAGCGGTTCGTCGGTTGCCCGGTTCGTCGGTGCCTTGGTGTAAACAAGGGCCTGATGGGCGCTCTCGATGAACCACTGACCAAGCTCGTCGGCGACCGCACCGCGAAGGTGCTCGCCGACAGTCTCAAGCTGCGCACGGTCGGGGACCTGCTGCACCACTATCCCCGCCGCTACGTCGAGCGCGGCCAGCTCACCAGCCTGGACGAGCTGGAGGTCGACGAGCACGTCACCGTGCTGGCCCGGATCGAGAAGGTCACCCTGATCCCGTTCCGCGGCCGCAAGGGGGACCGGCTGGAGGTGGTCGTCACCGACGGCCGCAGCCGGCTCTCGCTGGTGTTCTTCAACCAGGGCTGGCGGCAGAAGGAGCTCAAGGCCGGCGCCCAGGGCCTGTTCGCGGGCAAGGTCGGGGTCTTCAACCGCAGTCGCCAGCTGGTCTCGCCCGACTACCAGCTGCTCGACGAGGAGGCGGGCTCGGACGCGGCGAAGCAGTTCGCCGGCCGGCTCATCCCGGTGTACGGCGCCAGCGCCCAGATGCCCAGCTGGAAGCTGTCCATCTGCATCGAGACCGCGCTCACCAAGCACCTCGGCGACGTCGGCGAACCGCTGCCCGTCGAACTGCGCGAGCGCCACGACCTGATCCCGCTGCCCGAGGCGCTGGAGCTGATCCACCGCCCGCGCAGCCAGGCCGACCGTGAGCGCGCCCAGAGCCGGCTGCGCTGGGACGAGGCCTTCGTCCTCCAGGTCGCCCTCGCCCAGCGCCGGGCCGCCGACTCCGCGCTGCCGGCCAAGCCGCGGGTGGCCCGGGCCGGCGGCCTGCTGGACGCCTTCGACGCCCGGCTGCCGTTCACCCTCACCGAGGGCCAGCGGAAGGTGTCCGCCGAGATCGCCGCCGACCTGGCCACCGAGCACCCGATGCACCGGCTGCTCCAGGGCGAGGTCGGCTCCGGCAAGACCCTGGTGGCGCTGCGCGCCATGCTCGCCGTGGTGGACGCCGGCGGGCAGGCCGTGCTGCTCGCGCCCACCGAGGTGCTGGCCCAGCAGCACCACCGCTCGATCGTCGAGATGATGGGCGACCTCGCCGAGGGCGGGATGCTCGGCGGCTCGGAGCACGCCACCCGGGTGGTGCTGCTGACCGGCTCGATGGGCACCGCCGCCCGCCGCCAGGCGCTGCTGGACATGGTCTGCGGGGACGCGGGGCTCGCCATCGGCACCCACGCGCTGATCGAGGACAAGGTCGGGTTCCAGGACCTCGGCCTGGTCGTGGTGGACGAGCAGCACCGCTTCGGCGTCGAGCAGCGGGACGCGCTGCGCGCCAAGGGGCAGCAGCCGCCGCACCTGCTGGTGATGACCGCCACCCCGATCCCGCGCACCGTCGCGATGACCGTCTTCGGGGACTTGGAGACCTCCGTCCTGGACCAGCTCCCGGCCGGCCGCTCGCCGATCTCCACCCACGTCGTCCCCGCGCTGGAGAAGCCCAACTTCCTCACCCGGGCCTGGGAGCGGGTCCGCGAGGAGGTCGGCAAGGGCCACCAGGCGTACGTGGTCTGCCCCCGGATCGGCGACGAGGAGCCGGCCGCCGACCCGAAGGCCGCCAAGAAGAAGCGCAAGGCGGCGGAGGAGGACTTCGAGGAGGTCGGAGACGCCGACGCCGGTGCCGGGAGCGACGAACGGCGGCCCCCGCTCTCGGTGGTGGAGACCGCCGAGAAGCTGGTGAAGGGCCCGCTGGCCGGACTGCGGGTGGAGATCCTGCACGGCCGGCTCGCCCCCGACGCCAAGGACGACGTGATGCGCCGGTTCGCCGCTGGGGAGGTGGACGTGCTGGTCGCCACCACGGTCATCGAGGTCGGCGTCAACGTCCCCAACTCCACGGTGATGGTCATCATGGACGCCGACCGCTTCGGCGTCTCCCAGCTCCACCAGCTGCGTGGCCGGGTCGGCCGGGGCAGCGCGGCGGGCCTGTGCCTGCTGGTCAGCGAGATGCCCGGCGGCAGCGCGGCCCGGGCCCGGCTGGACGCGGTGGCCGGCACCCTGGACGGCTTCGAGCTCTCCCGGATCGACCTCGAACAGCGCCGCGAGGGCGACGTGCTGGGCCAGGCCCAGTCCGGGGTGAAGTCCTCGCTCAAGGTGCTGTCGGTGCTGGAGGACGAGGAGGTCATCCTGACCGCCCGGACCGAGGCCACCCGGCTGGTCGCCGAGGACCCGGAGCTGGCCGCCCACCCGGAGCTGCGCACCGCGCTGGAGAGCCTGCTCGACGAGGACCGCGCGGCCTACATGGAGAAGGGCTGAGCGGGCTCCGGCGCCGCCCGACTGTCAGACCCCCGGGAGAGAATGTAGTTGTTCAGGGCGCACCCCCAAGGTGCGTTCCTGGCACGACACTTGGGGGTCCTGCCATGGCATTCCGTCATCTCAACGAGCTCCCGCTGGGCGACAAGGTCTTCCGGATCGAACTCGCCAGCGACGACGACCGCGAGGTCACCCTCACCCTGACCGGCTGGCGCGAGGGGGCGGCCGCCGCGCCGCTCGCCTCGGGCAAGCTCCGCCTGCCGGTCGAGGACGTCGCCTCGCTGCGGATCGCGCTCAACCGCGCGCTGCGGGCGCTGGCGATCGTCGCGGACGTCGCCGAACCCATCCCCGACCGCGACGTGCTGCGCGAGCTGTACCCCGGCCACGGCGCCCCGTGGGTGCCGCAGCACGAGGAGGAGCTGGTCCGGCGCTTCCACGAGGGCGAGACCGTCGCCCGGATCGCCGCCCGCTTCGGCCGCACGCCCGACTCCGTCCGGACCAAGCTGCGCGAGCTCGGGCACGACCCGCGCCGCCCCGAGTTCTGCCCGCCCGACGGCTGCCTGTCCTGGTCCCGCTACGCCTCGCCGGCGCTGCTCGGCGCGGCGGTCCCGAGCCAGGGGGCGGGCTCCGAGGCGAGCTAGCGAGTGTCCTGCCGGGGCCCCGCCGACCCGTCGGCGGGGCCCCGGCGGTGACCCGCCCGCTCGCCGGTGCTTGTTCGCTCGCCGCCGGGGCGGGATAGCGTGGTCGGGCAGCGACGAAAGGACCTTCCACCACCATGACCCGCGTGATCGCCGGGGCGGCCGGCGGCCGCCGACTGGCCGTACCGCCCGGCCGGGGCACCCGCCCGACCTCCGACAAGGCCCGCGAGGCGATGTTCTCCACCCTGGAGGCGTTCCGCGGCACCCTGCACGGGGCTCGGATGCTGGACCTGTTCGGCGGATCGGGCGCGGTCGGCCTGGAGGCGCTCTCGCGCGGCGCCGAGCACGTCCTGCTGGTCGAGGCGGACGCCCAGGCGGCCCGGGTGATCCGGGAGAACGTCCGCACGATCGGCCTGCCGGGCGCCGAGGTCCGGGCGGCCAGGGCGGAGAAGGTGATCGCCGGGCCGCCCCCGCAGGCCCCGTACGACCTGGTGTTCCTCGACCCGCCGTACGTGGTGACGGACGACGAGGTGCGCGAGATGCTGATCACACTGTCGGCTGGGGGCTGGCTCGCGGAGGACGCACTCGTCACCGTGGAGCGCAGCACCCGCGGCGGCGAGTTCGGCTGGCCCGAGGGCTTCGAGGTGCTGCGCTCCCGCCGCTACGGCGAGGGCACGCTCTGGTACGGTCGCGCCGCCGCCGAGGCCAGCGATCAGGAGTAGCGGGCCGCGGCCCGCAGCAGCCGTCACCCCACGAGGGAGCACACACGCCATGCGCCGAGCCGTCTGCCCCGGTTCGTTCGACCCGATCCACAAGGGCCACCTGGAGATCATCGAGCGGGCCTCCAAGCTGTACGACGTGGTGCATGTCGCGGTCCTGATCAACCGCAACAAGCAGGGCATGTTCACCGTCGAGGAGCGGATCGGCCTGATCGAGGAGGTCACCGTCCCGTTCGGGAACGTCGTGGTCGAGTCGCACCACGGCCTGCTGGTGGACTACTGCCGGGAGCGCGACATCCCGGCGATCATCAAGGGCCTGCGGGCGGTCAGCGACTTCGACTACGAGCTGCAGATGGCCCAGATGAACCACGGCCTGACCGGCGTGGAGACGCTCTTCGTGCCGACCTCGCCGACGTACAGCTTCCTCTCCTCGACGCTGGTCAAGGAGGTCGCCTCGTACGGCGGCGACGTCTCGCACCTGCTGCCGGAGACGGTGCACCGCCGGCTGGTGGAGCGGATCGCGGAGCGTAAGGCCGAGCAGTAGGGCCGGACGGCGGGCGCGGGTCCTTTTCTGCCGGTTCGTCATGGCTTGCCCGGGGCGATGGCGGCCGGTTCGGCGCAGGCGTTGTGAGCTCGCCGCACGGGGGCCGTACAGTCTGTAGTCCTGCCCTGCGGTGAGGTCCACCGCGCCGGGCCTGCCTCCGCCGGACCGTCGGCGGCACACGGAAAGACGAAGCCCCGTGGACGTGCAGAACAAGGTCGACGAGATCGTGGCGGCGGTCGAGAACGCCCGCTCGATGCCGATGTCGGCCTCCTGCGTGGTGAACCGGGCCGAGCTGATCGGCCTGCTCAACGACCTCAAGGCGGCCATGCCCGCCGAACTCGCCCAGGCCCAGTCGGTGATGGCCGACCACGAGCAGGTGGTGGCCGAGGCCCAGGCCGAGGCGGACCGGATCATCCAGGGCGCGCACTCCGAGCGCGGTTCGCTGATCTCCGACACCGAGGTGGTCCGCCGGGCCCAGGCCGAGGCCGACCGGATCCTGGCCGAGGCCCGCGCCGACGTCGAGACCCAGCGTGCCGAGGCCGACGACTACGTGGACAGCAAGCTCGCCAACTTCGAGGTCGTGCTGACCAAGACGCTCGGCGCGGTCGGCCGCGGCCGGACCAAGCTGCGCGGCGACGCCGGCTTCGAGGCCGAGGCCGAGAACGACGGCGAGGAGTTCCAGCCGCAGCGGCACAGCCCGAGCCCCGAGGTCGACGAGTACGTCGACGTGAAGCTCGCCACGCTGGAGAACGTGCTCAGCGCGACCCTGGAGGCGGTCGGCAAGGGCCGGGACAAGCTGCTCGGCAAGAAGCCGATCGACGACCTGGGCGCCTACCTGGCCGCCGCCGACGAGGCCCAGCAGGCCAAGGAGCGTGCCGAGGCGGTGGCCGCCGGCTTCGCCGAGGACGCCGACGGCGCCGAGCTCGCCTGGTACCGCGAGGACGTCCCCCAGCAGCAGACCTGGCCGGAACAGACCCCGGCCGCGGCGGGCTGGCCGGCCCCCGGCGCCGACCAGTACGCGGCGGTCGCCCAGCACCAGGGCGACCAGCACCAACACCAGCACCAGCACCAGCAGCACCAGACCGGCCAGCAGCAGGCCGGGCAGTACGCCGAGGTGTACGGGGGCGGCTTCGACCCGGCCGGCCAGGGCGACCCGTACAACACCCAGTGGGGCCACCAGCAGGGCGGCTACCCGCAGCAGCAGCAGCCCCACTACGAGGGCCAGCCGCACCAGGGCCAGCAGCAGGACGCCTACGGCTATCCGCAGCAGCAGGACGGCTACGCGGCCCAGCCGTACGACGGCTACGCCTACCCGCAGCAGCCCGCGCTGCCCCCGGCCGTGCCGCACCAGCAACAGCAGCAGAACCTGGACGAGACCAGCTTCTTCGACACCAGCATGATCGACATGACCAGGCTGAGGGAGCTCGGCGGCCGCTGAGCGGCCGCCCCGGAGCCTCCCGACGGGACCGAAGTTGGGCCTGGCGGGAGACTCCGGTAGTCTGACCACTCCGGCATCCCCATGTCCGGCTGTCGGCTTGCCCTCGCAACGCCGGCGCGTGATGGGGAACACAGCGTTGATCCCTATGGAAGTCAGGACACCTTGAACCGCCTCGACCACCGCGACCCCCTCGTGTTCGACACGCACGAGCTCGGCCGTCGCCCGGGCTCGATGCGCAAGGTGAGCCGGACCCTGGAGGCCCCCGAGGGCTTCGGGATCATCGACGTGATCGGCGTCCCGGAGAAGAGCCCGATCGAGCTGGAGCTCCGCCTGGAGTCCGTGGTCGAGGGCGTGCTGGTCACCGGCACCGCCGACGCCCACGTCGAGGGCGAGTGCGTCCGGTGCCTGGAGCCCGTCGACTTCGACATCGACGTGGACTTCCAGGAGCTGTTCTACTACCCGGAGTCCGAGGAGCGTCACCGCGCCCGGACCACCGGGACCGAGGACCTCGACGAGGACTCGGAAGAAGAGACTTACCGCCTGGAGGGCGACCTGTTCGACCTCCAGCCGGTGCTGCGTGACGCGGTGGTGCTCGCACTGCCGCTGCAGCCGGTGTGCCAGGAAGACTGCCTGGGCCTGTGCTCCGAGTGCGGAGCGCGCCTGAGCGACGACCCGGCGCACCACCACGACGCCGCCGACCCCCGGTGGGCGGCTCTGCAGGGACTCTCCGCCGCCCCCGGCGACGAGGGTGACGGGATCAAGAACAGCGACACCCGTGAGGGTGCCGCCGAGAACCAGGAGAAGTAGCCGTGGCTGTTCCGAAGCGGAAGATGTCGCGCAGCAACACGCGCCACCGTCGGTCCAACTGGAAGGCCGTTGTTCCGGCTCTCGTGGCGTGCGACCGCTGCCACGAGCCGAAGCTCGGCCACATCGCGTGCCCCAGCTGCGGCACGTACAACCGCCGCCAGGTCCTCTCGGTCTGATCGGCGGGGTGCACGGATCGATGTCGGACGGTAACTCCACCCGCAAGGCGTCCTCTGCCTCGAAGGGTTCTTCGGGCAGCGGCAAGGCCGGTGGGCCGGCTTCGACCGAATACGACGTCCTGGAAGGGCGCCTCGGGTACACGCTCGAGCGCGCCCTTCTGGTACGCGCCCTGACCCACCGCTCGTACGCGTACGAGAACGGGGGTCTGCCCACCAACGAGCGCCTGGAGTTCCTCGGCGACTCGGTGCTGGGCCTGGTGGTGACGGACACCCTCTACCGCGTCCACCCGGACGTCCCGGAGGGCACGCTCGCCAAGCTGCGCGCCGCGGTGGTCAACTCCCGCGCGCTCGCGGACGTCGGCCGGGGCCTGGAACTCGGCACCTTCATCCGCCTCGGCAAGGGCGAGGAGGGGACCGGCGGCCGCGACAAGTCGTCGATCCTCGCCGACACCGTCGAGGCCGTGATCGGGGCCGTCTACCTGGACCAGGGCCTGGACGCGGCGACCGAGTTCGTCCACCGCCTGTTCGACCCGCTGATCGAGGAGTCCTCTCAGCTGGGCGCGGGCCTGGACTGGAAGACCAGCCTCCAGGAGCTCACCGCCTCGGTGGGCATCGGCGTGCCCGAGTACGTGGTCATGGAGTCCGGTCCGGACCACGAGAAGACCTTCACCGCGGCGGCCCGGGTGGCCGGCGAGGACTTCGGCAGCGGCGTCGGCCGCTCGAAGAAGGAAGCCGAGCAGAAGGCCGCCGAGAGCGCCTGGCGCGCGATCAAGGAGAAGTACGCCGACCGGCTTCCCGCCGGGGCCTGATCGCCGAGTAGCCTTTCCTCCTGCCGGATCGTCGTACGCAGGAGGCCTGTTCCCGTGCCCGAACTCCCCGAGGTCGAGGTCGTCCGCCGAGGTCTGGCGAACTGGGTCGCCGGGCGCACCGTCGCCGACGTCCAGGTGCTGCACCCGCGCGCGGTCCGCCGCCAGCCGGGCGGCGCGGCCGACTTCGCGGACCGGCTGACCGGCACCGTCCTCGGCGCCGCGCAGCGCCGCGGCAAGTACCTCTGGGTGCCGCTGGGCGGCCCGGGCGCCGGGTCCTCGCTGATCGGCCACCTCGGGATGAGCGGCCAACTCCTCGTCCAGGACCCGGCGGTGCCGGACGAGACCCACCTGCGGGTCCGGCTGCGCTTCGCCGACGGCGGGCGCGAGCTGCGCTTCGTCGACCAGCGGACCTTCGGCGGCCTGGCCGTCGAGGAGGCCGAGGAGGACGCCGAGGGCACCCCGCTCTCCATCGCGCACATCGCCCGCGACCCGCTCGACCCCCGCTTCGACGACGCGGCCTTCGTCGCCGCGCTGCGCGCCAAGCGCACCACCGTCAAGCGCGCCCTGCTCGACCAGACCCTGGTCAGCGGTGTCGGCAACATCTACGCCGACGAGGCGCTGTGGCGCTCCAAGCTGCACTACGACCGGCCGACCGCGACCCTCACCCGCCCGCAGTCCGAGCTGCTGCTGGCCAACGCCCGGGCCGTGATGACGGCCGCGCTGGCCGTGGGCGGCACCAGCTTCGACAGCCTGTACGTCAACGTGAACGGCGAGAGCGGCTACTTCTCCCGGGACCTCGACGCCTACGGCCGCGAGGACGAGCCCTGCCGCCGCTGCGGCAGCGCGATCCGGCGGGCCGCCTGGATGAACCGGTCCAGCTACTTCTGCCCCCGCTGCCAGCGCGTGCCGCGGACCAGCGGCGGGGGCTGACACCCTTTACTTGTGGGCGAGTTCCGGATGGTCGGCGGGCGTTCCGCCGGAGCTGCCGTGGGTGTCCTGGCCGAAGTAGGCGACACCGACCGCGGAGACCACCGCGAGCAGGAAGCCGGCCACCCCGAGCCAGCCCAGGCCGGCCTTGGAGGAGTCGCCGAGCCAGAGCACGCCGACCGCGCCCGGCAGCACCGTCTCACCGACCACCAGGGCGGCGGTGGCGCCGTTCACCGAGCCGATCTGCAGCGCCACGGTGTGCACGTACATGCCGCCGAGGCCGCCGACCAGGACCGCGTAGAGCGCCGGGTCGGAGATCAGCCGGACCAGGTCGAAGGGCTCCACGCCGTTCAGGATGCGGACCCCGACGCCCAGCGCGCCGAAGCCCAGGCCGGAGAGCAGACCGGCGACGATCGCTCCCTTGGAGCCCATCCGGCGCACCAGCACGCTGCCGCCGGCCAGCAGCACGGTGGTGATGATCAGCAGCCCCCAGTGGAAGGCCATCGACGCGTGGTGGCCGCCCTCCGGACCGGCCGAGACCGCCAGCAGCACCAGGGCCGAGCAGAGCACGCCGATCGAGGCCCACTCCAGCTGCTTGAGCCGGATGCCCAGCAGCTTGATGCTGAGCACCGCGGTGATCACCAGGTTGGCGCTGATGATGGTCTGGGAGAGGAACAATGGCAGCAGCCGCGCGGCCAGCGCCCCGAGCCCGAAGCCGATCAGGTCGAGCACCGTGCCGGTGATGAACTCCCAGGTCACGGCGGCCTTGGCGGTGGAGGACAGGCTCGGGCCGCCGTGCTCGGTGGTCGAGCCGGCGGCGCCCTTGGCCGCCTCCTCCCGGGCCGAGCGGCGGGATCCGACGGCCTGGAGGACCGAGCCGGTGCCGTAGCAGGCGGATGCCGCCACGGCCGTGACGAGGCCGATGATCACCGAGCGCTCCGATCGGGAGTTGGGTCAAGAAGAAGTAATGGGACCAGCGGTCCGGGAACAGTCTGCCCCGTCGCGCGGTACGGTCGGGACGCCCCCGCGAACCGCGCCGGAGCGGCCCCCGCGGCGCCCCCGGGCCCGTCGGGACGTACGTCCGGCCGCCTCGTGTGGTTCCCGCGCCCCACCCGTCTCGGGGTCGACTGGGGGAAATGTCATCCGCGAGAAGGGGAGCCGACCCGGCGGACGGCGGGGAATCCTGTCACAACCAGTATGCGAAGGGTATGGCGTGCTCCGCCGCTGGTCACGGTAGCGTCGGGGGTTATGAGAACCCTTGCACGACGTTCCCGGGGCGCCGGGCCACTTGCCCTGGTGGCGGCGCTGCTCGGGCTGCTGCTCATGTTCGCCCCGGCGGCCTCGGCCGCCGGTGGTCTGAGCGACGCCGCGGCCACCCTCAAGAAGGGCCAGGTCTACGTCGCCCCGGCGATGCAGGACCGCTTCACCCAGGCCCAGGCGGACGCCCTGACCAAGAAGATCGAGAAGGCCGACAAGCCGATCTTCGTCGCGGTCGTCCCCGAGGCGGCCAACAAGGCCACCATCGGCACCGACCTGCGCACCCTGGTGGGCATCGACGGCGTCTACGCCGTCTGGCACGGGAACGACGACTTCCTGGCCTACGCGGACCGCGGCGCGATGAGCGCCGGCGCGGCGAGCCGGATCGCGGGCGCCGTCCACCGTGCCGACAAGGGCGACATCAACGCCACCCTGAACGACTTCGTCGACCAGGCCGCCCCGCAGACCAAGGGCAGCGGGGTCAACCACAGCACCTCGATCGCCTGGGTGGTCATCCCGGTCGTGCTGCTGGTGCTGGCCGGCGCCGGCGTCTTCCTCCTCTTCCGTCGCGCCAAGAAGCGCAAGGAGGAGCAGGCCCGGGCCGAGCTGGAGCAGCTGCGCCGCGTCGTGGACGAGGACATCACCGCCTTCGGCGTCGAGCTGGAGCGGCTCGACTTCAACCCGCGCGCCGCCGACGCCGACGACGCCCAGCGCACCGACTACAGCCACGCCCTGGACTCGTACGAGAAGTCCAAGCGGCTGATGGAGGAGGCGAAGAAGCCCGAGGACGTCAAGCAGGTCACCGAGACGATCGAGGACGGCCGGTTCCAGCTGGCCACCCTGGCCGCCCGGCGCGAGAAGCGCCCGCTGCCCGAGCGGCGCCCCCCGTGCTTCATGGACCCGCGGCACGGCCCGTCCGTCAAGGACGTCGACTGGGCCCCGGCCGGCGGCTCCGCCCGTGCCGTCCCGGTCTGCCAGGCCGACGCGGACCGCGTCGCGGCCGGCCTCGACCCGGCGGTGCGCACCGTCGACACCGAGCACGGCCCGCAGCCGTACTGGAACGCCGGCCCGGCCTACGCCCCGTACGCGGGCGGCTACTACAGCGGCTTCGGCGGCGGCAGCCTGCTGGGCGGCCTGCTGGTCGGCACCATGCTCGGTTCGATGATGAGCGGCCCGGCCTACGCGGCGGCCCCGATGATGGAGGGCGGCCACGGCGGCTACCAGGACCAGTACGAGGGCGGCGACTTCACCGGCGCCGACTTCAACGCCTCCGACTTCAGCGGCGGCGACTGGGGCGGTGGCGGCGACTTCGGCGGCGGTGGCGGCGGGGACTGGTGACCCGCTGATCCGTCCGCGATCCCGAACGGCCCCGCCGGTTCCGACCGGCGGGGCCGTTCGCCGTACCGGGCGGGTTTGAGAACGGAACCCGCTGTGGCAGGCTGGCGCTGTGACCTCCGACACCACCGCCCCCGCCGCCGTGCCCGGCCGGCCCTGCTCGATGGCCGCGGCGCTCCAGGTGGTCGGTGAGAAGTGGGCGCTGCTGGCGGTGCGCGAGCTGTTCTACGGCAACCACCGCTTCGACCGGATCGCCCGCAACACCGGCGCCCCGCGCGACCGGCTGACCGCGCGGCTGCGGGCTCTGGAGGAGGCCGGGGTGGTCGAGCGCCGCCCGTACAGCGAGCGGCCGCCGCGCTACGAGTACCACCTCACCGAGGCCGGCCGGGACCTCGCCCCGCTCGCCCACGCCCTGCGCACCTGGGGTGACCGCTGGCTGCTGCCGGAGTCCCCGGTGACCTTCGCCCACGCCCCGGCGGACCACGAGCCGCACCCCTTCGACCCGGCCTGGGTCTGCCGCACCTGCGGCCGGGAGGCCCACCGCGGCGAACTGCACGCCGAGGTGCACGCCCCGGGCTGGTCGGTCGAGGGCCCGGTGGAGCTGTGACCTGCCCCGGGGCCCGTTAGGGTCGGGGGCATGCACGGTCGCGATGCCCACAGTGATGAACCGGTCCGGGTGACCGCCTGGGTCCGGGGGAAGGTCCAGCAGGTCGGGTTCCGCTGGTGGACCAGGGCGCGGGCGCTGGAGATCGGCCTGACCGGCTACGCGAGCAACCTCGGCGACGGCCGGGTGCAGGTGGTGGCCGAGGGGCTGGCCGCCGACTGCGAGCAGCTGCTGACCCTGCTGCGCGGCCCCGACACGCCCGGCGCGGTGAGCGGGGTGACGGAGATCTGGACCGCCGTCGGCGCAGGTTACGAGGGTTTCGAGATCCGCTGAGCCGCCTCCCCGCAGGGCGCCGCCGTCGCGTCCCGGAAATGATCCGCAACCGTCGGTGTCATACGGTTGCCATTCGGGCAGACTCGTGGTTGACTCCGCATCGAACGATGATCCACGAGCACGTGGTGGACCCGGGCCCGAGACCCCCAGGCGTGACGACACCGCCGGGCAGGTGACAGGGGCGCGGTAGCGTGCGGTGATCGTGTTGACCCTTTCCGTCTTTGGTGAGACGCTTGAAGCCCGCGCACACGATCGCGTTCCCCGGTAGGCGCATGCTCTCGTGAGCCCAGCTCACGGTGGTTGTGCCGTAGTGCCCAGCCAGCACTTCCGGTGCGCGCCGCGCGTGCGTCCCCCTTCCCCCTAGACCTGTACCGTTCCGGTTCGGTCACTCAGCGTGGAGGACCATTCATCATGGCAAAGGCGCTTCTCGGGTACGTCGGCGGCCCCGACCCGCGAATGCTCTCCGAGATGCGACGGCTTCAGCAGCGCGTCCAGGATCTGGAGTCCGAGCTCCTTCGGATGCAGGCTGAGAACGACGCGCTCACCGCTGTCGCTGACGAGCACTCGCTGCTCAACAGCATCGATCTGGACCAGCGGGAGCCGGCTCTCACCTGAGCCCCGCCCCGGTCCTCCCAGATCGACGCCGCTGTGCACTGAGCCGCCCCGAAAGGGACGCAGCTTTGCAAGGGACGCCCGGATGTGGCGTCCCTTCGTCGTGTCGGACTCCGGATACAGTCGGTTCCCGTCGTGAGCGAATGAGGGGACCGGCCGCGTGCACCTGAAGAGTCTGACGCTGCGCGGGTTCAAGTCCTTCGCCTCCAGCACGACCCTGCGCTTCGAACCGGGCATCACCTGCGTGGTCGGCCCGAACGGCTCCGGCAAGTCCAACGTGGTGGACGCGCTGTCCTGGGTGATGGGCGAGCAGGGCGCCAAGTCGCTGCGCGGCGGCAAGATGGAGGACGTCATCTTCGCCGGGACCAGCGGCCGAGCCCCGCTGGGCCGCGCCGAGGTCAGCCTCACCATCGACAACGCCGACGGCGCCCTGCCGATCGACTACTCCGAGGTGACGATCACCCGGACCATGTTCCGTAACGGCGGCAGCGAGTACGCGCTCAACGGCGAGACCTGCCGCCTGCTGGACATCCAGGAGCTGCTCTCCGACTCCGGCATCGGCCGCGAGATGCACGTCATCGTCGGGCAGGGCCAGCTCGACTCCGTCCTGCACGCCGACCCGATGGGCCGGCGCGCCTTCATCGAGGAGGCGGCCGGCGTCCTCAAGCACCGCAAGCGCAAGGAGAAGGCGCTGCGGAAGCTGGACGCGATGCAGGCCAACCTCAACCGGGTCCAGGACCTGGTCGCCGAACTGCGCCGCCAGCTCGGCCCGCTCGGCAAGCAGGCCAGGGTCGCCCGCCGGGCCGCCGGCATCCAGGCGGATCTGCGCGACGCCCGGCTGCGGCTGCTCGCCGACGACCTGCTGGCCCTGCGCCGGGCCGTCGAGGCCGAGGTCGCCGACGAACTCGCCCTGCGGCTGCGCCGGACCACCGTCGAACAGGAACTGGCCCGCGCGGTGCAGCGCGAACGCGTGCTGGAGGCGCAGGTCCAGCAGCTCGGGCCGGGCCTGGAGGCCGCCCGGCAGACCTGGTACCGGCTCTCCGCGCTCGCCGAGCGCACCCGCGGCACGATCGGGCTGGCCGAGGCCCGGGCCCGGCACGCCGTCGCCGGGGGCACGGCCGAGGAACGGCGCGGCCGGGACCCGGAGGAGCTGGAACGGGAGGCCGAGCGGGTCCGCGAGGAGGAGGCCGCGCTCGCCGAGGCGCTGGAGGAGGCCCAGTACGCGCTGGCCGAGGCGGTCGAGCACAAGGGCGGACTGGAACGCGCACTGGCGGACGAGGAACGCCGGCTGCGGGACGCCGCCCGGGCCATCGCCGACCGCCGGGAGGGCCTGGCCCGGCTCCAGGGACAGGCCGCCGCCGCCCGCTCCCGGGCCGGTTCGGCGCAGGCCGAGCTCGGCCGGCTCGCCGAGGCCAGGGACGAGGCCCTGCTGCGCGCCGGGGCCGCCCAGGGCGAACTGGACGAGCTCCAGCAGCAGGTGGACGGTTCGGCCGTCGAGGACGGCCGGGCCGAGGACGGCTACCAGCGGGCCCGGGCCCGGCTGGCCGAGGTCGAACGGGAGCTGGCGGCGGCCCGGGACGCGGCCGGGGCCGCCGAACGCGAGCGGGCCGCGCTGACCGCGCGGCACGAGGCGCTCTCGCTCGGGCTGCGCCGCAAGGACGGCACCGGCGCGCTGCTGGACGCGGGGGAGCGACTGGGCGGTGTGCTCGGCCCGGCCGCCGCGCTGCTGCGGATCGAACCCGGCTTCGAGGTGCCGCTCGCCGCGGCGCTCGGGGCGGCCGCCGACGCGGTCGCGGTCGACTCGCCCGGCGCCGCCGCCGGGGCGCTGCGGCTGCTGCGCGCCCAGGACGCCGGGCGGGCCGCGCTGTTGGTCGCCGGGGCGGCGGAACTGCCGCGGGCCGAGGGCGAGTTGCCCGAAGGGGCCCGCTGGGCCGCCGAACTGGTCAGTGGCCCGGCCGAGTTGATCGCCGCCGTGCGCAACCGGCTGGCCGGGGTGGCTGTGGTCGCCGACCTGGACCGGGCGCTGCGGCTGGTCGCCGAACGCCCCGAACTGTCCGCCGTCACCGCCGAGGGCGACCGGCTGGGCGCCGGCTTCGCCCAGGGCGGCTCGGCCGGCGCGCCCAGCGAGCTGGAGACCCGGGCGGCGGTGGACCGGGCCGCCCGGGCGATCGCGGAACTCGACCTGCGCTGCGCCGAATCGGCCGGGCGGCTGGCCGAACTCACCGAACAGCGAGGGGAGTCGGCCGCCGAACTGGAGCGGCTCGGCGAGCTGCGCCGGCAGGCCGAGCAGGAGCGGGCCCGGGTGGCGGGCTCGCTCGGCCGGCTCGGCGGGCAGGCCCGGGCCGCCGCCGGGGAGGCCGAACGGCTCTCGGCCGCCGCCGCGCGGGCCGACCAGGGCCTGGCCGAACTGCTCGCCACCGCCGAGGAGCTGGCCGAACGGCTGGCCGTCGCCGAGGAGTCGGCGGACGCGGGGGAGGACGAGCCGGACCGGGCCGAGCAGCAGCGGCTCACCGAGGCCGCCTCCGCCGCCCGGCAGGCCGAACTGGAGGCCCGGCTCTCGGTGCGCACCCACGAGGAGCGGGTCCGCGCCCTGGCCGGCCGGGCCGACCAGCTGGACCGGGCCGCCCGCGCCGAGCGCGAGGCGCGCGCCCGGGCCGCCGAGCGCCGCCGGCGCGCCGAGCACGACGCCCGGGTGGCGAACGCCGTCGCGGCGGGCGCCCGGCAGCTGCTCGCCTGCCTGGAGGTCTCGCTGGCCCGCGCGGATGCCGGGCGCGCGGCCGTCGAACAGGCGCTCGCCGAGCGGGAGCGCGAGCTCCGGGAGCACCGCGAACACGGGCGCGGGCTCAAGGAGGAGCTGGACAAGCTGGTCGACGCCGGGCACCGGGACGAGGTGCTGCGGGCCGAGAAGCGGCTGCGGATCGAGCAGCTGGAGGCCCGCGCGCTGGAGGAGTTCGGCATCGACGGCGGCGAGCTGCTGGCCTCGTACGGGCCGGACCGGCCCGTACCGCCCTCGGCGGCGGAGGACGGGCAGGAGCCGGGGGAGCCGTACCCGTACGTCCGGGCCGAGCAGGAGAAGCGGCTCCGGGCCGCCGAGAAGGCGTACCAGCAGCTGGGCAAGGTCAACCCGCTGGCGCTGGAGGAGTTCGCCGCGCTGGAGGAACGCCACACGTTCCTCGGCGAGCAGCTGGACGACCTCAAGCGCGGTCGGCGCGACCTGCTGGACATCGTCCGGGACGTGGACCAGCGGGTCGAGCAGCTGTTCAGCTCCGCGTACCACGACACCGCCGCCCAGTTCGAGGGCGTCTTCGCCCGGCTCTTCCCGGGTGGCGAGGGGCGGCTGGTGCTGACCGACCCGGACAACATGCTCACCACCGGGGTCGAGGTGGAGGCCCGTCCGCCCGGCAAGAAGGTCAAGCGGCTGTCGCTGCTGTCCGGCGGCGAGCGCTCGCTGACCGCGGTGGCCCTGCTGGTGGCGATCTTCAAGGCCCGGCCCAGCCCGTTCTACGTGATGGACGAGGTGGAGGCGGCGCTGGACGAGACCAACCTGCGCCGGCTGGTCGGGATCATGGAGGAACTCCGGGAGAGCTCCCAGCTGATCGTGATCACCCACCAGAAGCTGACCATGGAGTCCGCCGACGCCCTGTACGGCGTGACCATGAAGGGCGACGGGATCTCCCAGGTGATCAGCCAGCGGCTGCGCGAGGAGCAGCGGGGGCGACGGGAACGACGGCCGGCAGGCCTCCGTACGGTGACGGTCTAGCCGCGCTGCGGTCCGGAACGGCTCCGGTCACGGATACTGGTCGGGTTATGGAATACGTGATCCTTGCCGTAGTCATCGCCGTGGTCGCCGTCGGCGCGATCGCCGGCCTCGTCGTTTCCGGCAGACGACGCCAGCAGCTGCCCCCGAAGTCGCAGGCGCCGGTCATCACGGCGCCGAAGACCACCCCGCAGGAGCCCCAGGTCGGCGAGGAGGCCGCGCCGCCGACCGAGGCGCCCCGCCGCACCGTCGAGGAGGTGCCGCTCCCCGAGGCCGTCGAGACCGCCGAGGAGGTGGTGGTCGAGGCTCCGGCCGAGGCCGAGGCGGCGCCCGCCGTCGAGGTCCCCGAGCCCACCGCCGGCCGGCTGGTCCGGCTGCGCTCCCGGCTCTCCCGCTCGCAGAACTCGCTGGGCAAGGGCCTGCTCTCGCTGCTCTCCCGCGAGCACCTGGACGAGGACACCTGGGAGGAGATCGAGGAGACCCTGCTCACCGCGGACGTCGGCGTCGCCCCGACCCAGGAGCTGGTCGAGCGGCTGCGCACCCGGGTGAAGGTGCTCGGCACCCGTACCCCCGACGAGCTGCGCGGCCTGCTGCGCGAGGAGCTGGTCGAGCTGGTCGGCAAGGACGCCGACCGCACCGTCCGCTCCACCAAGCACGAGGCGGGCCCGGCCGTGGTCCTGGTCGTCGGTGTCAACGGCGTCGGCAAGACCACCACCACCGGCAAGCTGGCGCGCGTCCTGGTCGCCGACGGCCGCACCGTGGTGCTCGGCGCGGCCGACACCTTCCGTGCCGCCGCCGCCGACCAGCTGCAGACCTGGGGCGAGCGGGTCGGTGCGCGCACCGTGCGCGGCCCGGAGGGCGGCGACCCGGCCTCCATCGCGTTCGACGCGGTCAAGGAGGGCATCGCCGAGGGCGTCGACACCGTGCTGATCGACACCGCCGGCCGGCTGCACACCAAGACCGGCCTGATGGACGAGCTGGGCAAGGTCAAGCGGGTCGTCGAGAAGCACGGCCCGGTGGACGAGGTGCTGCTGGTGCTGGACGCCACCACCGGTCAGAACGGGCTGATCCAGGCCCGGGTGTTCGCCGAGGTGGTGGACATCACCGGCATCGTGCTGACCAAGCTGGACGGCACCGCCAAGGGCGGCATCGTGGTCGCGGTCCAGCGCGAGCTGGGCGTGCCGGTCAAGCTGATCGGCCTGGGCGAGGGTGCGGACGACCTGGCGCCCTTCGAGCCGGGTGCGTTCGTGGACGCGCTGATCGGGGACTGACCGGGACTCTCCCGTCGGTCGGGGTCCGCTCCTCCGGGGGGCGGGCCCTTTCGCGTGCCCGGGGTCCGGGAGGGGTCCTACGAGGCGAGGGCCCTACGAGGCGATCCAGGCGGGCTCTGCGGTGCGCTCGCGGCTGCGGTGGCAGGCGTACGCGAGGGTGCCGAGCAGCAGCCGGGCCTCCGGCGGGCAGCCGGCGTTGTCGCGGGTGGGGCGGCGCAGCCAGCGGACCGGGCCGAGTTCGCCGAGCACGGTGGGCGGGGCCGCGACGTAGCTGCCCTCGCCGTGGCAGGTGAGGTCGAGCGCGGCGTCGTCCCAGCCCATCCGGTACAGCAGGTCGGGCAGCCGGCGGGCGGTGCCGGCGGAGACCAGGAACTGCAGTCGGCCGGTGGGCGGGGCCAGTACCGGGCCGACCTGGGTGCCCATCCGCTCCAGCCGGACCAGGGCCTGGAGGCCGGCCGGCTCGGGGACGTCCAGCACGTCGAAGGCGCGGCCGGTGGGGAACAGCACCGAGCCCTCGGCACCGGCGGCGTCGGCCCGCCCGGTGGTGCCGGGTACGGGGTGCAGGCCGGGGGCGGCGCAGCGCCGGGAGCCGCAGGGACAGCGGGTCGGGGCGCTGGTGCAGGCGGCCGGTTCGCCGGTGGCGACGGTCCAGCCCCAGCGGCCGGTGTACTCCGCGGCGGCCCGGGACGCGGTGACCTTGGTGCGGCGGCGCGCGCCCAGCGGTGCCAGCCGCAGGTGCCCCAGTCGAAGTTCGCCGAACAGGTTGTCCATGCCTCCCCCAACAGGTTCTCGTTGCCGATGGTTACGGGACGGTGACTGTGTGTTGATTGTCCGTTGCGTGGTGCGTGGTGCGGTGGCGGCGCGCAGCGCTTGGCGTGCGCCTGTTGCGGTGGTGCGCCTCGGGCGCCGCCTTGTGGGGGCGGCGCCGATGCCGGATCGTCGTGTGCGCGGGACGGTTGCCGTCCCGAGTGGGCGTCGAACTCGCCTGGGACTGCGATGGATTGCGGGGTCTGCCGGGTCTGCCGGGGCTGGCCGGGGGACTTGGCGGCCCGCATATGCCGGACCGTCGCGACTACCCAGTCAAGCGCCTGCCCCCGGGCTTCGGTTCACTCCTGGGGGTGGCGAAAGGTGGCGTTTCGCCAGGGGCGCTCCCACGGGTACCTCACGGGGCACTACGTTCAGCACACGGACGTCGTCGAAGCGCCTGCTCCGAGCCGTCGGGGAACGGGAGTTGGGGATCTGACGGACCGTCCGCGACGATGGCACACCAGTACGACGAGCGGTACCGCAAGGGCAGTACGCGCGGCACCGCGACACCTCAGGCACGGCACGTCTGGCAAGAGCCCGCAACCGTCGGGCGGTCACGATCGGGGGCCCCGCAGGGGCCGGGCGGGATGGGGACGTTCCCATGGCAGAGAAGCAACCCAACGAGAAGCTGACCACGTGGTTCGCCCGCAGCGGCTGGTCCAAGGGCGAGTTGGCCCGCCAGGTCAACCGCCGGGCCCGGCAGATCGGCGCCCACCACGTGTCCACCGACACCTCCCGGGTGCGCCGCTGGCTCGACGGGGAACAGCCGCGCGAGCCGATCCCCAAGATCATGTCCGAGCTGTTCTCGGAGCGCTTCGGCTCGGTGGTCTCGGTCGAGGACCTCGGCCTGCGCGCCGCCATCCCGGTCTCCACCGTCGGCGGCGGCGTCGACCTGCCGTGGAGCGCCCCCCAGACCGTCCAGCTGATCAGCGACTACTCCCGCAGCGACCTGATGCTCAACCGCCGGGGCTTCCTCGGCACCTCCCTCGCGCTGACCGCCGGCGCCGCGCTGATCGAGCCGATGCAGCGCTGGCTCGCGCCCGGCCCGACCGGCGTCCCCACCCCGATCCTCACCGCGGCCAACGGCGGCGAGGCCTTCACCGGCCGGCTCTCCGAACCGGAGCTGGAACTGCTGGAGCAGACCACGGTCATGTTCCGCCAGTGGGACGCCCAGAACGGTGGCGGGCTGCGCCGCAAGGCCGTGGTCGGCCAGCTCCACGAGGTCACCGACCTGCTGCAGGAGACGTACACCGAGGACACCACCAAGCGGCTGTTCCGGCTCACCGCCGAACTCGCCCACCTGGCCGGGTGGATGTCGTACGACGTCGGGATGCACCCGAGCGCGCAGAAGTACTACGTGCTGGCGCTGCACGCGGCCAAGGAGGCCGGCGACCGCCCGTTCGGCGCGCTGATCCTCACCGACATGAGCCGCCAGATGATCCACCTCAACCGGGGCGAGGACGCCCTGGAGCTGATCCACCTGGCGCAGTACGGCAGCCGGGACACCGCCACCCCGCGCCAGCAGTCCCTGCTGTACGCGATGGAGGCGCGCGCCTACGCCACCATCGGCGAGGTGAACCGCTGCGCCCGGGCGATCCGGCTGTCCGAGGACACCTTCACCGACATCCGCGACGGTGACGGCGACCCGGACTGGTTGAAGTTCTTCTCGCCGGCCGAGCTGAACGCCGAGAACGCCCACTCCTACCGGGACCTCGCGTACCACTCGGACAGCGCCCAGCTGTACGCCTCGCTGTCGGCGCCGGTGATGGAGCGCGCGGTCGACCTGTTCCGGCAGGACGACGACCACGTGCGGTCGTACGCCTTCAACCTGATCGGCATGGCCAGCGTGCACCTGCTGCAGCGGGAGGCCGAGGAGGCGGCGAGGTACGCCGAGCAGGCGGTCGACATCGCGACCAAGGTGCGCTCGGAGCGGCTGAACTCCCGGGTCCGCAAGACCACGGAGGCCGCGGCGGCCCGGTTCCAGGGCGTGGACGCGGTGAGCCGGCTCAAGGAGCGGGTGGTCCAGGACATCCCGGAGTTCGTCTCGGTGGTCTGAGCGACTCCGGCGGGGCTCCACCGACCGTGACGGCCGCCGCCGTCACGGTCGGTGGCACGTCGGGGGCGGCCCGGCGCGCCCCGGCCCGGGCGGTGCGGCGCCGAGCTGAGGCGGTGCCGAGCCGAGGTGAGGCGGTACGGGCGGTGCGGTGAGGCGGCACGGTAACCCATCCGGCCCCGCGTCCGGGCCGCGGTTCACGTGCCCGTAACCCGCGCGACGCACGCGTCACGGCCGCGAAACAACCGGCCGCACTGGCCGAAACCAGGCTTCGGCACTCTCCTCTTCATCGCCGCCACCCCGGGTGGCACGGGACAGGTACCCGGGGGTGGAGCGGCACTCACGCAGAGGAGACGCCGATGCCGGACGGCTTCAGCGCGGGCGACACCGCCTTCGTACTCATCAGTGCGGCCCTGGTCATGGTGATGACCCCGGGCCTGGCCTTCTTCTACGGGGGCATGGTCAGGGCCAAGAGCACACTGAACATGCTGGCGATGAGCTTCCTCTCGCTCGGCATCGTCAGCGTGCTCTGGGTGCTCTACGGCTACTCGCTCAGCTTCGGGCCCGACTCCTTCGCCGGCCTGATCGGCAACCTGGACTTCCTCGGGATGCGCAACATCGGGCTGAACGAGCTCACCGGATCGATCCCGGTCACGGCGTTCGCGGTCTTCCAGTTGATGTTCGCGATCATCACCCCGGCGCTGATCAGCGGTGCGATCGCGGACCGGGCCAAGTTCTCCGCCTGGGGCCTGTTCATCGCGCTCTGGGTGACGGTGGTCTACTTCCCGGTCGCGCACTGGGTGTTCTTCTTCGACAACGGCAACGGCGGCTGGCTGGGCGACCGCAACGGCGTGATCGACTTCGCCGGCGGCACGGCCGTGCACATCAACGCCGGTGTCGCGGGCCTCGCGCTCTGCCTGGTGCTGGGCAAGCGGGTCGGCTTCAAGAAGGACCCGATGCGCCCGCACAGCCTGCCGCTGGTGATGCTCGGCTCCGGGCTGCTCTGGTTCGGCTGGTTCGGCTTCAACGCCGGCTCGGCGCTGGCCGCCAACGGCGTGGCCGCGATGGCGATGGTGAACACCCAGGTCGCCACCGGTGCGGCGCTGGTCGGCTGGCTGGCCTTCGAGAAGCTCAAGCACGGCGCGTTCACCACGCTGGGCGCCGCCTCCGGCGCGGTGGCCGGGCTGGTCGCGATCACCCCGGCCTGCGGCTCGGTCAGCCCGCTCGGCGCGGTGGCGATCGGCCTGATCGCGGGCGCCGTCTGCGCCGCCGCCGTCTCGCTCAAGTACCGCTGGGGCTTCGACGACTCGCTCGACGTGGTCGGCGTGCACGCGGTGGGCGGGGCGATCGGCTCGCTGCTGATCGGCCTGTTCGCCACCGGCGGGGTCGGCCAGACCGCCAAGGGCCTGTTCTACGGCGGCGGGCTGGGCCAGCTCGGCAAGCAGGCGATGGGCGTGGCGGTGGTCGCCGCGTACTCCTTCGTGCTGTCCTGGCTGCTGGCCAAGGCGGTCGACAAGCTGGTCGGCTTCCGGGTCCCCGAGGAGGTCGAGGTGGCCGGCATCGACCAGGCCGAACACGCCGAGTCCGCCTACGATTTCAGCGCCGTCGGCGCGGGGCTGGCCCGGGCGCTCCCGACCGTGGGCGCCGGTGCCGCGCACGGCGGGAAGCCCGCCGGGAAGCCCGCCGACCCGCCCGCCGGAAAGCCCGCCGACACGTCCGCCGGGACGTCCGTTGAGAAGACCGAGGTCGACGCCTGATGAAGCTCATCACCGCCGTGATCAAGCCCTACCGCCTGGACGAGGTGAAGGCCGCCCTGCAGGCCTTCGGCGTCCACGGCCTGACCGTCACCGAGGCCAGCGGCTACGGCCGCCAGCGCGGCCACACCGAGGTCTACCGGGGCGCCGAGTACACCGTCGACCTGGTACCGAAGGTCAGGATCGAGGTCCTGGTCGAGGACGAGGACGCCGACGACCTGATCGACGTCCTGGTGAAGGCCGCCCGCACCGGGAAGATCGGCGACGGGAAGGTGTGGAGCGTCCCGGTCGACACGGCCGTCCGGGTCCGCACCGGTGAACGCGGCCCGGACGCCCTGTGAGGCACTGACCGATCCGGCGGATCCGCCCCCTGCCCGGGGCGGGTCCGCCCGTCGGCGCATCCCCGCTCAGCCGTACGACGGCTCGGCCCCGCGACGCCCAGCCCCGACGGCTCAGCCCCCGACGGCCCAGCCCTACGACGGCTCATCCGCACCACGGACGGGACCCACGCGCATGACCACCGAGACCAGCCCCTCCGACCCCCTCGGCCACGCGGCGGCCAGGACCGCGCTGCTGGAGCGCCCCGGGCTGACCGGCCGCCCCCGCCGGGCCGCGCTCGCCCGGCTCACCGACGACTGGCTGGCCGGGCTGCTCGCCGACGCCGGAGCCCCGGCGGCCGGCGTCGCGCTGGTCGCCGTCGGCGGCTACGGCCGGGGCGAGCTGTCCCCGCGCAGCGACCTGGACGTCCTGCTGCTGCACTCCGGCCCGATCCCCCGTGAGCTGCCCGAGCGGATCTGGTACCCGGTCTGGGACGCGGGCGCCAAGCTCGACCACTCGGTGCGCACCGTCGCCGAGGCCCGGGCGGTGGCCGCCACCGACCTCAAGGCCCAGCTCGGCCTGCTGGACGCCCGGCACCTCGCCGGGGACCGGGAACTCACCGCCGCGCTGCGCTCCGCGGTGTTCACCGACTGGCGCGCGAGCGCCCCCGCGCGGCTGCCCGAACTGCGCGAACTGGGCCGGGAGCGGGCCGAGCGGCACGGCGAACTGTCCTTCCTGCTGGAGCCCGACCTCAAGGAGGCCCGCGGCGGTCTGCGCGACCTGGTCGCGCTGGACGCCGTCGCCGCCACCTGGCTGGCCGACGCGCCCCGGGACGGACTGGACGCCGCCGCCCTGCGCCTCGCCGACGTCCGCGACGCGCTGCACCTGGTCACCGGCCGGGCCACCGAGCGGCTCGGCCTCCAGGACCAGGACCAGGTCGCCGAGCGGCTCGGCGTGCTGGACGCCGACACCCTGCTGCGCCAGGTCTACGAGGCCGCCCGGACCATCGCCTACGCGAGCGACGTCACCTGGCGGGCGGTGGACCGGGTGCTCGCCGCCCGGTCCGGCCGGGGCCGCCGGGCCGTCCGGCTGGGCTTCCCGTTCACCGGCGCCGGGCGGGGCGCCGGCGCGGTGGCCCGGGGCGCGGTCGCCCGCCGACCGCTCGCCGAGGGCGTGGTCGAGCAGGACGGCGAGGCGGTGCTCGCCCAGGCCGCCCGCCCGGCCGCCGACCCGGTGCTGCCGCTGCGCGCCGCGGCCGCCGCCGCGCAGAACGGGCTGACCGTCTCGTACGCGACGGTGCGCCGGCTGGCCGCCGAGTGCCGCCCGCTGCCGGTGCCCTGGCCGGACGAGGCGCGCGAGCAGCTGGTGACCCTGCTGGGGGCGGGGGAGGCGGCCGTCCCGGTGTGGGAGGCGCTGGAGGCGGAGGGGCTGGTGACCAGGCTGCTGCCGGACTGGGAGCGGGTCCGCTGCCGTCCGCAGCGCAACGCGGTGCACCGCTGGACGGTGGACCGGCACCTGGTCGAGACGGCGGTCCGGGCCGCGGCGATGACCCGCCGGGTGGCCCGACCGGACCTGCTGCTGGTCGCCGCGCTGCTGCACGACCTCGGCAAGGGCTGGCCCGGCGACCACAGCGAGGCCGGCGAGGTGATCGTCCGCGACCTGGCCGCCCGGATGGGCTTCCCCGCCGAGGACACCGAGACCCTGGCGGTGCTGGTCCGCCACCACCTGACACTGGTGGACACCGCCACCCGGCGGGACCCGGACGACCCGGCCACCGTCGAGGCGATCACCAAGGCGGTCGGCACCCTGCCGGAGCTGGAACTGCTGCACGCCCTGACCGAGGCCGACGCGCTGGCCACCGGCCCGGCGGCGTGGAGCAGCTGGCGGGCCTCCCTGGTGGACGGCCTGGTGGCCCGGGTGGCCGCGCAGCTGGCCGGCGGCGGGGCCGCCCCGGCGCAGGCGCCGCCCGGCGCGGAGCAGGAGCGGCTGGCGGTCGAGGCCGCCCGCACCGGCGCCCCCGCGCTGTCGCTGCTGGCCCAGGCCGAGGGGGCGGACCCCGACACCGAGCCGATGGGCGTCGAACTGAACCTGGCCGTCCCGGACCGGCCCGGGCTGCTCGGCACGGTCGCCGGGGTGCTGGCGCTGCACCGGCTGACCGTCCGCTCGGCGGGCCTGCGCGAGCTGGACCCGATCGGTGCCGGCCCGGTGCTGCTGCTGTCCTGGCGGGTGGCGGCCGAGTTCGGCGAGCTGCCGGAGGCGGCCCGGCTGCGCGCGGACCTGCGCCGGGCGCTGGACGGCTCGCTGGACGTCTCCCGCCGGCTCGCCGAGCGGGACGCCGCCGCCCCGCGCCGCAAGGGCATCCCGACCCCGCCGCCGCTGGTCACGGTGGCGCCCGCGGTGGCCTCGGCGACCGCGACGGTGCTGGAGGTCCGGGCGCACGACGCCCCGGGGCTGCTGCACCGGATCGGCCGGGCGCTGGACGGGGCGGGGGTGCGGGTGCGCACCGCGCACGTCTCCACGCTGGGGGCGGAGGCCGTCGACTCCTTCTACCTGACCGATCCGGCGGGCCTGCCGCTGGACGCCGAGCGGGCCCGGGAGGTGGCGTCGGCGGTCCGGTCGGCGCTGGGCTGAGGGCCTCCGGCACGGGCCGCGGAGGGCCTCCGGCACGGGCGGTGGAGGGCTGCTCGTACGGGGGTGGAGACCGTACCCGGGGCGGCCGGATACCCTGGGGGACGACGACCGTACCGATACCGATGCCGCAGAGGACCCGCGACGACGTGTTCGACACCCTTTCCGATCGCCTCGCAGCGACGTTCAAGAACCTCCGGGGCAAGGGCCGCCTGAGCGAGGCGGACATCGACGCCACCGCCCGCGAGATCCGCATCGCGCTGCTGGAGGCGGACGTCGCGCTGCCGGTCGTCCGGGCCTTCATCAAGCAGGTCAAGGAGCGGGCGCTCGGCGTCGAGGTCTCCGGCGCGCTGAACCCGGCGCAGCAGATCATCAAGATCGTCAACGAGGAGCTCATCGCCATCCTCGGTGGCGAGACCCGCCGGGTGCGGTTCGCCAAGAGCGGCCCGACGGTCATCATGCTCGCGGGTCTGCAGGGTGCCGGTAAGACCACCCTGGCGGGCAAGCTCGGCGCCTGGCTCAAGAAGCAGAAGCACACCCCGCTGCTGGTCGCCTGCGACCTCCAGCGCCCCAACGCGGTCAACCAGCTCCAGGTGGTCGCCGAGCGCGCCGGCGTGGCCTTCTACGGCCCGCAGCCGGGCAACGGCGTCGGCGACCCGGTGCAGGTCGCCAAGGACTCGATCGAGTACGCCAAGCAGAAGCAGTACGACGTCGTCGTCGTCGACACCGCCGGCCGCCTGGGCATCGACGCGGAACTGATGCAGCAGGCCGCGGACATCCGCGCCGCGGTGAACCCGGACGAGGTCCTGTTCGTCGTCGACGCGATGATCGGCCAGGACGCGGTCACCACCGCGCAGGCCTTCCTCGACGGCGTCGACTTCACCGGTGTCGTGCTCTCCAAGCTCGACGGCGACGCCCGCGGCGGTGCCGCCCTGTCGGTCGCGCACGTCACCGGCCGCCAGATCATGTTCGCCTCCAACGGCGAGAAGGTCGACGACTTCGACGCCTTCCACCCGGACCGGATGGCCTCGCGCATCCTGGGCATGGGCGACGTCCTCTCGCTGATCGAGAAGGCCGAGCAGACCTTCTCGCAGGCCGAGGCCGAGAAGATCGCCGCGAAGCTGCGCGGCGGCCCGAAGGCCTTCACGCTGGACGACTTCCTGTCCCAGCTGGAGCAGGTCCAGAAGATGGGCTCGATCTCCAAGCTGCTCGGCATGCTGCCCGGCATGGGCCAGATCCGCGAGCAGATCAACAACATCGACGACAAGGACGTCAACCGGGTCGGCGCGATCATCAAGTCGATGACCCCGACCGAGCGCGCCGAGCCGGAGCTGATCAACGGCTCCCGCCGGGCCCGCATCGCCAAGGGCGCGGGCGTCCAGGTCGGCGAGGTCAAGAACCTGGTCGAGCGGTTCTTCGACGCCCGCAAGATGATGTCCGCGATGGCCTCCGGCAAGGGCATGCCCGGCATGCCGGGGATCCCGGGCATGGGCGGCGGCGGGAAGAAGTCCGGCAAGAAGGCCCCGCAGGCCAAGGGCAAGCGCAAGAGCGGCAACCCGTTGAAGCGGGCGCAGGAGGAGGCCGCGGCCGCCGAGCGCCGCGCGCTCGGCCCGGGCGCCGGTCAGGCCCCGGCCGAGGGCGGCGGCGCGTTCGGCCTCGGCGCGGGCAAGGGCCCGGCCGACTTCGAACTGCCCAAGGAGTTCAAGGACCTGCTGTAGTCCTCGGCGCGTCCCGCTGTGCGGCCCGTCGTCCGGAGTTCTCCGGGCGGCGGGCCGTTCGCGTGTCCGGGGCCTCGGCGTATCCGGGCGTCGGGTGTCCGGGGCGGCTCGGAGGGGCCGGTGCTCCGGGGTGTGCTGCCGTGTCCGACGGGCTTCGTGGTGCCGGATGATGTCGGCATGTCAGATGATGTCGGCGTGCGAGTGATGATCAGGGCCCCGAGGGCCGAGGACGAGGTTGGGTACGCGGAGGCGGTCCGACGGTCCGCCGAGCACATCGGACGGTGGAACCCGGTCGAGCCGGACGGGCTGCCGGAACTGCTGGGCCGCCAGGGGGCCGGCCTGCGCACGTTCCTGATCATCGACCGGGAGACCGGCGGGCTGGTCGGCAAGGTGAACGTCGCCAACATCGTGATGGGCCGGTTCTGCAACGCCTCGCTGGGCTACGACTCGTACCTGCCGTACGCCGGCACCGGGCGGATGACCGAGGGCCTGCGGCTGATCCTGGACCGCTGCTTCGCCCCGCAGTCGGCCGACGGATTGGGCCTGCACCGGCTGGAGATCAACGTGCAGCCGGAGAACGAGCGCTCGATCGCGCTGGCCAAGCGGCTGGGCTTCCGGCACGAGGGCTACACCCCGCGGATGCTGTTCCTCCAGGGGGACTGGCGCGACCACGAGCGGTTCGCGCTGACCGCGGAGGAGTGGCCGGGCGGCGCGGCGTAGTCCGCCGACGGGAGGTCATATCCGCTGGTCGGAGGCCGAGGGGCACGGGCCTGGGTGCGGCCGTACGGGCAGCCGGGCGCGGCGTTGCGGTTGGCCCGCCCGAGCGGCTGTCCGTATCGTCCGGTGGGTGACCGAACCCGTGCCGCCGCGCCAGACCCCCGACCAGCCCTGGCGGTCCGAGGGCGCCCCGCCCCCGCCGCCGCCCCGCCGCCGGATGCCCGGTGGCTGGGCGGGCCTCGTCCTCACCGCACTCGTGGTGTTCCTGATCTCCGACCTGTTGCTGTCGTTCTTCGGCAACGAGGGCGCCACCACGATCTCCTACACCGAGTTCAACAACCAGCTGAACAAGGGCAACATCACCAAGATCTACGCCAAGGGCGACGCGATCGAGGGCACCCTCAAGAGCGCCCAGCCCAAACCCGACGGCGGCAAGGGCGACTACACGGACTTCGACACCCAGCGCCCCTCCTTCGCGGGCGACAACCTGTGGACCACCCTGCAGCAGCAGGGCGTCGAGGTCACGGCCACCTCCCCGGTCCAGCAGCGCAGCTTCCTGACCAACCTGCTGCTCTCGCTCGCCCCGATGCTGCTGCTGGTCTTCATCTGGGTGCTGCTGGCCCGCCGGATGGCCGGCGGACTCGGCGGCGGGCCGCTCGGCCGCAAGGCCCCGCCCAAGCCGGTCACCGCCGACCAGGGCAAGCGCACCACCTTCGCCGACGTGGCCGGCATCGACGAGGTCGAGGCCGAACTCACCGAAGTGGTCGACTACTTGAAGCACCCCGAGCGCTACCGCAAGCTCGGTGCCAAGATGCCGCGCGGGGTGCTGCTCAGCGGCCCGCCCGGCACCGGCAAGACCCTGCTGGCCCGGGCCGTGGCCGGCGAGGCGGACGTGCCGTTCTTCTCCGCCTCCGCCTCCGAGTTCATCGAGATGATCGTCGGCGTCGGGGCCAGCCGGGTCCGCGAACTGTTCGCCGAGGCCCGCAAGGTCGCCCCGGCGATCATCTTCATCGACGAGATCGACACCATCGGCCGCCAGCGCGGCGCCGGCGGCGGCATGGGCGGGCACGACGAGCGCGAGCAGACGCTCAACCAGATCCTCACCGAGATGGACGGCTTCACCGGCTCCGAGGGCGTCATCGTGATCGCCGCGACCAACCGGGCCGACGTGCTCGACCCGGCGCTGCTGCGCCCCGGCCGCTTCGACCGCCGGATCACCGTCAGCCCGCCCGACCGGGAGGGGCGCGCCGCGATCCTGCGCATCCACACCCGGACCGTCCCGCTGGCCGGCGACACCGACCTCACCCAGCTGGCCAAGGTCACCCCCGGGATGACCGGGGCCGAACTCGCCAACCTGGTCAACGAGGCCGCCCTGCTGGCCGTCAAGCGGCAGCAGGACGCGGTCAACGAGCGGGACCTCTCGGACGCCCTGGAGAAGGTCCAACTCGGCGCCGTTCGACCGCTGGTGATGCCGCAGGAGGAGCGCGAGCGGACGGCGTACCACGAGAGCGGCCACGCGCTGCTGGGCATGCTCCAGCCGGGCGCGGACCCGGTCCGCAAGATCACCATCGTGCCGCGCGGCCGCGCCCTCGGCGTCACCCTCTCCACCCCGGAGAACGACCGCTACTCGTACACCGAGCCCTACCTGCGCGGCCGGATCATCGGCGCGCTCGGCGGGATGGCCGCCGAGCAGGTGGTCTACGGGGTGATCACCACCGGCGCGGAGAGCGACCTGGAGCAGGTCACCAACATCGCCCGCGGGATGGCCGGCCGCTGGGGGATGAGCGAGCGGGTCGGACGGCTCACCGCCGTGCCCGCGGACGCCCAGGGCGCGTACGGGCTCTCGGCGGCGCCGACCACGCTGGACGCGGTGGACGAGGAGGCCCGGCGGATCGTCGCCGAGTGCTACGAGGACGCGGTGCGGATCCTGAACGAGGAGCGGCACCGGCTGGACGCGCTGGCGGCGGCGCTGCTGGAGGCGGAGACCCTGGACGAGGAGGCGGCCTACCGGGCCGCCGGGGTGCCGCGGAAGGCCGCCGAAGAGGAGGCGTGAGCCGGGGAACCGGGGGCGCCCGCCGTGGTGGCGGGCGCCCCCGGTTTCCGTGCGCCCGAGCCGCCTCCGGCGGGGCCGCCCGCGCTCAGCGGGGCCGCTCGGCGACCAGGTAGCGGAAGACGTTCTCCATCCGGACCGAGCCGTCCGGGCGCAGGTACGGCTGCAGCGCCTCCTCCAGCTCCTTGGCCACCAGCGGGGCGCCGGAGAACTCCTCGGCCGCCTCGAACAGCCCGGTGGAGAGCAGGCCGCGCACCGCGCTGTCGAGGTCCGGGTACGCGAACGGGCAGCTCACCCGGCCGCTGCCGGCCGGACGCAGGCCGACCGGGGCCAGCAGGTCCTCCAGCGCTCCCGGCGCGCTCAGTTCGAACGGGTCGCGCGCGGCGGTCCGCCCGGCCGTCCGGCGGGCCGCGTCCAGCACCGGGGCGCTCTCGCAGCGCTCCCGCGGTCCCCAGGCGGCGAGCACCACGTGCCCGCCCGGGAGGGTGAGCCGGGCCGCTTCGGCGACCACCGGCCCGGGCTCGGCGGAGCCGGGCAACTGGTCGAAGACCGTCACCAGCGAATGGGCCGAGCGGGGGACGGCGGCGGCCAGCCGGGCCCCTGCGCACACCCGCAGCCGACGGCCCCGGGCCAGTTCGCGCAGCTCGTCCCGCGGCTCCTGCCCGGCGACCTGGGCGCCCCGTCCGGCGGCCAGCAGCAGGGCCAGTCCGGACCGGCAGCCCAGTCCCAGCACGCTGCTCGCCGGGCCGACCTCCAGGCGGTCGTAGACCGCCTCGTAGAGCGGCACCAGCATGCGCTCCTGGATCTCCGCCCAGTCGCGCGCCCGCGCGGGCCCCGCGGCCTCCTGCGGGGGGTGGTGCGGTCGTGCGCCGGTCGGTCGTGCGCCCGCCGGTCGTGCGGTCCCTGGTCGTGCGGTCGTGCCGGTCGTCCGAGCTGAAGCCATCGCGGCCTCCCATCCGGTCCTTCGGTGTGCAGCTACGGCTCCCCCAAAGTCCCGCCCCACTCCAGCCAACAGCGGGTCGGGCCCGGCGTCCAGAGGGGTGCAGGGTGGTGCGCGCGTGTCGCGGTCGTGCGCCCCCTGCGGGCGCCCTGCGGTCGGTGTGCCACGACTGAGGGTGTCCTCACCCCCTCATCGGTGTGATACCGATTCGAAGTGAGGGGGCCGATCCCCGTACCATTCCGCCCATGGCTAAGGCACCCGTTCTCACCCCTCAGGCGGAAGACTTCCCGCGCTGGTACCAGAACCTCATCAACAAGGCCGAGCTGGCCGACAACGGTCCGGTGCGCGGCACCATGGTCATCCGACCGTACGGCTACGGCCTGTGGGAGCGGATGCAGCAGGAGATGGACGCGCGCATCAAGAAGGCGGGCGCCCAGAACGCCTACTTCCCGATGTTCATCCCGCAGTCCTACCTGACGAAGGAAGCCGAGCACGTCGAGGGCTTCGCGCCCGAGCTCGCGGTGGTCACCCACGGCGGCGGCAAGCAGCTGGAGGAGCCGGTCGTCGTCCGGCCGACCTCCGAGACCATCATCAACGAGTACTTCTCGAAGTGGGTGCAGAGCCACCGCGACCTGCCCCTGCTGATCAACCAGTGGGCCAATGTGGTCCGTTGGGAGCTCCGCCCGCGCGTCTTCCTGCGCACCACCGAGTTCCTCTGGCAGGAGGGCCACACCGCCCACGCCACCTACGAGGACGCCCGTGCGTACGCGTCGATGATCCACACCCAGGTCTACGGCGACTTCATGACCAACGTGCTCGGCATCGACGTCGTGCTCGGCCGCAAGACCGCCAAGGAGCGCTTCGCCGGCGCCATCAACACCCTCACCCTCGAAGGCATGATGGGTGACGGCAAGGCGCTGCAGATGGGCACCAGCCACGAGCTGGGCCAGAACTTCGCCAAGGCGTTCAACACCACCTACCAGCTGCAGGGCGCCGAGCGCGAGTACGTCTGGCAGACCTCCTGGGGCGTCTCGACCCGCATGGTCGGCGGCCTGATCATGTCCCACGGCGACGACAACGGTCTGCGGGTGCCCCCGCGCCTGGCCGCGGTCCAGGCCGTGGTGCTGGCCATCAAGGGCGACGACGCCGTCATCGCCAAGGTCCGCGAGATCGGCGCCCAGCTGGAGGCCGTCGGCATCCGGGTCGTGGTCGACGACCGCACCGACACCCCGTTCGGCCGCCGCGCCGTCGACTGGGAGCTCAAGGGCGTTCCGCTGCGCATCGAGGTCGGCCCGCGCGACCTGGAGAACGGCACCGCGATGCTGGCCCGCCGCATCCCGGGCGGCAAGGAGCCGGTCTCCATCGACGCGCTGGCCGCCCTGCTGCCGGGCCTCCTGGAGGAGGACCAGGCGCTGCTGCTGCGCCAGTCCCGCGAGCGCCGCGAGTCCCGCACCGTCGACGTCAAGACCCTCGACGAGGCCGTGGAGGCCGCCGCGACCGGCTGGGCCCGGATCTCCTGGGCCGACCTCGGCCCGGAGGGCGAGGCCAAGCTGGCCGAGCAGGGCGTCACGGTGCGCTGCATCGTCGCGGCCGACGGTTCGGTGCCGCAGGCGGACGACCAGGACGGCAATATCGCGATCGTCGCCCGCTCGTACTGACGTGATCGTGGCGTGCGCGTACTGATCGCGTGCCGCCCACCGATGTCGGCGGTCGTCGGGTAATGACCGGTGGCGGCGACATTTGCCCGGAATGCGGGTGGGTAAGAATCCGGTAACTCTGCCGGAGGGGGCCGAGTAGGTTACATCCCTACTGGCCGGTCAACTGCCGGTATTAACGGAATAGCGGTACGGTGTACGGCCCGTGGCCCTGTCAACTTCGACGGGTCCACGGGCCGTACGTCCAGGGGGCGACAGCCCGCTCCCCGGACGGAATTCACGAGGCCCGCCGACGTTGCGACGGGCCGAAACCCGCAGGGGGTTGGTCTTGCCTCAGATCCGGAACGCGCAATTCGCGCGCAGTCGTGCATTCCTGGGAGTTCCCTGGGAATTCCCGGAGAACGGGAACATGCGGAACATCGGCGCACTCTGCATCGTTGGTCTAGCGTGAGCACGACACAGCCCCTCGTCCTCGCGGCCGAACTGGCCGCCGCCTGGAGCGACATCCAGGCCTACCACCAGGACCTCCCCGACCTGGCCTCGCCCGAGGCACTGATCGGCGAGTCCTCCTCGGCCTGTGGCACGCGGCTCGGTTTCGAGCGGCTCCTCCACGAGGCTGCCCACGGTCTGGCCGCGGCCCGGGACATCCGGGACACCTCGCGGGCCGGCCGCTACCACAACCGGCGCTTCCTGATGCTCGCCTCCGAGCTGGGCCTGGCGCACCCGGTCGAGCCGCACGCCAGCAGCGGCTTCTCCCAGGTGACCATGCTCAAGGAGACGCAGGAGCGCTACGCCGAGACCATCGAGCGGCTGGACCGCGCCCTCGGCGCGCACCAGGAAGCGGTGGCCGGCGACGGCACCAACCGCGCGTTCCGCGGCCCGGCCGCCCGGCACGGTTCCTCCGGGGGCGGCGTCCGGGTCAAGGCGGTCTGCGGCTGCGGGCGCAACGTCCGGGTCGTGCCGTCGGTGCTCGCCCAGGCGTCCATCGTCTGCGGCGCGTGCCAGCAGCCGTTCAAGATCGCGTAATCCGGGGTCGGGACCGGTCGGCGACTGTGCGGGCAGTCGGCTCGGCCGGAATGATCGGCACCGGTGGCATCGATGAGTCCGTGGGCTGACCGGGAGCGGGGGCTCCCGGTCGAGCCCTGAGCGGTTCCCCCTGCTCCGGCCCGGCCCCCTCGGCTCCGCCCGAGGTGCCTTCGCCCGAGGTGCTCCCCGGCTCCTCCCTCGGCTCCGGCTCGAGATGCTTCCCAGCTCCGGTGCAGGTGCTCCCCGGCTCCGTCTGCGAAGGCCGGGTGAAGAGCCCTGCCGCCGATATGGCAGAATGGACAGCTGAGTACTCGGCAGCCGAGCAGGACCCCTCTCTCCTACGGCTGGCGTGTCCCTTGAGCGGACCGCCCCGCAACCCCACGCGGACGGCGAGACCGCTCACCCACGTCAACACCAGGAGAATCCACTCCCGTGGCAGTCAAGATCAAGCTCAAGCGTCTCGGCAAGATTCGCGCCCCGCACTACCGCATCGTCGTCGCCGACTCGCGCACCAAGCGTGACGGCCGCGCGATCGAGGAGATCGGCATCTACCAGCCGACCTACAACCCCTCGAAGATCGAGGTCGACAGCGACCGCGCCCAGTACTGGCTGTCCGTCGGCGCCCAGCCGACCGAGCCGGTGCTCGCCATCCTCAAGCTGACCGGTGACTGGCAGAAGTTCAAGGGCCTGCCGGCCCCGGCGCCGCTGCTGGTCGCCGAGCCCAAGGTCGAGGACTTCTCGCACCTGTTCGCGAAGGCCGTCGCCGGCTTCGAGGACGCCACCACCGGTGTCGCCATCACCCCGAAGGCCAAGAAGTCGGACAAGGCCGAGGCTGAGGCCGACGCCGGCGCCGAGGCCTGATCGTGATCGAGGACGCCCTCGACCATTTGGTGAAGGGCATCGTCGAGCACCCCGACGAGGTACAGGTGCGCTCGCGCAACCTGCGTCGGGGCAACACCATCGAGGTGCGGGTGCACCCCGATGACCTCGGCAAGGTGATCGGCCGGGGTGGCCGCACGGCGCGCGCACTGCGCACCGTGGTCGGCGCCCTCGGCGGTCGCAACGTCCGGGTCGACCTGGTCGACGTGGACAACATTCGCTGACGCAGCTGCTCGTTCAGCCGTCGGGCTTGAGGCCGACCGGGACGCATGTCGTCCCGGTCGGCCTTTCTCTGTCTCCGGCCGCCGGCCTCAGCTCCGTCACCGGTCCGGGCCACCGGTTTCGTCACCGGTCCCGGCCGCCGCTGTTGGTCACCGGTGCTGGTCACCGGTGTTCGTCACCAGCCTTTGTCCCTGCCTTCTCGCCCAGCAACTCCAGGAGAACGATCACCGTGCAGCTCGTCGTCGGCAGGATCGGCCGTGCCCACGGCATCCGGGGGGACGTCAGTGTCGAGGTCCGCACCGACGAGCCGGAACTCCGGCTCGGCCCCGGTGCCGTCCTGCTCACCGACCCGGCCTCGGCCGGGCCCCTGACCGTCGAGTCCGGCCGAGTGCACAGCGGTCGGCTGCTGCTGCGCTTCGCCGGCGTCAAGGACCGCAACGCGGCGGAGGCACTGCGGGGCACCGTGCTGATCTCCGAGGTCGACCCGGAGGAGCGTCCGGACGATCCGGAGGAGTACTACGACCACCAGCTGGTCGGCCTTGACGTGGTGCTGCTCGACGGCACCCGGGTCGGCGAGCTGACCGCGGTCGTCCACCTGCCGTACCAGGACCTGCTCACGGTGGAGAAGGCCGACGGCACGGAGGTGCTGGTGCCCTTCGTCACCCAGATCGTGCCGACCATCGACCTGGAGAACCAGCGGGCCGTGATCACCCCGCCGCCCGGGCTGATCGACCTCGACGAGGCCGAGGTCGCCGGCGGTGCTTCGGAGGAGCCGGAGGAGTCGGAGTGAGCGCCGAGCAGGACCTCGCCCCGACGGTCGTTGCGGAGGCCGCTCCGACAGCCGCTGCGGAGGCCGCCCCGACGGTCGTTGCGGAGGCCGCCCCGGAGAGCGCCCCGGAGACCGCCCCGGTGGTCACTCCGGGCGTCCAGTCGGGGATGCGGATCGATGTCGTCTCGATCTTCCCGGAGTACCTGGAGCCGCTGAACATCTCGCTGGTCGGCAAGGCCCGGGCCCGCGGCCAGCTGGACGTGCACGTCCACGACCTGCGCGGATGGACCCACGACGTGCACCGCACGGTGGACGACAGCCCGTACGGCGGCGGCCCCGGCATGGTGATGAAGCCCGAGCCGTGGGGCGAGGCGCTGGACGCGGTGGTGGCCGGCGGCCCCGAGGGCGAGGTGCCCACCCTGGTCGTTCCCACGCCCAGCGGGCGGCCGTTCACCCAGGAGCTCGCCCAGGAACTGGCCGGGCGCCCCTGGCTGGCGTTCACCCCCGCGCGGTACGAGGGCATCGACCGCCGGGTCATCGAGGAGGCGGCCACCCGGATGCCGGTGGTCGAGGTCTCGATCGGCGACTACGTGCTGGCCGGCGGCGAGGTCGCGGTGCTGGTGATGGTCGAGGCGATCGCCCGGCTGCTGCCCGGCGTGCTCGGCAACGCCGAGTCGCACCGGGACGACTCCTTCGCGCCCGGCGCGATGGCCGACCTGCTGGAGGGCCCGGTCTACACCAAGCCCGCCGAGTGGCGCGGCCGGACCGTCCCGGACGTCCTGCTCAGCGGCAACCACGGCAAGATCGCCCGCTGGCGGCGGGAGCAGGCCTTCGCCCGCACCCTGGCCAACCGGCCCGATCTGGTCGGGCGCTGGCAGTACGGCGCCTTCGACAAGAAGGACCGGGCGGCGCTCGACGTCCTGGGCCTGGCCTGGGACGAGGAGCTCGGCCGATTTCGGTCCACGGCCGTCGATGTGGAAGAATAGGCCGCTGCTGTCTGTCGCTGGCCCCCTTCCGTAGGGGGCACGTGGACCGGCGCCCCCGCCACGGGGGGCCGCCGTCAGCCGATGCGGCCCGCAGCTCACCCCATTGTGACGAACTTCCGTGGGCGGCCCGTGGCGCCTGCGATGGAGAGCAACATGAGCAACAAGCTCGCTGCTGTCGACGCGGCCTCGCTGCGCACCGACATCCCGGCCTTCCGCGCCGGTGACACCCTGAAGGTTCACGTCCGGGTCATCGAGGGCAACCGCTCCCGTGTCCAGGTCTTCCAGGGCGTCGTCATCCGCCGCCACGGCGCCGGCATCGGTGAGACCTTCACCGTCCGCAAGGTCAGCTTCAACGTCGGCGTGGAGCGCACCTTCCCGGTGCACACCCCGGTCGTCGAGAAGATCGAGGTCGTGACCCGCGGTGCGGTTCGCCGCGCCAAGCTGTACTACCTGCGTGACCTCCGCGGCAAGGCCGCGAAGATCAAGGAGAAGCGCGACCGCTGATCCACCGCCCCCCGGCCGCGCCGGGGGACCGGAGCGCTCCGAGGGACCGGGCCACCGCAAGGTAAGCTCTGCGCCCGATGAGCACGCACGAACCACCCGCGGACCGCGACGGCAGTCCCGCACCCACCGGTGCGGACTCGCTGTCGCGGTCCGCGGTCGTTTCCGAGCCGGAGCGGCAGTCGGCGGGGGCCGGGGCTGAGCCCGAGAACGGGGACGGAGCCGAGGGTGAGGCCGGGGCCGGGGCCGAGGTCGAGGAGCCCGGGCGGTCGCGCTCGCGGGACCTGCTGCTGTTGGTCGGGATCTGTCTGGCGGCCCTGCTCCTGGTGAACGCCTTCGTGGCCCGTCCGTTCTCGGTGCCCTCGGGCTCGATGGAGGACACCCTGCAGCCCGGCGACCGGTTGATCGCCAACCAGCTCGCCTACGCCTTCGGCGGGCATCCCCAGCGCGGTGACGTGGTGGTCTTCGACGGGACGGGCTCCTTCCTGCGCGATTCGGCCGAGCCGCCGGGGTTCTGGGACGGTCTCCGCTCGGTCGGCCGGGAGCTGGGGCTGGTCCCGGCCGGCGACACGGTCTACGTCAAGCGCGTGATCGGCGTCGCCGGGGACCGGGTGCGGAGCACGGGCCCGGGGGCGCCGCTCACCGTCAACGATGTGCCGCTCGACGAGCGCGCCTACCTGGCCCCGGGCGACCAGCCGTCCGCCGTGGCCTTCGACGTCCTGGTGCCGAACGGCAAGCTGTTCGTGCTGGGTGACCACCGGAGCGCCTCCCGGGACTCCCGCGACCACCTCGGGGAGCCCGGCGGCGGCTTCGTGCCCGAGGACAAGGTGATCGGCCGGGCGGACTGGGTGGTCTACCCGTTCTCGCGCCTGACCGGCCTGGACCGTCCCGCGGCCTTCGCCGCCGTCCCGGGGACTGGTGGCCGTGGGGACCAGGGGTAGGGGCCGGGTCGCCGACCGACCGGCTCCGGAACCGGGCGGGAACGGGGGCGAAGCGGGGGAGTCCGGGGCCGAACCGGTCGCGCCGGTCCGCGGCCGCGCCGATCGTCGCCGCAGCGCCCGCCGCGCGGCCCGACGGCGCAAGCGCTCGCTGCTGCGCGAGTTCCCGCTGATCATCCTGGTGGCCCTGCTGGTGGCACTGGTGATGAAGACCTTCATGATCCAGGTGTTCGTGATCCCCTCGGGCTCGATGGAGCAGACCATCCAGGTCGGGGACCGGGTGCTGGTGGACAAGTTGACCCCCTGGTTCGGCAGTGAGCCGCAGCGCGGCGACGTGGTGGTGTTCAAGGACCCGGGCGGCTGGCTGGAGAACGATCACAAGGCCTCCGAGGACGGTCCGGTCCTGGGCCCGGCGAAGCACGTGCTGACCTTCGTCGGGCTGCTGCCGTCCGACAACGAGCAGGACCTGATCAAGCGCGTGATCGGCGTCGGCGGGGACACCGTCGAGTGCTGCGACCCGCAGGGGCGGCTCAGCGTCAACGGCCGGGCGGTGGACGAGCCGTACCTCGCGGCGGGCAACCCGCCGTCCCGACAGCCGTTCAAGGTGACGGTGCCGAAGGGGCGGCTGTGGGTGATGGGGGACCACCGCGACGTCTCCGCCGACTCCCGCTTCCACATGGGCAACCCCGGGCAGGGCACCGTCCCGCTGAGCGACGTGGTCGGTCGCGCCTTCATGATCGGGTGGCCGCTGGGCCGGATCCATCAACTCGCCGAACCCGGTTCACTCTCCTCTCTCGCCGCGACCTCGCGGCCCGGCGGAACTGCGCCGGAATCGATGGGCATTGGGCCGGTTCCATTGGAACCACCGCTCGTTATGGGTGTGTTGGGCATCCTTCCGTTCGTCGTTCGCCGGTCGGGGCGGCCTCCGCGGTGAGCCGCTCCGGTCGTCGGACGGCCGGACGGCGCGTGTGGAACCGCGAGCCGGATGCCCTGGAGTGATAGAGAAGTGCAGGTGCGGCCGGGAGCGGTCCCGGCCGTGCGCCGGGGCCGGGTTGGTGTCAGGAGAGCCTGCTGTGGGCAATCCTGATGCGTTCATGGTCGTGGTGAGCGTGGTGCCCGCTGTGCGGCACTCTGAGCGCGGGCGCGCAGGCGTCCGCACAGCAGGGAGGAGACGTTGTGGGGGATTTGGTGATCGGCGCCCGCTCAGGCGCCGGGGAACCCGAGGGCCCGGGCGGTCGGGTGACCCGGTCTGCCGAGTCCTCGGCGCCTTCCGCCGCGGTCGAGGACGCGGCCGCCCAGACCGCCGACGAGCACGGGAGCGGGGCCGACGGCCCGGCGGAGCCCCGGCAGCCGGAGAGCGGGCCGACCGACGGGTCGGAGTCGGAGGCTCCGGCCAAGCCGCGCAAGCAGCGCTCCTTCCTGAAGGAGTTGCCGATCCTGGTCGGCATCGCACTGATCCTGGCGCTGGTGATCAAGACCTTCTTCGTCCAGGCGTTCTCCATTCCGTCCGAGTCGATGCAGAACACGCTGCAGGTGGGCGACCGCGTGCTGGTGGACAAGCTGACCCCGTGGTTCGGCGCCGAGCCCGAGCGCGGCGACGTCGTGGTGTTCCACGACCCGGGCGGCTGGTTGGGCGACGAGCCGACCCAGCAGAGCAGCAACTCCTTCGTCCGCGGGGTCCAGGACGTGCTCAGCTTCGTCGGGCTGATGCCCTCCGCCAACGAGAAGGACCTGATCAAGCGGGTCATCGCGGTCGGCGGCGACACCGTCGAGTGCAAGGACGACGGGCCGGTCAAGGTCAACGGCGTCGCGCTCAACGAGCCGTACATCTACCCGGGCAACACCCCCTGCGGGACTCAGCCCTTCGGCCCGATCAAGGTGCCGAACGGGCGGATCTGGGTGATGGGCGACCACCGCGCGGACTCGCTGGACTCCCGCTTCCACATGGACCAGCCGGGCGGCGGGTCCGTGCCGGTGGACAACGTGATCGGTCGCGCCTTCGTGGTGGCCTGGCCGATCGGCCACTGGTCCACGCTCCCGGTGCCGGACACCTTCGACCAGAAGGGCCTGGCGGCGGCCTTGCCGGTCGCGCCCCCCGTGGTCGGTGCGGTGGGGGCCGTCGCACTGCTTCCGCTGGTGCGTCGGGCGCGGGCCCGGACGGAGCGCCGGAAGGAGTCCTGAGCTCCAGCTGTTCCTCCCCGACCCTTGCGCGGGCCGTGGTACCGACGAGTAATCTGCTCGGACGTGCCACGGCCCGTCGGCGTTCGCGCCCGAGCCACCGGCGTGCCAGTGGTGTTCTCCGGTCGGCCGAAGGTGGACGGTGTCGATGAGCAGTGTCGTGGAACAGTCGGCCGATCACTCGGCCGCGCCCGCTCCGTCCGGCCGCCGGCCCGCCGCGGTGCTGCAAGGGGTCGCGATCGCGCTCGGGCTGGTGTTGATGATCGGTGGATTCGCCCTGATCGCGGTCGACTACCGGCCGTACAAGATCCCCACCGCCTCGATGCACCCGACGCTGCGGATCGGCGACACCGTGCTCGCCCGCAAGGTCGACGGCGGCGCCGTCGGCCGGGGCGACGTGGTGGTCTTCCGCGACCAGGCCTGGGGCGGGGAGCTCATGGTCAAGCGGGTCGTCGCGGTCGGCGGCGACACCGTCGCCACCACGGCCGCGGACCACCGGTTGACGGTCAACGGGCAGCCGGTGGACGAGCCGTACCTCGCGACCCAGGGCCGTCAGGGCGAGTCGTTCAGTGTGACGGTGCCGCAGGGCCGGCTGTTCATGCTCGGTGACAACCGGGTCGGCTCGCTGGACTCCCGCACCCACCTGGAGGTCGACGGCGGGACCGTCCCGGCCACCGCCGTCGAGGCGAGGGTCGAGGCCACCCTGCTGCCGCTCGGCCGGACCGCCCTGCTGGAACGGACCTCGGCCTTCGACGCCTTCGCGGGCCCCAGGGCCGCGGAGCCGGGCCCGCTGGAGCCCGCCGCCTACGCCACCGTCGCGGGCGCGGCGCTGATCGTGCTGACCTCGGCGGTGGGCGGGGTGGCCGGCCTGGCGCGCCGGCTCCGCCGGGGGCGCAGCTCCTGAGCGCGGCCGTCGCAGGTCGGGCCGCTCTGCCGAACATCGCCCCGGACGGACGCGCCGGGTGGCAGGATCGGTAGCGCCACCGATGCGAACGGAAGGAGCGGGGAGCGCTGCCATGACTGCACAGCGTCGCCGGGCGGCGCGGATCCTGCTGCTGGACGGGCTGGACCGCATCCTCCTGTTCCTGGGCGTCGATCCCGCGGTGCCCGACGAGACGTGGTGGTTCACGCCCGGGGGCGGCTTGGAGCCGGGGGAGGACGTGCGGGCGGCCGCCGAGCGGGAGCTCGCGGAGGAGACCGGCTTGCGGGGTGTGGCCCTGGGGCCCTTGGTGGCGTACGGCACGGTGTCGTTCTCCTTTCGGGGACAGCGTTACGAGCAGGAGCAGTGGTTCCACCTGGCCCGGACCACGGAGACGGGCCTGGACCACTCGGGCATGGGCGAGGACGAGCACGCCCAGCTGCTCGCGGCGCGCTGGTGGACGGTCGAGGAACTGCGGGGGACCGCCGAGACGGTCTATCCGGCCGGACTGGCGGACTTCCTGGAGCGACTGCTCGCAGAGGGCCCGCCGGTCGATCCGGTACGGCTCTGAGCGTGGGTGCAGTGGTCCACAATGGGTGGACGTGACAAGTTGAGGGGACGCCTGGATGAGTGCCGAAGATCTCGAGAAGTACGAGACCGAGATGGAGCTCAAGCTCTACCGGGAGTACCGGGACGTCGTCGGCCTGTTCAAGTACGTGATCGAGACCGAGCGACGGTTCTACCTCACCAACGACTACGAGCTGCAGGTGCACTCGGTCCAGGGCGAGGTGTTCTTCGAGGTGTCGATGGCGGATGCGTGGGTCTGGGACATGTACCGGCCGGCCCGGTTCGTCCGTAAGGTCCGGGTGCTGACCTTCAAGGACGTGAACATCGAGGAACTCGCGAAGAGCGATCTGGAGCTGCCCTCGGACGAGTCCGGCTTCGGGAACTGACGTTGAACGACTCCGTCCCGCGTTGTCCAGCCGAATTTCGCGTGACGGGGGCTTCTCACTCCTGCGGGTGACAAGAGTTGTCCACAGGCCCGGGTTATCCACAGGGGAACGGAATTTCCCGGCGTCGGTGCGCACGGTGGTGCAGCCTCCTCGGCGGAGGTGGTCACCGTGCAGAACACCATCGTGCAGGACCAGACCGTGCAGGACCGGGCCGTACCGAACGCGGCCGCGACCGGAGCGGACGGCGGGGCCGGGGAGGACCGCAGCACCAGGAACGGGCTCGGCCGCTACGGGGAGCGGGTCGCCGCCCGGCACCTCACGGACGCCGGGCTCCGCATCCTCGACCGCAACTGGCGCTGCGCCGAGGGCGAGCTGGACATCGTCGCCCTCGACGGCGACACGGTCGCGGTCTGCGAGGTGAAGACCCGCTCCGAGCGGGGCTTCCAACAGCCCAGCGAGGCCATCGACCGGGCCAAGGCCGCCCGGCTGCGGCGGCTCGCCGAGCGCTGGCTGGCGGAACGCTGGCCCGAGCACTTCGCCCGGCTGGCCGGGCCCGGGTACGACCCCGGGCCGTCCGATCCGCAGTGGCCGCCCGCCCCACCGGGCGGGGTGCGGATCGACCTGGTGGCCGTGGTCAACCGGGCGCGGGGTGCGGCCCTGGTCGACCACCTGCGGGGGGTGGTCTGAGATGGCCTTCGCCCGTACCTGTTCCGTCGCGCTGGTCGGGGTCGACGGAGTGATCGTCGAGGTCCAGGCCGATCTGGAGCCCGGGGTGGCCGCGTTCACCCTGGTCGGCCTGCCCGACAAGGCGCTCACCGAGGCCCGCGACCGGGTCCGCGCCGCGGTCTGCAACAGCGGGGAGGCCTGGCCGCAGCGCAAGCTGACCGTCGGGCTCAGCCCCGCCTCGGTGCCCAAGAGCGGCAGCGGCTTCGACCTCGCGGTGGCCTGCGCCGTGCTGGCCGCCGCCGAACGGCTGGACCCGTCCGTCATCGCCGACCTGCTGCTGATCGGTGAGCTGGGGCTGGACGGCCGGGTGCGGCCGGTCCGCGGGGTGCTGCCCTCGGTGCTGGCCGCCGCCGACGCCGGGTACGAACGGGTCGTGGTCGCCGAGCAGACGGCGCCCGAGGCCTCGCTCGTGCCGGGCGTGACGGTGATCGGGGTGCGCAGCCTGCGCCAGCTGGTCGCCGTCCTGACCGGGGCGGAGGCACCGGAGGAGCCGCCGGATCCGCTCAGCGGCCGGCCGGATCCGCTGATGGCCGGCCTGATGCTGCCCAGCGCGGGCGTCCGGGGCCTGCCCGACGAGCGGGCCCTGCGCCTCGATCTGGCGGACGTGGCCGGCCAGTACGAGGCCCGGCGGGCCCTGGAGATCGCCGCCGCCGGAGGCCACCACCTCTACCTCAAGGGGCCGCCGGGCGCGGGCAAGACGATGCTGGCGGAGCGGCTGCCCGCGCTGCTCCCGCCGCTGACCCAGAAGGAGTCGCTGGAGGTCACGGCCGTCCACTCGGTGGCGGGCCTGCTCCCGGCCGGGCGCCCGCTGATCGACTCCGCGCCCTACTGCGCCCCGCACCACTCCACCACGATGCCCGCGATCGTCGGCGGCGGCAGCGGCCTGCCGAGACCGGGCGCGGTCTCCCTCGCCCACCGGGGCGTGCTCTTCCTGGACGAGGCGCCCGAGTTCCCCGTGCGGGTGCTCGACGCGCTGCGCCAGCCGCTGGAGTCGGGCGAGGTGGTGATCGCCCGCTCCGCCGGTTCGCTGCGGCTCCCGGCGCGGTTCCTGCTCTGCCTGGCCGCCAACCCCTGTCCGTGCGGCCGGTACTCGCGGCGGGGCGAGGGCTGCGAGTGCACCCCGGTCATGGTCAGCCGGTACCAGGGCAGGCTCTCCGGGCCGCTGCTGGACCGGGTCGACCTCCAGGTCCAGGTCGCCCCCGTGACCAGGATCGAGTTGATGGAGCGGGACACCACGGCGGAGACCACCGAGACCGTCGCGGCCCGGGTGCTGGCGGCGCGGGAGCGGGCCGCCGCGCGGCTGGCGCACACCCCGTGGCGGACCAACGCCGAGGTGCCGGGCCACGAACTGCGCACCCGTTGGCAGCTCGAGGCCGGCGCGCTCAACGACGTCGCCCGCCAGCTGGAGCGCGGGCTGCTGACGGCCCGCGGCCTGGACCGGGTGCTCCGGGTCGCCTGGACGGTCGCGGACCTGGCCGGCCGCGACCGGCCGGACCGGGGGGACGTGCGCACTGCCCTGGTCCTGCGCACCGGTGTCGAGCAGGGGCTGCCGCTGCCCGGGCGCGGTCACGGCCGCCTCGGCGGCATCCCGGCCCAGCGCCGGAGCGGCCCCGACGACCGGCCCGAAGCACGGCCGGAGCCCGAGGGGCCCCCGGCGAAGGACGAGGAGGCGGTATGAACCAGCTGTTGCGGCAGTCCCGGGCAGCCCACGCGGGCGAAGCCGGCCCGGCGGTCGCGCCCGAACCGGAGCGCCTCGCCCGGGTGCTGCTCAACCGGCTCAGCGAACCGGGCGACGCCGTGGTCGGCCGCTGGCTCGACGAGCTCCCCGCCGTCGACGTGGTGCGGGCGATCCGGGAGGGCGCCGTCCCCGACCACCCCGGGTTGGACGGGGCCCGGCTCGCGGCCTACCAGGCCCGACTCCCCGGCCTCGACCCGGTGGCCGACCTGAAACGGGTACGGGACGTCGGTGGACGCTTCATCATTCCGGGGGACACGGAATGGCCCAGTCAACTGGACGACCTGGGCGACGGACGTCCGATCGGGCTGTGGACGACCGGTACCGGTTCACTGCGGCTGCTCGCGCTGCGCTCGGTGGCGGTGGTGGGCTCCCGGGCCTGCACGGCCTACGGCGCCCACGTCGCCGGCGAGCTTGCGGCCCAACTGGCCGAGCGCGGCTGGGTGGTGGTCTCCGGTGCCGCGTACGGGATCGACGCGGCGGCCCACCGCGGGGCGCTGGCCGTCGGCGGGATGACGGTCGCGGTGCTCGCCTGCGGGGTCGACGTGGCCTACCCGAAGGGGAACGCCGAACTGATCCGGCGGATCGGCGAGCAGGGCCTGCTGGTCAGCGAGCTCCCGCCCGGCGAGCACCCGAACCGGTTCCGCTTCGTGCTCCGCAACCGGGTCATCGCGGCGCTGACCCGGGGCACGGTGGTGGTCGAGGCGGCCGTGCGCAGCGGCGCCCTGAGCACGGCCAGGCGGGCGCGGGACCTCAACCGCCACACCATGGGCGTCGCGGGGCCCGTCACCTCGGAGCTCTCCGCCGGGGTGCACGCGCTGATCCGCAGCGGCGGCGCCACGCTGGTCACCGACGCGGCCGAGATCACCGAGCTGGTCGGGGCGATCGGGGACGACCTGGCCCCGCAGCGCAGCGGCCCGGTGCTGCCGCGGGACTTGCTGGATCCGCCGGTGGCCCGGGTGCTGGAGGCCGTGCCGGCCACGGCCGAAGGCGCTCCGGTCGAGCGACTGGCCCGGCAGTCCGGGCTCCCGCCGGACGAAGTCCTGCAACGGCTCTACGAGTTGGCCTCGCTCGGCTTCGTGGAGCGGCACGGCGCGCACTGGCGCGTGGTGCGCAGGAGGTGAGCGCTCAGGGGCACGAACACAGGTGCGCCCGGGAGAAGAGGGCCGGGACGGGCCGGCTGACCTGCTGATCCGGTTCTTCCGCTCGTCTGCCCGGATCCGATGGGTGAACGCCACCGGATCGGGGGACGACCGAGTGGCGGTAGCGCTTTGCAGTGAGTCGGTCACGCTACGCTCCACATGCCTTCCCTATCAGCACATGACTCGGCAGAACGGCGCAGACCTACGTATGCCCACACACATTCCCGGACACAGAGTGACCGGTGGCGCTCGGTCCGCGGGAGGGCCGCGGACCGAGCGGCGACCCGCGACCGAGTTCCCGTCCAAGGCGGCGGGGACGAAGGGAGGTCTGTCGCGTCAGGGCGGCCGGCCGACGGTGGTGCCGGGCCAGCCCGCGGACACGACCAGGGACGCCGACCCGGCCCAGCGCGCCGACGCCGCTCGCGGTGTCGAGACGGTCCACGGCACCGGGGCGCTCGGCGAGGCGGACGCGCCGGGGGGTGCGGCCGTACCCCGCGCCCCCCGGTCGCCTTCGAGCGCCCCGGCGCAGGACGCCACCTCCCCGCCCGGCGCCCGGGACGCCCGGGAGCCCGGCGCCCCGGGGCGCAGCGCGCTCGAAGAACTCTGGCGCTCCTACAAGGAGACCGGCGACCAGCGGCTGCGCGAGCAGCTGATCCTCCACTACTCACCACTCGTCAAGTACGTGGCGGGGCGGGTCGGGGTCGGCCTGCCCTCCAATGTCGAGCAGGCCGACTTCGTCTCCTCCGGGGTCTTCGGGCTGATCGACGCGATCGAGAAGTTCGACATCGACCGCGCCATCAAGTTCGAGACCTACGCGATCAGCCGCATCCGCGGCGCGATCATCGACGAGCTACGCGCCCTGGACTGGATCCCCCGCTCGGTGCGGCAGAAGGCGAAGGCCGTCGAGCGGACGTACGCGACGCTGGAGGCCCGGCTGCGCCGGACGCCGCACGAGCCCGAGGTCGCGGCCGAGATGGGGATCGCGATCGAGGACCTGCACGCGATTTTCAGCCAGTTGTCGCTCGCCAACGTGGTGGCCCTCGACGAACTGCTGCACCCGGTGGGGGAGGGCGGCGACCGGCTCAGCCTGGTGGACACCCTGGAGGACCACGGCGCGGACGACCCGGTCGAGGTGGCCGAGGACCGCGAGCTGCGCAGACTCCTGGCCCAGGCGGTCAACACCCTTCCCGAGCGGGAGAAGACCGTGGTCACGCTCTACTACTACGAGGGCCTCACCCTCGCCGAGATCGGCCAGGTGCTGGGGGTGACGGAGAGCCGGGTGAGCCAGATCCACACCAAGTCCGTCCTCCAGTTGCGGGCCAAGCTCTCGGACGTCCGGTAGCGGGCGCCGGAGCCGCCCGCCGGGCCGGCTCCTCCTCCGAATGCGCGGCGCCGTTCCGGCCGCGCGCGCGGCTCCGTACAGTGGGTCCGTGCCGAAGATCCGAGCGGCCACGGTGGCCGAGCATCGCCAGCTGCAGCGGGCAGCCCTCCTGGACGCTGCCCGCGCCCTGCTCACCGAGGGCGGCATGGAGGCCTTGACCTTCCCCTCGCTCGCCGCCCGCACCGGGCTGGCGCGCTCCTCCGTCTACGAGTACTTCCGCTCCCGCGCCGCCGTGGTCGAGGCGTTGTGCGAGGTGGACTTCCCGCTCTGGGCGGCCGAGATCGAGGCCGGGATGGCGAGCTGCGAGAGCGCCGCCGAGCGGATCGAGGCGTACGTCCGGGGCCAGCTGGCGCTGGCCGGGGACCCCAGGCACCGGGCGGTCACGGCCATCTCGGCGTTGGAACTGGACGAGGCCGCGCGCGAGCGCATCCGGGCGGCGCACGGCGGGCTCGTCGGCCTGGTCGTCCGGGCGCTGGAGGAGCTCGGCCACGACCAGCCCCGGCTCGCCGCGGCGCTGCTGCAGGGGATCGTGGAGGCGGCCGTGCGCCGGACCGAGCAGTTCGCCACCGGGGACCGTACGGGCTGCCCGGTGGAGTCCCCGGAGGCGGTCGCGGACGCGGCGGTGGCCCTGGCGTTGCACGGCCTCGACCGGACCTGACCCGCCCCACCCCCGTCCGTCCCTCGTCCCGCCCGTTCCTCCCCCCCCCGCCCTGCCGCGCGCCGCCACCCCGCGCGCCGCCACCCCGCGCGTCCACGTTCCGCGCCGTTCGGGTTCCGCGCGGTCACCTTCCGCCCAGCGGCAGCAGCCGGGCCCGTCCCGTGCCCAGCAGGGCCAGTGGATCGAGGTAGCGGCCCGCGCGCAGCAGCCCCCAGTGCAGGCAGTCCCGTGCGCCGCAGTGCCGCCCGTCCGGGGCGAGCCGTCCGACGACCTGCCCGGCGGCCACCCCGGTGCCGACCGGGACGGTGCCGGTGACGGGCAGGTAGGTGGTCCGCAGTGGGGGAGTCCCGGAGTCCGGATGGACGACGGTCACCACCGGCCGCCCGGCCACCAGCCCGGAGAACGCGACCACCCCGGCGGCCGCCGACCGCACCTCCGCCCCGGGCGCGGCGCCGAGGTCCACGCCCCGGTGCCCGGCCGCCCACGGCTTGGCCGGCGGCTCGAAGCGCCCCAGCACCCCGCCGGGCCCGCCCACCGGCCAGGCCCGCGCCGGCCCCCGGTCGGCGGAGCCCCCGCCCGCGCCACCCGTGCCCGCACCACCTGTGCCCGCGCCACCCGTGCCCGGGCCGCCCCCGCCCGCCGCGGCGGCCCGCACCACCCCCGCACCCGCCACCAGGGCGAGCACGACCACCAGTGCGATCCCCCGCACCACCCGGGTGACCACCCACCCGGTCGCCTCCGCGACCACCCCTCGAACCCCGCTGCGCCCAGTCATGCCCCGAGGTTGGCCGGGCCCGGCCGCCCAGACCACCCCCTTCCGGATTCCTGTGGACAAACCACCCCCACTGCCGGCCGCCATCCCCCTGACGGGTGTACGGGTGCCGCCGTCCGGTGTACAAACGGCATACGAGGACCGGTCGGTGGGCAGAGAGCCGACCAGCCGGCGCCCGTTCGCCGGTCGCCGCGGCCCCGTCCGCCGCGGCCGTTTCCCGGGCTTCCGCCAGGCCATCCGCCGCCCGGGCGCAGTCCGCCCGCAGGCCCCCGGACGCCCGCGAAGTCGCTCGCCGCTCGACGCTTCCCGTACACTTCACACGCGACCCGGTCCACCGGGTCGACTTCGCACGCCCCGCCACCGGTGGTCGGACACGGTTCTTCCGCGGCCCCCCGCCAGGTGCGAGTGCCGCTCGGTCCGCCGAGCCCGACCGGTCCCCGGACCGAGCGGGTGGAAGCGGCTCGGCACGATCGGGGCGTCAGGCGTGGCTGTCACCTGGCCGCCACGGACAACCGAGACTGACCCGGCCGTAGGCACTTCACCCGAGGGGAACCCCCGAGGGTCGCCGCAGTCGGGCCGTAACACCTGAGGAGCACGGCAATGGCCGTCGTCACGATGCGGGAGCTGCTGGAGAGCGGCGTCCACTTCGGTCACCAGACCCGCCGCTGGAACCCGAAGATGAAGCGCTTCATCATCACCGAGCGCAACGGCATCTACATCATCGACCTGCTGCAGTCGCTGAACTACATCGACCGCGCCTTCGAGTTCATCAAGGAGACCGTTGCCCACGGCGGCAGCGTCCTCTTCGTCGGCACGAAGAAGCAGGCCCAGGAGGCCATCGCCGAGCAGGCCACCCGCGTGGGCATGCCCTACGTGAACCAGCGCTGGCTCGGCGGCATGCTGACCAACTTCTCGACCGTCTACAAGCGCCTGCAGCGCCTCAAGGAGCTCGGCGAGCTGGACTTCTCGGACGTGGCCGGTTCCGGCCTCACCAAGAAGGAGCTCCTGGTCCTCCAGCGCGAGCACGACAAGCTGGAGAAGACCCTCGGCGGTATCCGCGACATGCAGCGCGTTCCCAGCGCCGTTTGGATCGTGGACACCAAGAAGGAGCACATCGCGGTCGGCGAGGCCCGGAAGCTCAACATCCCGGTCGTCGCCATCCTCGACACCAACTGTGACCCGGACGAGGTCGACTACAAGATCCCGGGCAACGACGACGCGATCCGCTCCGTCACCCTGCTGACCCGCGTGATCGCCGACGCCGTCGCCGAGGGCCTGAAGTCCCGCGCCGGCGTTGCCAAGGGCGACACCAAGGCCGAGCCGGGCGCCGACCAGCCGCTGGCCGACTGGGAGAAGGACCTCATCGAGGGCGAGAAGAAGGCCGAGGAGGCCCCCGCCGCCGCCGAGGCTCCCGCCGTCGAGGCCCCGGCTGTCGAGGCCCCGGCCGCCGAGGCTCCGGCCACCGACGCTCCGGCCGAGCAGGCCTGACGTACCACGGGTGAGGGGCACTCGCCGGTACGACACCGGCAGGTGCCCCTCTCTCCCGCGCCGGGACCGAACCATCGGTCCCGGCGCCACTCCACGCAGACACGCGAGACGCGAGAAGAGATTCACACCATGGCGAACTTCACCGCCGCGGACGTCAAGAAGCTCCGTGAGCTCACCGGCGCCGGCATGATGGACTGCAAGAAGGCCCTGGACGAGGCCGAGGGCAACGTCGAGAAGGCCGTCGAGCTCCTGCGCATCAAGGGCCAGAAGGGCGTCGCGAAGCGCGAGGGCCGTGACGCCTCCAACGGCGCCGTCGCCGCGCTGATCGCCGAGGACAAGAAGTCCGGCGTCCTGGTCGAGCTGAACTGCGAGACCGACTTCGTCGCCAAGGGTGACAACTTCGTCCAGGTCGCCGACGCGATCGCCGCCCACGTCGCCAAGACGGCCCCGGCCGACCTGGACGCCGCCCTGGCGTCCGAGATCGAGGCCGGCAAGACCGTCCAGCAGTTCGTGGACGAGGCCAACGCGACCCTGGGCGAGAAGATCGTCTTCCGTCGCTTCGCCCAGTTCGACGGTGACGGCTTCGTCGCGGTCTACCTGCACAAGACCAGCCCCGACCTGCCGCCGGCCGTCGGCGTCCTGGTCGAGCTGGACAAGGAGAACGCCGAGGTCGCCAAGGACGTCGCGCAGCACATCGCCGCCTTCGCGCCGAAGTACCTCTCCCGCGAGGAGATCCCGGCCGAGGCCCTCGAGAACGAGCGCCGCGTCGCCGAGGCCACCGCCCGCGAGGAGGGCAAGCCCGAGGCCGCCCTGCCGAAGATCGTCGAGGGTCGCGTCACCGGCTTCGTGAAGGAGAACTCCGTCCTGGAGCAGGCCTTCGCCAAGGACAACAAGAAGACCGTCGCCAAGGTCCTCGAGGAGGCCGGCGTCTCCCTCAAGCGCTTCGCCCGCTTCCGCGTCGGCGCCTGAGCCACGTTCCACCTGGTCCCCGGCCCCTCTAGGCTGGGAACCGCCCCCGCCCACTGATCGGGGCGGGCGGATCGCCGAACGGGCTCACCCAGCGCCAACCGTCCATGGGCGGGCCGTGTCGGCACCATGAACGACGAGGAGGCCATTGCCGTGCAGGACACCGAACCGGTTCCCGCGGCAGTGGCCTCCTCTCGTGTACGCGCAGGCCGGGCATCCGCACGCCCAGGCCTGTGAGCCAGCAGGTGCACTAAAGGAGAAGTCCATGCAGGAGACGCAGGAGACCGCGCAGGACCCCAAGGCGGGCTCGCGCCGCCGGGTGCTGCTCAAGCTGTCCGGTGAAGCCTTCGCCGGTGGTGGCGGGCTCGGCGTCGACCCGGACGTCGTGCACGCGATCGCCCGTGAGATCGCCACGGTCGTGCGCGCCGGTACCGAGGTCGCGGTGGTCATCGGCGGCGGCAACTTCTTCCGGGGTGCCGAGCTGCAGGTCCGCGGCATGGACCGGGCCCGCTCCGACTACATGGGCATGCTGGGCACCGTCATGAACTGCCTGGCGCTGCAGGACTTCCTGGTCAAGGAGGGCATCGAGACCCGGGTCCAGACCGCCATCACGATGGGCCAGGTCGCCGAGCCGTACCTGCCGCTGCGGGCCGTCCGGCACCTGGAGAAGGGCCGTGTGGTGATCTTCGGTGCCGGTATGGGCATGCCGTACTTCTCCACCGACACCACGGCCGTCCAGCGCGCGCTGGAGATCCACGCCGACGTCCTGCTGATGGGCAAGAACGGCGTGGACGGCGTCTACGACTCCGACCCCCGGACCAACCCGGACGCGGTCAAGTTCGACGCACTGGAGTACTCCGAGGTCATCGCGCGCGACCTCAAGGTCGCCGACCTCACCGCGATCACCCTGTGCAAGGACAACAACCTCCCGATGCTGGTGTTCGAACTGCTGGCGGAGGGCAATATCGCGCGTGCGGTGAAGAGTGAGAAGATCGGCACACTCATCAGCCAGGATTCTGTCCGGGCCTGAGCAGCAAGCCGCCGTACGGGACGGCGTCCGCCGCGACCGGCCCCGATGCCGACACCGGTCGGGACAACAGCAGATGAACCGGACAGGGAGTTCACAGTGATCGAAGAGACCCTCCTCGAGGCCGAGGAGAAGATGGAGAAGGCCGTCGCCGTCTCCAAGGACGACCTCGCGGCCATCCGTACCGGCCGTGCGCACCCGGCGATGTTCGCCAAGATCGTCGCCGAGTACTACGGCGCCATCACGCCGATCAACCAGCTGGCCTCGTTCTCGGTGCCGGAGCCGCGCATGGCGGTCGTCTCGCCGTTCGACAAGACCGCGCTGAAGGCCATCGAGCAGGCGATCCGCGACTCCGACCTGGGCGTCAACCCCTCGAACGACGGTTCCATCATCCGAGTGGTGCTGCCGGAGCTGACCGAGGAGCGCCGCCGGGAGTTCATCAAGATCGCCCGGACCAAGGGCGAGGACGCCAAGGTCTCGATCCGCGCCGTCCGCCGCAAGGCCAAGGACGCCATCGACAAGCTGGTCAAGGACGGCGAGGTCGGCGAGGACGACGGCCGCCGCGCCGAGAAGGAGCTCGACGACACCACGGCCAAGTACGTGGCCCAGGTCGACGAGCTGCTCAAGCACAAGGAAGCCGAGCTGCTCGAGGTCTGATGAACGACGCCCCTGACGCCCCTGGCTACTGGGGCCCGTCCGACCAGCAGTTCCAGCCCTACCGCCCGGCGCCGCAGCCGCAGGGACCCCGGCCGCCGGCCGGTCCGGCGCCGGGGCACCCCGGTCACCCGGAGCCCCGGGCCGCCCACCAGGGCGGGCCGGGTGCCGTCCCGGGGGACCAGGACCTCCGTTCGGATCACTCGCAGCAGCCTCCGGTGTACTGGGGCGGCGACGCGGAGGAGACTCAGGTCATGCCTCCCGTACCGGCCGATCCCGGCCCGCACCCCGGTGCGCCCGACCACGGGTCGGCGAACGGCCCGGTCAACGGCCCCGCGAACGGCCCGGTCAACGGCCCCGCGAACGGACCGGTCGGCGGCCCGGCCGGCGCTCCGGCCGGTCCCGCCGCCGACCAGGCCGGGCAGGCCGGTCGGGCGGGCGGGCCGCTGTTCCGGGACGAGCAGCCCGGGACGCCGCCGCCGGGCGTGACGGAGACGGTCGTGCTGCGCGCGATAACCGACGACGCCACCCCCGCCCCCGGCCACGGCACCCCGCCGTACCCGGGGGCTCCGGTGCATCCCGCGCCGCCGCAGCGCCACTGGGCGGCCGGGCAGCCCCCCTTCGTGCCGTCGTCCCATCCAGGGCAGGAGACACCCGTGGCCGCCCAGCCCGCCCCGCAGCCGGAGCCGCGCAAGCAGCGCGGCGGCCGTAACCTCCAGGCCGCCATAGGCGTGGGGGTCGGCCTCGGCGTGGTGATCATCGCCTCGCTCTTCGTCGTCAAGGCGCTGTTCCTGTTCGTGGTGATGGCCGCGGCGTCGGTCGGCGTCTGGGAGCTGACCAGTCGGCTGTCCGAGCGCAAGCAGATCAAGGCGCCGCTGATCCCGCTGGTCGTGGGCGGCATCGCCATGATCGCCACCGGCTACTGGGCCGGCGTCGAGTGGGCCGCGGCCTCGCTCGCGCTGACCGGACTGGCGGTGATGGTCTGGCGGATGGCCGAACCGCCGGAGAACTACCTGCGGGACATAACGGCAGGGGTGTTCACCGCCTTCTACGTGCCGTTCCTGGCGACCTTCGTGGCGATGATGCTGGCGGCCGACGACGGCCCCCAGCGGATCGTGCTCTTCCTGATCGTCACGATCTGCAGCGACACCGGCGCCTACGCGGTGGGCTACAAGTTCGGCCGGACCAAGCTGGCCCCGACGATCAGCCCCGGCAAGACCCGCGAGGGCCTGGCCGGCGGCATCGGCCTGTCGATGCTGGCCGGCGCCGTGCTGATGCAGCTGATCATCGACGGCGGCAGCTGGTGGCAGGGCCTGATCCTGGGCGGCTGCGCCGCGGTCACGGCGACCCTGGGCGACCTGGGCGAGTCGATGATCAAGCGCGACCTCGGGATCAAGGACATGGGCACCCTGCTGCCCGGCCACGGCGGCATCATGGACCGGCTGGACTCGCTGCTGCCGACCGCCCCGGTGGTCTGGCTGCTGCTGGCGGCCTTCGTCGGGAGCTGACCCGCCCACCGACCGTTGCGCAACGGGGCCCCGGATGCCAGGCGTCCGGGGCCCCCGCGCGTCTGCGACACTGGAACAACCATGCCTAAGCCCGGAGAACTCACCTTTGTCGCGCCGCGCGGCGCCAAGCCCCCGCGACACCTCGCCGACCTGAGCCCCGCCGAGCGCAAGGAGGCCGTCGCCGAGCTGGGCGAGCAGCCGTTCCGCGCCAAGCAGCTCTCCAACCACTACTTCGGCCGGATGTCGAACGACCCGGCGAGCTGGACGGACATCCCCGCCGGCAGCCGGGAGAAGCTGACCGAGAGCCTGCTGCCCGAGCTGATGTCGGTGGTCCGGCACGTCTCCTGCGACGACGACACCACCCGCAAGACGCTCTGGAAGCTGTTCGACGGCACGCTCGTCGAGTCGGTGCTGATGCGCTACCCGGACCGGGTCACCATGTGCATCAGCTCGCAGGCCGGCTGCGGCATGAACTGCCCGTTCTGCGCCACCGGCCAGGCGGGGCTGACCCGCAACCTGTCGACCGGCGAGATCGTCGAGCAGATCGCCGCCGGGATGCGCGCGCTCAAGGCCGGCGAGATCCCCGGTGGCGAGGCGCGGCTGTCGAACGTGGTCTTCATGGGCATGGGCGAGCCGCTGGCCAACTACAACCGGGTGCTGGCCGCGATCCGCCGGCTGACCGACCCGGCTCCGGACGGCTTCGGCCTGTCCCAGCGCGGTATCACGGTCTCCACGGTCGGTCTCGTGCCGGCCATGAACCGGCTGGCGGACGAGGGCCTCAGCTGCCGCCTGGCGCTGTCGCTGCACGCGCCGGACGACGAGCTGCGCGACGAGCTGGTCCCGGTGAACACCCGGTGGAAGGTCGCCGAGGTGCTGGACGCGGCGTGGAACTACGCGGAGCAGTCCGGCCGCCGGATCTCCATCGAGTACGCGCTGATCAAGGACATCAACGACCAGGCCTGGCGCGCCGACCTGCTCGGCCGGCTGATCAAGAACCACCGGGTGCACGTCAACCTGATCCCGCTGAACCCGACCCCGGGGTCCAAGTGGACCGCCTCCCGGCCCGAGGACGAGCGCGAGTTCGTCCGTCGGCTCCAGTCGCACGGCGTGCCGACCACTGTCCGCGACACCCGCGGCCAGGAGATCGACGGCGCCTGCGGCCAGCTCGCCGCGGCGGGCTGAGGACCGCGGTAGCAGGACCGGCGGAGGGCTAACGCAGTCCGGCGGCCGCCAGCGCGGCGGTCGCCCCGCCGGTCAGCAGCAGGGTGGTGCCCACCGCGAGGGTGCGCAGGGCGACCGCGCCGAACAGCAGTCGGGGCGAGGCACCGAGGCGCAGCAGCGCCTCGGTGATCTCCCGGCGGTCGGTGCGGACCTCGGCGAGCCGGGCGATCACCGCGGCGACCGTGCAGCCGAGCACCAGGCAGGCCTCGACGGCGGGCAGCGCGTCGGCGCTGTCGGGGGTGCCGATCCAGTAGCGGACGGTGGTCAGCACCAGGGCGACGACCAGGGTGAGCACGGCCAGCGGCGGGCCGAGCCGACGGGCCTGGGCGGTGAGGCCGCGTCCGGCGAGCAGCCGCAGCGGGGTGGGCCGGCCGAGGGCGAGCAGCCGTCCGGTCCAGGCGAGCAGCGGGCCGGTGAGCAGGGCGAGGCCGAGCGCGCCGCCGGCCCAGCCGCCGAGGGCAGCGGTGCTGGTGGTGCCGAGTCCGGCGGGCAGGTGGATCGGACGGCCGTCGGCGGGGGCGCCGGGCCGCAGGGCGATGAGTTCGAGCGCGGCACCGATGACCACGAGTCCGACCGGTACGGCGATCCGCAGCGGGCCGAAGCCGGTCCGGCCGCGGGTGCGGCCGCCGGGCAGGGTCTCGGCGACGGGCACCGAGAAGCCGGCGGCGAGGCCGGCGGTGAACGGGACCAGGGCGAGCAGGGTGACCGGCGCGGCGGCGGGCAGCGGCACGCCCATGCCGAGGTCGGGGGCGAGCGAGGGGCCGGCGATGTCGTTGCGCAGCACCAGGAAGACCAGCAGGGTGAGCACGCTGCCGAGGGTGCAGGCGAGGGCGACCTCGCCGGCGATCAGGGTGCGGATCCGGCGGGAGCCGGCCCCGGCGGCGGTGAGGCCGGCGATCCGCTCGGGCCGTCGGGCGGGCACCGAGCGGGCGGCGACGGCCGCGAACCAGGCGACGGCGGCGAGCGGCGGCAGGCACCAGAGCAGTCGCGCCAACGCGTCGGCGCCGCCGAGCGGGTCGCTCAGCGCGCGGCCGAGGGAGCGCAGCAGGAAGGCGGCGACGACGGCGGCCGCCAGTGCGGTGAGCAGCCAGCGGCCGAGGTCGGGCACCCGGTAGCCCCGGGCCAGACGGAGGTAGAACACGTCGACTCTTTCAGCGGCTCGGCTCTGTCAGCGACTGGGGCGGTCAGCGGCGGGTGGCCGTGACGGCGGAGGCACCGGTCGCGCCCGGGGCGGCGGCGCCGCGCGGGACGGGGGCGGCGGGGGCGGTGAGGCGTCCGTCGACGAGGGCGACGGCGCGGTCCGCGAACCGGACGAGCTCGGGGTCGTGGGTGGCCAGGACGAGGGTGAGCTGGTGCGAGCGGGCCGCGCTGGTCAGTATCCGCAGGACCTGGTCGGCGGCCTCGCGGTGCAGCGGGGCGGTGGGGTCGTCGGCGAAGACGACGGGCGGCAGCGGGGCGAGGGCGCGGGCCACGGCGATCCGCTGGCGCTGGCTCTGGACCAGCCGGTCGGGGCGCCGGCGGCCGATCTCGCCGACGTCCAGGCGCTCCAGCCACTCGTCGGCGGCGGTGTAGGCGGCCTTGTTGCCGGCGCCGGCGAGCAGCAGCGGCAGGGCGACGTTCTCGCGGGCGCTGAGCTCGGGCACCAGGTGGGGCTCGGAGCCGACGAAGCCGAAGCGGTCGCGGCGCAGCCGTTCGCGTCCGGCGCGGCCGAGGGTGTGGACGGGGGAGCTGTTGAACCAGACCTCGCCCTCGTCGACCGGGAGCTGGGCGGAGAGGCAGCCGAGCAGGGTGCTCTTGCCGCAGCCGCGCGGGCCGGTGACGGCGAGCACCTCGCCCTCGCGGACGCCGATGGAGATGCCGCGCAGGGCGGGGGTGCCGTCGTGGGACTTGACGATCCCTCGGGCCCACAGCACGTCGTTGTCAGGCGGTGCCGCTGACATGAGGTTCCATCCTGGGTGGCCGCAGGGATATGACAGTCGTCAGATTAGAACGACCGGGGCCGGTCGCGGTTGCGGCGCTCTGGTCCATCACGGGCAAATCACCCGCATTCAGGCATGTTTGGTCGTACGACTGTGATGTTCCGTGGCGTTGCGTGAACGCCGAAGGGCGGCCCCGCGGGTGCGGGGCCGCCCTTCGGCGGAGGGTGGGGAGGAGGGCTCAGGGGATCAGAGCTTCGCCCACGCGTCGGTGAGGCTGGTCCGCAGGATCTGCTCGATCTCGTCGAAGGTCGACTGGTCGGAGATCAGCGGCGGGGCCAGCTGGACGACCGGGTCGCCACGGTCGTCGGCGCGGCAGTACAGGCCGTTGTCGAAGAGGGCCTTCGACAGGAAGCCGTAGAGCACGCGCTCGGTCTCCTCGTCGTTGAAGCTCTCCTTGGTGACCTTGTCCTTGACGAGCTCGATGCCGTAGAAGTACCCGTTGCCGCGGACGTCGCCGACGATCGGCAGGTCGCGCAGCTTGCTCAGGGTGCCCAGGAAGCGCGACTCGTTGTCGAGCACGTGCTGGTTGAGGCCCTCGCGCTCGAAGATGTCGAGGTTGGCGAGCGCCACGGCGGAGGAGACCGGGTGGCCGGCGAAGGTGTAGCCGTGCAGGAAGGTGTTGTCACCCTTGTAGAACGGCTCGGCGATGCGGTCCGAGATGATCGTGGCGCCGATCGGGGAGTAGCCCGAGGTCATGCCCTTGGCGCAGGTGATCATGTCCGGCACGTAGCCGAACTTGTCGGCGCCGAACATGGTGCCGAGGCGGCCGAAGGCGCAGATGACCTCGTCCGAGACCAGCAGCACGTCGTGGCGGTCGCAGATCTCGCGCAGACGCTGGAAGTACCCGGGCGGCGGCGGGAAGCAGCCGCCGGCGTTCTGCACCGGCTCGACGAAGACGGCGGCGACGGTCTCGGGGCCCTCGAAGAGGATGGCCTCCTCGACCTGGTCGGCGCACCAGCGGCCGTACGCCTCGGGGTCGACGGTGCCGTCGGGGCCCTCGAGGTAGTGCGGGGCGCGGTAGATGTTGGTGTTCGGGGCCTTGTGGGTGCCCGGCACCAGCGGCTCGAACGGGGCCTTGAGGCCCGGCAGGCCGGTGATGGACAGCGCGCCCTGGGGGGTGCCGTGGTAGGCGATGGCGCGGGAGATGACCTTGTACTTGGTCGGCTTGCCGATCAGCTTGAAGTACTGCTTGGCGAGCTTCCAGGCGGTCTCGACGGCCTCGCCGCCACCGGTGGAGAAGAAGACCTTGTTGAGGTCGCCCGGGGCGTAGTTGGCCAGGCGCTCGGCCAGCTCGACGGCCTTGGGGTGCGCGTAGCTCCAGATCGGGAAGAACGCGAGTTCCTTGGCCTGCTTGGCGGCGACCTCGGCGAGCTCGGTGCGGCCGTGACCGGCCTGCACGACGAACAGGCCGGCCAGGCCGTCGATGTACTTCCGGCCCTTGTCGTCCCAGATGTACGTGCCCTCGCCCTTGACGATGGTCGGCACGGGGGAGTTCTCGTACGACGACATGCGGGTGAAGTGCATCCACAGGTGGTCGTAGGCGGTCTTGGAAAGGTCCTTCTGCGCCGGGTCGGCTGTCATCGGGTGCCCCAGGTGTAGGTCTGTTTCCGGAGTTTCAGGTAAACGAAGCTCTCGGTGCTCCGCACGCCGGGAAGCGCGCGGATGCGCTTGTTGATCATTTCGAGCAGGTGCTCGTCGTCCTCGCAGACCAGTTCGGCCAGGAGGTCGAACGAGCCTGCGGTGCAGACGACGTAGTCGACCTCGTCGAGGGCGGCCAGCGCGTCGGCGACGGGCTCGATGTCGCCCTCGACCCGGATCCCGACCATCGCCTGGCGGGTGAAGCCGACGGTGAGCGGGTCCGTGACGGCGACGATCTGCATCACGCCTTGGTCGAGCAGCTTCTGGACGCGCTGCCGTACGGCTGCCTCGGACAGGCCGACGGCCTTGCCGATGGCGGCGTACGGGCGGCGCCCGTCCTCCTGGAGCTGCTCGATGATCGCCTTGGAGGCGGCGTCGAGGGGAACACTCGCGTTCCGGTCGCGGTTGGCCACGCGGCCACTGTGCCTGATCGTTCCCCCGTTCGCAAGCGTGGAAACTGCTGATTTCGTCGTGCTCCTTGAAATCCCATGCGGATTTCATCGCAGATGCGTACCGCGCCTGTCGATCCCGGCAGTCCTGCGGCTACTCTGGCACGGTACGCGCGCGCCCCCGCAGGGCGGCGCGCATTCCGCCACCAGTGGACCGCGCCGCTCCCGGCCGGGCCACTCGGCACCCTTCGTAGGCCGGATCCGTCGACGTACCATGGCGCCGGAATCTGCAACGCCGCAGGCCCAGACCGAGGAGAGACCCGTGAGCGACCTTCGCACGCTGCGCAACTACATCAACGGTGAGTTCGTCGACGCGGCAGACGGCCGCACGCTCGACATCGTCGACCCGACCACGGGCGAGGTCTACGCGACGTCGCCGCTGTCCGGTGCCGCTGACGTGGACGCGGCCATGGCCTCGGCCGCCGCCGCCTTCCCGGTCTGGCGCGACGCCACCCCGAGCACCCGGCAGAAGCTGCTGCTCAAGATCGCCGACGCGGTCGAGACCCGGGCCGACGAGCTCGTCGACGCCGAGGTGCGCAACACCGGCAAGCCCCGCGCGCTGACCCTCTCCGAGGAGATCGGCCCGATGGTGGACCAGATCCGCTTCTTCGCCGGTGCCGCCCGGCTGCTGGAGGGCAAGGCCGCCGGCGAGTACATGGACGGCATGACCTCGATCATCCGCCGCGAGCCGGTCGGCGTCTGTGCCCAGGTCGCGCCGTGGAACTACCCGATGATGATGGCGGTCTGGAAGTTCGCCCCGGCCATCGCCGCGGGCAACACCGTGGTCCTCAAGCCCTCGGACACCACCCCGGCCTCCACCGTGCTGCTGGCCGAGATCATCGGCGGCGTCCTCAAGGACCTGGAGCTGCCGGCCGGCGTCTTCAACGTCATCTGCGGCGACCGCGAGAGCGGCAAGCTGATGGTCGAGCACCGGACCCCGGCGATGGCCTCCATCACCGGTTCGGTGCGCGCCGGCATCCAGGTCGCCGAGTCGGCCTCCAAGGACGTCAAGCGGGTCCACCTGGAGCTGGGCGGCAAGGCCCCGGTCGTGGTGTTCGAGGACGCCGACATCGCCGAGGCCGTCGAGGGCATCTCGGTGGCGGGCTACTTCAACGCCGGCCAGGACTGCACCGCCGCCACCCGCGTGCTGGTGCACGAGTCGATCCACGACGCCTTCGTCGAGGCGCTGGCCAAGGCCGCGGCCGAGACCAAGACCGGCGGCGTGGACGACGAGGACGTGCTCTACGGCCCGCTGAACAACGCCAACCAGCTCAAGCAGGTGGCCGGCTTCATCGAGCGGCTGCCCGCCCACGCCAAGGTCGAGGCCGGTGGCCACCGGGTCGGCGACAAGGGCTACTTCTACGCCCCGACCGTCGTCTCCGGCCTGCTGCAGGACGACGAGATCATCCAGAACGAGGTCTTCGGCCCGGTCATCACCGTGCAGAAGTTCACCGACGAGGACCAGGCCGTCGAGTACGCCAACGGCGTCGAGTTCGCGCTGGCCTCCTCGGTCTGGACCAAGGACCACGCCCGCGCCATGCGGATGTCCCGCCGCCTGGACTTCGGCTGCGTCTGGATCAACACCCACATCCCGCTGGTCGCCGAGATGCCGCACGGCGGGTTCAAGAAGTCCGGCTACGGCAAGGACCTGTCGGCGTACGGCTTCGAGGACTACACCCGGGTGAAGCACGTCATGACCGCGATCTAGCGGGTCGTGACCATCGGGCACCGTATGACCGCGATCTAGCGGGTCATGACCATCGGGCACGTCATGACCGCGATCTAGCGGGTCGTGACCATCGGGCGGGGTATGACCGCGATCTGAACAATCAGCTGAACTGACAAGGGGCCCGGGTCTTTTCGACCCGGGCCCTGTCGCTTTGCACCCTGTCGGCGGGTCGCGCGTCCGGCTGACAGGATGAAACTGCACTTCGGGGGCGCTCGGCCCTAGCCTTACCGGCATGAGCATCCCCACCGCTGACTCAGCCGCCGGAAAGGCGGTCAAGGCCGCCGACCGCGCGCACGTCTTCCACTCGTGGTCCGCCCAGGCGCTGATCGACCCCCTCGCGGTGGCCGGCGCCGAGGGCTCGTACTTCTGGGACTACGACGGCAACCGCTACCTCGACTTCTCCTCGCAGCTGGTGAACACCAACATCGGGCACCAGCACCCGAAGGTGGTCGCCGCGATCCAGGAGCAGGCGGCGAAGCTCTGCACGATCGCCCCCGGTTTCGCGGTCGAGGCGCGCAGCGAGGCGGCCCGGCTGATCGCCGAGCGCACCCCGGGCGACCTGGACAAGATCTTCTTCACCAACGGCGGCGCCGAGGCGGTCGAGAACGCCATCCGGATGGCCCGGCTGCACACCGGCCGGCAGAAGGTGCTCTCCACCTACCGCTCGTACCACGGCGCCACCGCCAACGCGATCGCTCTCACCGGCGACCCGCGGCGCTGGGCCAACGAGACCGGTGTCTCCGGCGTGGTGCACTTCTGGGGCCCGTACGCCTACCGCTCCAACTTCCACGCCGAGGACGAGGCGCAGGAGTGCGAGCGCGCGCTGGCGCACCTGGAGCAGGTGATCGCCTTCGAGGGACCGGGCACGGTGGCCGCGGTCATCCTGGAGAGCGTGGTCGGCACCGCCGGCATCCTGATCCCGCCGCCGGGCTACCTGGCCGGGGTGCGGGAGATCTGCGACCGCCACGGGATCGTGTTCGTCCTGGACGAGGTGATGGCCGGCTTCGGACGCACCGGCGAGTGGTTCGCCGCCGACCACTGGGGCGTGGTGCCGGACCTGATGACCTTCGCCAAGGGCGTCAACTCCGGCTACGTCCCGCTGGGCGGCGTGGCGATCAACGCCGAGATCGCCGCCACCTTCGCCGAGCGGCCGTTCCCCGGCGGGCTCACCTACTCGGGGCACCCGCTGGCCTGCGCCTCGGCGGTGGCCACCATCAACGCCATGGCGGAGGAGGGCATCGTCGAGAACGCCAAGCACATCGGCGAGACGGTGCTCGGCCCCGGTCTGCGCGAGCTGGCCGAGCGGCACCCCTCGATCGGCGAGGTGCGCGGCCTGGGCGTGTTCTGGGCGCTCGACCTGGTGAAGGACCGGGAGACCCGGGAGCCGCTCGTCCCCTACAACGCCGCGGGCGCCGCCAACGCGCCGATGGCCGAGCTGGCCGCCGCCTGCAAGCAGCGCGGGCTCTGGCCGTTCGTCAACATGAACCGCTTCCACGTCGTCCCGCCGTGCACCGTCACCGAGGAGGAGGCCAAGGCCGGCCTCGCGGTGCTGGACGAGGCGCTGTCGCTGGCCGACGCGCACACCGTCTGACGTACCTACCAGGACGGCCCCGGGCGCACCCGCGTGTTCCCGGGGCCGTTCCACGCTCCGGAAGGCCCCCACATGTCCCGCAGCTCCACCCCGACCCGCCGATCCTCCGCCGACCGCCCGCAGGGCCCGACGCGCCTGCGCCGGCGTTCCGTCCTCGGCGGGGCCGCGCTGCTCGGCGCCGGCACGCTGACCGGCTGCGGCATCCCGTCCGCGTACGTCGCCGAGGACCGCCGTTCGGCACCGGACCGCTCGGAGCACGACAAGCGGCTGAACTTCTCCAACTGGACGCAGTACATCGACACCGACGACCAGGGCAAGCGCCCGACCCTGGACGCGTTCAGCGAGAAGACCGGGATCGCGGTCACCTACACCGAGGACATCAACGACAACGACGAGTTCTTCGGCAAGATCAGCCCGGTGCTCACCCAGGGCGCGGACCCGGGCCGGGACCTGATGGTGATCAGCGACTGGATGGCCGGGCGGTACGTCTCGCTGGGCTGGGTGCAGGCGATGGACCGGGCCAACCTGCCCAACGTCACCGCCAACCTGGACCCGCAGCTGGCGAACCCGGTCTTCGACCCGGGACGCCGGCGCAGCGTGCCCTGGCAGTCCGGGATCACCGGCATCGCGTACAACCGCAAGGCGCTCGGCCGGGAGCTCAGGTCCACCGCCGACCTCTGGGCGCCCGACCTCAAGGGCCGGATCACGCTGTTCGCCGGGCTGGACGAGGCGCTCGGGCTGCTGATGCTCTCCCAGGGCGCGGACATCGCCCGGTTCGGGGACGACGACGCGCACAAGGCGATGGACCTGGTGCAGCGGATGGTCGACACCGGGCATGTCCGCCGCTTCACCGGCAACGACTACACCAGCGACCTCGCCTCCGGTGCCGCGATCGCCTGCCAGGCCTACTCCGGTGACGCCGTCCAGCTCACCGCGGAGAACCCCGACATCGCCTTCGTGGTGCCGGAGGAGGGCGGCGAGCTGTGGGCGGAGAGCCTGATGATCCCCAACCGGGCCGTCCACAAGCGCAACGCCGAGCTGCTGGTCGACTACTACTACCAGCCCGAGGTGGCCGCCGAGCTCGCCGCGGCCGTCCAGTACATCTGCCCGGTGCCGGCCGCCCGCGAGGTGCTGGCGGACAGCGGGGACAAGGACAAGGCCGAACTCGCCGAGAACCCGCTGGTGTTCCCGACCGAGGAGATGCGCGCCCGGCTGCGCAGCATGCGGGACGTCACCTCGGCCGAGCGGCCGGAGCTGCACAAGGTCTGGGGGCGCATCACCGGGGTGTGACCCCGTCCGGCCCTACCGGCGCACGGCGTCCAGGGCGAGCAGCGCCACGTGCAGGGAGAGGCAGGACTCCACCTGGTCGAGGTCGACGCCGAGGATCCGTTCGACCTTGTGCAGCCGGTCGTAGAAGGACGGCCGGGACAGGTGCGCGGCGTCGGCCGCCGCCGACTTGTTCCGGCCCTGCTCCAGGTAGATCCGCAGCATCTGCACCAACTGGCCGTTGTGCTCGGCGTCGTGGGCCAGCAGCGGGCCCAACTCCCGCTCCACGTACGTCTGCAGGCGGGAGTCGTCGCGCAGCAGGTGGAGCAGGCCGCGCAGCCGGACGTCCGGCAGCCGGTAGTAGGAGGCGGTCCGGCCCCCGCCGGGCGCGTCGTGCAGGGCCGCGTCGGCGACCTGGGCGGCCTCCAGCAGGGTGCGCCGGGCGTCGCGGACCGAGCCGACCGAGGAGCCGACCGCGACGACCGGCCCCGGGGTGTCGGCGGGCTCCCGGCCGGACTCGGCGGACATCCGGCGCAGGGTGGCCGAGAAGGCCTCCAGCGCGGAGTGCTCGTCCTGCTGGGCGCCGAGCGCGATCAGCAGGCCGACGCCCTCGTCGTCCAGCGCGCCGACCAGGGCGGAGAGCCGGCTGGCCCGCACCGCGCCGGCCGCCAGCTCGGTGAAGTCGCGCAGCCGGGCCTGGGCCTCCAGCGCGGCCGGGATCGGCCCCCGGCGCTGGCGCAGCACCACGCCGACCAGCCGTCGGCCGTCCAGCGGGACGCCGAGCGCCTGGGCGCGCAGGGCCACCTCGGAGACGGTCAGCGCGTGGGTGAGGATGCCGGAGAGCAGGGTGCGGTGGGTCTGCCGCTCCAGGCTCTCCCGGTCGCGCACCACCAGCCGGTTGAGCGCCAGCGCGGAGGCGCCGCGCTCCAGCAGCATGGCGTGCGGGTGGGCCTCGCCCTCCGGCAGCGGGCCCGGCTCCAGCACCAGGACCAGCCGGCCCCAGTCCTGGCCGCGGGCGCCGACGGTGGTCACCAGCCAGCCGCTGCGCGGGTCGTGGCCGGTGCGGCCGGGCGGGCGGACCCCGCGCGAGCGGCGCTCCCAGTCCTCCAGCAGCTCGGCCTCGGGGCGTCCGGCGCTGTCGTGGGCGAGCACCTGGTGGGCCAGGTTCTCCAGGACGACCGGCGCGCCCGCCATCCGGGCCACCTGGCGGATCACCTCGGGCGGCTCGGCACCCTCGACCACCAGCTCGTTGAAGACCTGGTGGACCGACTCGGAGACCCGCAGCTGCTCCAGCTGGGCGTTCACCACCAGGGCGTGCACGGCCTCGGTGACGGCGACGAAGCGCACCTCGCGGCGGAGCGCGATCAGCGGCAGCCCGCGCTGCTCGGCGGCGTGCACCAGGGCGCGCGGGAGCGAGTCGAAGTAGCGCCGGCCGAACTCGACCACCAGGCCGGCCACGCCGACGTCGTCCAGGTCGCGGACGTAGCGGGCCAGGCCCTCGCGGTCCTCGGGCAGCGCGATGCCGGTGGTCAGCACCAGCTCGCCGCCCTGCAGCACGCCGGCGACGTCGGGCAGCTCGCTGACGTGCACCCAGCGGACCGGTCGCTCCAGGTGGTCGGCGCCGGCCACCACCTGGGGCAGGCCGCGCCGCATCACCTCCAGGTCGAGCACACGGGCGACGGTGGGGAGCATCGCGGGCCTCCAGGGCGGGGGAGGTGGGAGGGGAGGGGGTGAAGGGGACAGAGTGTCAGGTGAATCATGCATCGTCGCGACGACCTGTTGCCCTGCGAGGAGCCTTGCACTCTGTAAGGCCCTTCGTGTCGAGACTGTCGAAGTGACCCTTGTCACGTCAACCCCGCAGTTGGCAAGGTCAGCGGGACCGCAGACCCCCACCGCGGAAGCGTTTCGCCGCAGCGCGGTCGAACCGCCGGCTCTTGGAGGAACCCAGATGGACCTGACCGACTTCGGCACGGGCGCGCAGTACATCGCGGGCCGTCAGGCCCGGGGGAGCGGAGAGCCCTTCCAGGTCGTCAACCCCGCCGACGGCACGGTGGCCGAAGAGGTCACGCTGGCCACCGCCGGGGACGTGGACGCCGCCGTCGCCGCCGCGCGGGACGCCCTGCCCGGCTGGTCCTCGGCCACCCCGGGGGCCCGGTCCGAGGCGCTCACCCGGCTGGCCGCCGTCCTGGGCGCGAACGCCGCCGACCTCGCCCGGGTGGAGACCGCGCAGACCGGCAAGCCGGTCAAGCTGGCCACCGAGTTCGACGTCCCCGGCACCGTCGACAACGCCGCGTTCTTCGCCGGCGCCGCCCGCAACCTGGAGGGCAAGGCGGCCGGCGAGTACTCCGGCGACCACACCTCCTACGTCCGGCGCGAGGCGATCGGCGTGGTCGGCTCGATCTCGCCGTGGAACTACCCGCTGCAGATGGCCGCCTGGAAGATCCTCCCGGCGATCGCGGCGGGCAACACCATCGTCCTCAAGCCGGCCGAGCTGACCCCGCTGACCTCGGTGATGTTCGCCCGGGCCTGCACCGAGGCGGGCATCCCGGACGGCGTGGTCAACGTGGTCACCGGCGCCGGGCGCACCGCCGGCGAGCACCTGGTCTCCCACCCCGGGGTCGCGATGGTCTCCTTCACCGGCTCCACCGCCGTCGGCAGGCGGGTCGCCGAGCTCGCCACCGCGAGCGTCAAGCGCACCCACCTGGAGCTCGGCGGCAAGGCCCCGTTCGTGGTCTTCGACGACGCCGACCTGGACGCCGCGGTGCACGGCGCCGTCGCCGCCTCACTGATCAACGGCGGCCAGGACTGCACCGCCGCCACCCGCGCGTACGTCCAACGCCCGCTCTACGACGCCTTCGTGGCCGGTGTCGCCGAGCTCTTCGCGGCCGTCCGGATCGGCGACCCCCGCAACCCGCACACCGACCTCGGCCCGCTGGTCTCCTTCGCCCACCGGGACCGGGTGGCCGGGTTCGTCGAGCGCGCCCGCTCCTACGCCACCGTCGTCACCGGCGGCCCCGCGCCGGAGAAGGGCCACGACGGCTTCGACCTCACCCGGGGCGCCTACTACGCGCCGACCCTGATCACCGGTGCGGTCCAGGACAGCGAGGTGGTCCAGGGCGAGGTCTTCGGCCCGGTGCTGGTGGTGCTGCCCTTCGACGGCGACGACGAGGGCCTGCGGCTCGCCAACGACACCCCGTACGGCCTGGCCGCCTCCGCCTGGACGGGCAACGTGCACCGCTCGCTGCGCGCCACCCGGGAGATCGCCGCCGGGTGCGTCTGGGTCAACGACCACATCCCGATCATCAGCGAGATGCCGCACGGCGGCTACAAGGCGTCCGGTTACGGCAAGGACATGTCCCAGTACTCGCTGGACGAGTACACCCAGGTCAAGCACGTCATGTTCGACACCACCGCGGTGGCCCGCAAGGACTGGCACCGCACCGTCTTCGGAGACCGATAACCCCTCAGGCCGGGTGCTCCCCCACGCACCCGCCGTCCCCCCCCCAGGAGGCCCGTTCCATGGCGTTCAAGGCGTTCAACGAGCTCACCGACGGTCTGCCCGAACCCGTCCGCAGGGCCTGGGAACGCAGTCTGACCAGCGGCCGGGCCGCGGTCGGCCGCCGCACCCTGCTGCGCGCCGCCGCCCTGACCGCCGGGGCGGGCACCCTGGCGGCCTGCGGCATCCCGGCCGCCCCCAGGGCGACCGGTGACTCGACCGCCAACGCCGCCGAGGACCACTCGGGGAGCGAGAAGGAGGTCGACTTCTCCAACTGGCCGCTGTACGTCGACACCGACGAGAAGGACAAGCAGAAGCACGGCACCCTGGACGCCTTCACCGCGGCCACCGGCATCAAGGTCAAGTACAACGAGGACGTCAACGACAACGTCGAGTTCTTCGGCAAGGTCAAGCCGCAGCTGGCGGCCGGCCAGGACACCGGCCGCGACCTGGTGGTGCTCACCGACTGGATGGCCGCCCGGCTGATCCGGCTCGGCTGGGCGCAGAAGCTCGACCCGGCGAACGTCACCACCGCGATCACCAACGTCGAGGCCCGCTTCCGCGCCCCCGACTGGGACCCGGGCCGGCTCTACACCTACCCCTGGGCCGGCATCCAGACCGTCATCGCCTACAACCGGAAGGCGACCAAGGGCAAGGAGGTCACCAGCGTCTCCCAGCTGCTGGACGACCCCGAGCTCAAGGGCCGGGTCACCTTCCTCTCCGAGATGCGCGACAGCATCGGGATGGTCCTGCTCGACATGGACAAGGACCCGGCGAAGTTCACCGCCGACGACTACGCCGGCGCGATCGCCCGGATGCAGAAGGCCGTGGACAACAAGCAGATCCGCCGCTTCACCGGCAACGACTACGGCCAGGAGCTGTCCTCCGGGGACATCGCCGCCTGCGTCGCCTGGGGCGGCGACCTGATCCAACTGCGCGCCGACAACCCGGACATCGAGTTCGTCATCCCGGAGAAGGGCTACCTCGCCTCGACCGACAACATGCTGGTCCCGGCCAAGGCGCGGCACAAGACGAACGCGGAGAAGCTGATCGACTTCTACTATCAGCCGAAGATCGCGGCGCAGCTGGTCGCGGGCATCGGCTTCGTCTCCGCCGTCACCGGGATGAAGGACGAGCTCGCCACCCTCGCCCCGGACAGCGCGGCCAACCCGCTGGTCGTACCCACCCCCGAGATGGCGGCCAAGGCGCACGTGTTCCGCACCCTCACCGAGGCCGAGGAGAGCGACTTCGAGCAGAAGTTCTCCAAGCTCATCGGCGCCTGACCCCCACCCCCGGCAGAAAGACCCAGGAAGACACCCCATGACAGACCAGCTGCGCGCCGCGGCCGGCGGCGACGTCCGCCTCACCGGCATCGGCAAGACCTATGGCTCCTTCACCGCCGTCCACCCGCTCGACCTGACCGTCCCCCAGGGCTCCTTCTTCGCCCTGCTCGGCGCCTCCGGCTGCGGCAAGACCACCACCCTGCGCATGATCGCCGGCCTGGAGGAGCCCACCAGCGGCACCGTCCTGATCGGCGGCCAGGACGTCACCGCGCTGCCCCCGTACAAGCGCCCGGTCAACACCGTCTTCCAGAGCTACGCGCTCTTCCCGCACCTGGACATCTTCGAGAACGTCGCCTTCGGCCTGCGCCGGCGCGGCAAGAAGGACGTGAAGAAGCAGGTCGAGTCCATGCTGGAACTGGTCGAGCTCGGCCAGTACGCCCGGCGCAAGCCGCACCAGCTCTCCGGCGGCCAGCAGCAGCGCGTCGCGGTCGCCCGCGCCCTGATCAACCACCCCCAGGTGCTGCTGCTGGACGAGCCGCTCGGCGCCCTCGACCTCAAGCTGCGCCGCCAGATGCAGCTGGAGCTCAAGCGGATCCAGACCGAGGTCGGCATCACCTTCGTGCACGTCACCCACGACCAGGAGGAGGCCATGACGATGGCCGACACCATCGCGGTGATGAACGGCGGCCGGGTCGAGCAGCTCGGCGCGCCCGCCGACCTGTACGAGAACCCCGGCACCACCTTCGTGGCCAACTTCCTCGGCCAGTCCAACCTGCTGCCCGCCGAGGTCACCGGCGGCGCGGGCGGGGACCTGCTGCTCACCGTCGCCGGCAGCCGGCTCGCGGTGCCGAAGGCGCGCTGCGCCACCGAGGCCAAGCTGGTCCACCTGGGCGTGCGCCCGGAGAAGATCACCATCAGCCACGCCTCCGAGACGGTCGCCGAGGGCCGCAACCGGCTCGCCGGCACGGTGCTCGACTCCAGCTTCATCGGCGTCTCCACCCAGTACGTGGTGCGCACCGACAGCGGCCAGGAGGTCACCGTCTTCGAGCAGAACATGGAGCGCGACGCCCGGATCGTCCCCGGCGCCCCCGTGCAGCTGCACTGGAACCCGGCGCACTCCTTCGCCCTGGACGCCGCGCAGGCGATCGACGCGGGCACCGCGGAGGAGGCCGCATGACCACCACCACCCCGGCGGCCGCCCCCCAGGTCATCCCGCTCGGCGAGCCCGCGCCGAAGCCGAAGCGCAAGCTCACCCCGTACTGGCTGCTGCTGCCCGGCATCGCCTGGCTGGTCGTCTTCTTCGCCGTGCCGATGGTGTACCAGGCGTCCACCTCGCTGCAGACCGGCTCGCTGGAGGCGGGCTTCAAGGTCACCTGGCACTTCGCCACCTACTGGGACGCCCTGGTCGAGTACAAGTGGCACTTCGTCCGCTCGTTCTCCTACGCGGCCATCGCCACCGTGCTCTGCCTGGCCATCGGCTACCCGCTGGCGTACACCATCGCCTTCAAGGCGAGCCGGCGCTGGCGCAACGTCATCCTGATCCTGGTCATCGCGCCGTTCTTCACCAGTTTCCTGATCCGCACGCTGGCCTGGAAGACCATCCTGTCCGACGGCGGACCGGTGGTCGGCGCGCTCAACACCCTGCACGTCCTGGACCTCACCAACGCCGTCGGGCTCACCTCCGGCGACCGGGTGCTCGCCACCCCGCTGGCCGTGGTCTGCGGCCTCACCTACAACTTCCTGCCGTTCATGATCCTCCCGCTGTACACCTCGCTGGAGCGGATCGACCCCCGGCTGCACGAGGCGGCCGGCGACCTCTACGCCCGGCCCTTCACCACCTTCCGCAAGGTCACCTTCCCGATCTCGCTGCCGGGCGTGGTCGCGGGCACCCTGCTCACCTTCATCCCCGCCTCCGGCGACTACATCAACGCCCAGCTGCTCGGCTCGCCGAGCGAGCAGATGGTCGGCAACGGCATCCAGAAGCAGTTCCTGAACGTGCTCGACTACCCCACGGCGGCAGCGCTGAGCTTCATCCTGATGGCCCTGATCCTGGGCATGGTGACGGTCTACATGCGCAAGGCCGGGACGGAGGAACTGGTCTGATGTCCCGCATCCTGAAGTGGGTCCGCGCCCATCTGGTGGTCCTGGCCGGCCTGCTGGCCCTGGCCTACCTGGTGCTGCCCAACCTGGTCGTGCTGGCCTTCTCGTTCAACAAGCCGGTCGGCAAGTTCAACTACGAGTGGAACGAGTTCTCCACCGACGCCTGGACCAACCCCTGCGGCGTGGCCGACATGTGCCAGTCGCTCTCGCTCAGCCTGCAGATCGCGGTGCTCGCCACCATCGGCGCCACCGTGCTCGGCACCATGGTCGCCTTCGCGCTGGCCCGCTACCGCTTCCGCGGCCGCTCGGCCACCACCGCGATGATCTTCCTGCCGATGGCCATGCCCGAAGTCGTCATGGCCGCCTCGCTGGGGACGCTGTTCCTCAACATGCGCATCCCCTTCGGCTTCACCACCATCCTCATCGCCCACATCATGTTCTGCCTGAGCTTCGTCGTGACGGCGGTCAAGGCGCGCGTGATGAGCATGGACCCGAGGCTCGAACAGGCCGCCCAGGACCTCTACGCGACCCCCGTCCAGACCTTCCTGCGGGTCACCCTCCCGCTGGCCGCCCCCGGCATCGCCGCCGGCGCGCTGCTCAGCTTCGCGCTCTCCTTCGACGACTTCATCATCACCCAGTTCAACTCGGGCCCGACCACGGTCACCTTCCCGATGTTCGTCTGGGGCGCCTCGCAGCGCGGCATCCCGGTGCAGGTGAACGTCATCGGCACCGCGATGTTCGTGGCCGCGGTCGCGCTGACCGTGGCCGGCCAGTGGCTCGGCAACCGCCGCAAGGCCACCGCCTGACGTACGGTCGGTCAGCGGTGGTTCGTACCATCACCTATTCGTGGAAAGTGGCTGATAATGCATGGACTCCGCCCGCGCACTCAGTGACGCCAGGCCCACCCCCTTCTGGCTGGAGGACCCCGGCCGGCCCGAGGCGCTGCCCGCCCTGGTCGGCGACACCGCCTGCGACCTGCTGGTCGTCGGCGGCGGCTACTCCGGACTGTGGACCGCGCTCATCGCCAAGGAGCGCGACCCCTCGCTGGACGTCGTCCTGGTCGAGGGCCACGAGGTCGGGTGGGCCGCGTCCGGGCGCAACGGCGGATTCTGCGCGGCCAGCCTCACCCACGGCTTCGGCAACGGCCTGGAGCGCTGGCCCTCCGAACTCGCCCAGCTGGAACGCCTCGGCGCCGCCAACCTGGACGGCATCGAGGCCACCCTCAAGCGCTACGGCATCGACGCCGAGTGGGAGCGCACCGGCGAGATCGACGTCGCCACCCAGCCGCACCAGGTCGAGGAGCTGCACGAGGTCGCCGAGGCCGTCGCCCGGTACGGCTTCGAGCTCACCGTCCTGGACGCCGACCAGCTGCGCGCCGAGGTGAACTCGCCGACCTTCCTCGGCGGCCTCTGGGACAAGGACGGGGTGGCGATGGTCCACCCCGCCAAGCTCGCCTGGGGCCTCAAGGAGGCCTGCCTGGGCCTGGGCGTCCGGATCTACGAGCACACCCGGGCCACCGAGCTGCGCGAGCACGGCAGCGGGATGGCCGCCCGCACCCCGTACGGCCGGGTCCACGCCCGCCGGGTCGCGCTCGGCACCAACGTCTTCCCGTCCCTGCTCAAGCGCGTCCGTCCGTACGTCGTCCCGGTGTACGACTACGCGCTGATGACCGAGCCGCTCAGCGACGAACAGCTCGCCTCGATCGGCTGGCGCGGCCGGCAGGGGCTCGGCGACAGCGCCAACAAGTTCCACTACTTCCGGCTGTCCGCCGACAACCGGATCCTCTGGGGCGGCTACGACGCCGTCTACCACTACGGCGGCCACGTCCGGCACGAGTACGACCAGCGCCCGGAGACCTTCCGCACCCTGGCCAACCACTTCTTCCGCTGCTTCCCGCAGCTGGAGGGGCTGCGCTTCACCAACGCCTGGGGCGGCGCCATCGACACCTGCAGCCGCTTCTCGGCCTTCTTCGACACCGCCTACCGCGGCAAGGTCGCCTACGCCGTCGGCTACACCGGGCTCGGCGTCGGCGCCACCCGCTTCGGCGCCGAGGTGATGCTCGACCTGCTGGCCGGCGAGCGCACCGAGCGCACCTCGCTGGACATGGTGCGCTCCAAGCCGCTGCCGTTCCCGCCCGAACCGGTGCGCTGGGCCGGGATCGAGATCACCACCCGCTCGCTGGAGCGCGCCGACCGCAACGGCGGCCACCGCAACCTCTGGCTGCGCACCCTCGACCGGATGGGGCTCGGCTTCGACAGCTGACCACCTCCGATCGTGGGGTATCTCCCGCGACCCGTGTAAGAGGGACCCGCCGTCCGCCTCTCCTCGGTGACGGCGGGTCTCGCACTCCCGCCACGTCCGACCGTAGGAAACGGCGAGGAGCGGGGACACGACATGGACAGCACCGGACTGCACTGGCTCGCCCAGGTGGCAGCGGACCCGGACGACTTCCGGGAGCAGTGGGAACGCACCGGGCTGGGCCTGGTCCTGCTACCGGCCGGGCGCCGCTGGGACGTCCTCGCCGTCCCCGGGCGGCTCGGGCGACCGGCACTGGACGTGCTGGACACCGGCTTCCGCGGCCCGGTCCTCACCGACTTCGGCGAGGAGCACGTCAGCTTCCTGGTGCCCGTCGGCACCGCCGCCCGCTGGGTCGGCACCGGGGTGCGCTGCGCGGGGGAGGGCACCTGGATCGTCGTCCCGCACCCCGGACGCCGCAGCCGGGGCGTGCGCTGGCTGGTGCCGCCCGACGGCTCCGGGCGGCTCAACGACCCGGTGCTGCTGGAGCTGGCCCTGCACGAGGCGGCGGCCGGGCTCGGCGGCTGGTAGCGCGGGCGGGTCGCGGCGGGTCGCGGACGGACTGGGTGCCGGTCGCGGGAGGTTCGCGGGCCGTTCGCGGCGGCAGCGCGCGGGGCGGGCGCCCGGGTCAGACTGGAGGCGTGACCACCGCCCCGCACGCCGTCGACCCCTCCCTCCGGCCGGGTGCCGCCCAGCTGCGCCTGGCCGCCCTCGCCGAGCCCGTCTGCACCCGGTACGGGCTGGCGCTGGCCGGCGGGCACGCGCTGCGCGCCCACGGGGTCCCGGCCTGCCGACAGGACGGACTCACCCTGGCCACCGGCGGCGCCGACCTGCCCGAGGTGGCCGCCGCACTGACCGAGGCGTACCGCGCGGCGGGCGGCGGGGTCGCCGAACGGCCCGGCACGCCGCGGCTGGAACAGCTGACCGTACGGCTGGCGCTGGGCGGGCGGGTCCACTCGGTGGAGCTGCGGAAGGAGCCGCTCGGCCACCGGCCGGTCCGGTTGGACTTCGGCGCCCCGGAGGCGGACGGGCCCCCGCTGGTGCTGCCGGTGGTGGCCCTGGAGGACGCCGCGGCGCTGACCACCGCGCTGCTGGTCGACCGGGGCATGCCGCGCGACCTGATCGACGTGCACGCCCTCACCCGCAACTACCGCGAGGGCGAACTGCTGGCCCTGGCAGGGGAGTTGGACCCGGACTTCCAGCCGGGCGGGCTCGCCGACCGGCTGGAGACGCTGGCCGAGGCGGCGGACGGCCGGTTCCGTGCCCGCGGGGTCGAGGCCGGCGCGGTGGACGGGCTCAAACGGTGGGCGCTGGCCTGGGCGCAGGACCTCCGGCTGGACCTGCTGGAGACCCAGGAGGCGGCGGACGGGTTGCACGACCCGTACCTGGAGGACGAGGAGTCCTGAGCCGCCGGGCCGTGACCCCCACCCGTTCGGCGCAGTGGGCGGACGACCGGACGACCTGTAAGGCTGAATCCGCGATCCCCGTCAGCCTGTTCGTTGAGCCGCGCTCCGGAGGCCAGCAGACTGGGAGACGAGCGCGGTAGCCCCGTGATTTCCCGTCGCCCGACCCTCTCGCGGGCGGCGCCAGACCGGACCGGTGGCAGGACGCCGCCCGGGACTTCGGAGGCAGACGGACTTGAGCAAGCACATCACTCACTGGATCGGCGGCCGGTCGGTCGCCACCGCCGGTGCCGCGCCCCGCCGCGGTGACATCTTCGACCCGGCCACCGGCCAGGTCGCCGGCCAGGTCGACTTCGCCGGGATCGCCGAGGTCGACCAGGCCGTGGCCGCCGCCGCCTCGGCCTTCGCCGAGTGGCGCACCGCCTCGGTGGCCCGGCGCAGCACGGTGCTCTTCGCCTTCCGCGAGCTGCTGAACGCCCGCCGGGACGAGCTGGCCGAGATCATCGTGGCCGAGCACGGCAAGGTGCACTCGGACGCGCTGGGCGAGATCGCCCGCGGCCTGGAGGTCGTCGAGTACGCCTGCGGCATCCCGCAGCTGATCAAGGGCGGCTTCACCGAGCAGGCCTCCACCGGCATCGACGTCTACTCGATCCGCCAGCCGCTCGGCCCGGTCGCGATCATCTCGCCGTTCAACTTCCCGGCCATGGTGCCGATGTGGTTCTTCCCGATCGCCATCGCGGCCGGCAACACCGTCGTGGTGAAGCCCTCCGAGAAGGACCCGTCCGCGGCCAACTTCCTGGCCGGGCTGTGGAAGGAGGCCGGCCTGCCGGACGGCGTCTTCAACGTCGTGCACGGCGACAAGGTGGCCGTCGACCGCCTGCTGGAGCACCCGGACGTCAAGTCCGTCAGCTTCGTCGGCTCCACCCCGATCGCCCGCTACGTGTACGAGACCGGTACCCGCTACGGCAAGCGCGTGCAGGCCCTCGGCGGCGCCAAGAACCACATGCTGGTGCTGCCCGACGCCGACCTCGACCTCGCTGCCGACGCCGCCGTCAACGCCGGCTTCGGCGCGGCCGGCGAGCGCTGCATGGCGGTCTCCGTCCTGGTCGCCGTCGACCCGATCGGTGACGAGCTGGTCGACAAGATCAAGCAGCGGATCGCCACCTTGAAGGTCGGCCCCGGCTGCAACGGCGACTCCGAGATGGGCCCGCTGGTCACCGGCCAGCACCGTGACAAGGTCACCTCCTACGTGGAGTCCGGCCTCGCCGACGGTGCCGAGCTCGCCGTGGACGGCCGCAAGCACCCGGTCACCGCCGAGGACAAGAACGGCAGCCCGACCGCCGACGGCTTCTGGCTCGGCCCCACGCTGTTCGATCACGTGAAGCCCGGCATGTCCGTCTACAACGACGAGATCTTCGGCCCGGTCCTCTCCGTCGTGCGCGTCGCCTCCTACGACGAGGGCCTGGCGCTCATCAACGCCAACCCGTACGGCAACGGGACCGCCCTCTTCACCAACGACGGCGGCGCGGCCCGGCGCTTCCAGTTCGAGGTGGAGGTCGGCATGGTCGGCATCAACGTGCCGATCCCGGTGCCGGTCGCCTACTACTCCTTCGGCGGCTGGAAGGCCTCGCTGTTCGGCGACGCCCACGCGTACGGCCCGGACGGCGTCCAGTTCTTCACCCGCGGCAAGGCCGTGACCCAGCGCTGGCTGGACCCCTCGCACGGCGGCATCAACCTCGGCTTCCCCACCAACAGCTGAGCCGGCTGCGCGCTCGACGCGCTCGCGCCAGGCAGGCCGGACCCCTCTCCCCGGGGCCCGGCCTGCCCCCTTTTGCAGGTCGTTTGCATCCGGACCCAGATGCGCGTACAGTTCTTCGAGCTGCCCGGCAGGGAGCACCGGACACGCATCTGCGCGGACGGTCCTGAGGCAGCCAATCCCTTGAAACACCACTTCCGGTTCGTGCCGGTCGTTTCGCTTTTTCGCGTCTCGGCTCGGTGCTTATTCGGCGTGCGCTTTTTATCGGATTGCGGCTGGATTCG